>NZ_JAXAVW010000002.1:0-368300 GCF_033949945.1 Lentzea miocenica
CCCCCGACACTCCCAAAAGAGCCCCTCCTACGCCGTGCGCGGGTTGATGGCACGCCTGTTGCTATGGGCGGAGGCGCGTTGCGTAGGTGGTTGCGTTTGGGTGGTGGGCTCCCCCGTCTAGCGCGCCAGAGCGTGCCGCAGCAAGTGCTGAGGAGCGCTAGACGGGGGAGCCCACCACCACTACCTGTGTGCTCGGCTTCGCCTTCGCTTGGGCGCTCGCCTGCGGCATCGCGTGCTCGCCTGCGGCATCGCGTGCTCGCCTGCGGCATCGCGGCGACTTACCGTCGCTTAAGCGGTTTGCGTGAGGGTGCTGGGCATGATTAGAGCACTTGTGGTGGCACTCTTGGCGGTGGTGGTTGCGGCACCGGCGGCGCACGCGGCCAGTCCCGTCAGTCTGACTGACGGGTTTTATGTCGACCCGGACTCCAATCCTGCTGTGTGGGTGCGTGATCACGCTGGCGATGGCCGTCAGGCGGCGATCAAGGCGAACATCTCCAGCAAGCCGATCGCGCGCTGGTTCGGTGCGTGGAGTGGTGACATCAAGCCTGCTGTGTCGGCCTACGTCAACAAAACCGGCACCAAGCTCCCGGTTCTGGTCGCCTACAACATCCCTGGGCGTGACGCGTGTGGTGGGCACTCCGGGGGTGGTGCCGGTACGCCGGAGGCCTACAGGGAATGGATCAAGGGGTTTGCTGAGGGGATTGGGGCGCGGCCCGCTGTCGTGGTGATCGAGCCGGACTCCTTGGCGGACTTCGGCTGCATGGACGGTGGGAAGGTTGCCGAGCGGACGGCGATGATCAAGTACGCCACCGAGCAGTTCAAGGCCAAGGCGCCCAACACGTGGGCGTACCTCGATGCCGGTAATGCGCAGTGGGTGCCCGCTGGTACGATGGCGGCGCGGCTTGATGCGGCTGGTGTGCGGAACGTTCGCGGGTTCTCGATCAACGTGTCGAATTACCACACCACGGCGGCTTCTACGACGTATGGCAACGCGGTCAGTGGGGCGTTGCCTGGGTATGCGAAGCCGTACGTTGTCGACACCAGTCGTAACGGCAACGGGCACAACGGGGAGTGGTGCAACCCCGGTGGGCGGAAGCTCGGGACGCCTGCTCGGGTCGGGGGTGGGGCTGAGATGTTGTTGTGGGTCAAGGTGCCTGGTGATTCCGATGGGCGTTGCGGGAAGGCGCCTGGTGTGGATGCCGGGAAGTTCGACCCGCAGCTGGCGTTCGACCTCGTGTACGGCTACTGACGGACTGTCAGGGCGCGGACCGGCGCTAGCTGGCTGGTGTACTCGGTCAGCTTGCGCTGGGTCTGTTTTTCGTCCAGGGCCACGGAGTCCAGGAGGTCGAAGAGCTTTTCGGCGCGGTCCACCGCTGCTTCGTCCTGGGTGAAAACCCTGGCGTGGCCGGATTCGGCGTAGACGAGTGGGAGTGACTTGTCGAACTCGAACAGCGTGCACTTCGACTGGAAGGCGGCGGTGGTGGCCTCGATGGGCACTATGCGCACGAGGTTGGCGTGGGCCAGCAGTTTGTGGTGCTGGTCGTGCATCACCTGTTCGCTGCCCAGTCGCATGCGCAGAGCGATCTCGTGCAGGTAGAACACGCATTCGGGGCTGGTTGGGCGGCGCATCACGGCTTGGCGGTCGTACTCGGTCGTGCCGCCTTCGTGGGTCGCGGCTTGGAGTGCGCGTGTGTAGGCCGGGGTTTGCAGGAGGCTGTGGACGGTGAGGACGTCGTAGGCCGTGATCTTGGTGGCGGACGCTTCTGACATCGCCAGGGTGCGGAGGTTGGTGGGTTCCTGGACGAAGTAGGGGTCGAAGGCGTTGCGGTAGCGGCGGAAGAAGTCCTCGATGAAGTCGATGTCCTTGCCGCAGGCGGTGAGGTACTGCGCGAGGTCGAACTCGCTGGCGCGGATCTTGCCGTGCTCGACGTTGGAGACCTTGCTGGGGTCCCAGCCGAGTTGGACGGCTAGTCCACGGCCTCGCAGGCCGGTGTACCGCTGTCGCAACTGGCGGAGTTCGTCGCCCAGGTCTCGGCTGTACGCGGTGGAGTTCATGGTCGTCACGCGTTCGACGCTATGGCTTGGAATCGGTCCATGATACGGGCTCGTTCGGGTGAAAGAAGGAAGGAGCGGACAGGAAGCGTTCTAGTACCGCGTTGAAATCGGGCGCTTCCGGTACCAGGTGGTCGCGGCCTCGGCACACTGCCCGTGAGGCGGTTGTCTCGCGGGCGATCGTGTCGCAGATGATCTCCTGCGCCTCGCTGTGGCCGCCGGAGACCACGAGGATCGGGAACGGGGCGTCGCGGAGCGCGGACAGTGGCGGGTCGGCTTCGTCCGGGGAGCGGGCGCCCAGCAGTTGCCGCATGCCCTTGAGCAACGTGGGGTGTGGCTCGTCTGGGACTTCGACCGGCACGCCCGCGATGGTGAAGAAGCGGCGCAGCCCCTCGGCCGGGGTCAGGTCGGAGTCGATCAGGGAGCGGATGGCGGTGGCGTACTCGTCCACGGCTGGGATGCCGCGTGCGACGGCGGTGGTTGGTGGTTCGGCGATGGTCAGGGACAGGACGTTGTCCGGCCGCAAGGCTGCCGCGTACATGGAGACGATGGCGCCGTAGGAGTGGCCGACGAGGTGGCTGGGCTGGTCGAGCAGCTGGTCGGCGACCAGGGCGGCTTCCGGGTCGAAGTCTTGGCGCGCTGGGGGCGACTGGCCGTGGCCTGGGCGGTCCGGGGCCAGAGGGTCCAGCGGTCGGTGAGCGGGCGCTGGGCTCGCCAGGTTTCGCGGCCGCCCAGCACGCCGCCGTGCACCAGCACCACGCGTGGACCCTGGCCCCACTGGTGAACGTGCAGTCGCATGGCCGGAGCGTATGGGGTCAGTCGGGGAGCAGTGGTACCGAGATTCCGGGGTCGCGGCCCAGCAGTGCTGCTCTGGTCACCGAGGAGCCGCCGAAACGGTCCCGGACGTGGTCCAGTGCGGCGTCCAGGGCGCCGGGTTCGGTCTCCTCGAACGGGAGCGTCATCTGCATTGGTGTGTCGTTCTGCAGGTTGGTGAGGGATACCCCTAGCAAGGTGATGCCGCGGGCCTCGATGAGGGGCATCGCGGCGTCGAGGACCTGCTTTGCCGCTGTCAGCAGCACTTCCGTGTCGGTGGTCGGGTGTCGCAGCGTGTGGGAGCGGGTCGCTCGGGTGAAGTCGGCGAAACGCAGGCGCAGGATGATGGTGCGGCACGCGCGGTGGGCGGTGCGGAGGCGTCTTGAGATGCCGTCGATGAGCGAGGCGAGGATGGCTTCCAGGTCCTCGTGCGTGCGTTCCTTGCGGCCCAACGCCCGTTGTGAACCGATCGAGCGGCGGCGTCGTCCGGTTTGGACTGGACGGGGATCGTGGTTGTGCGCCAACGCGTGCAGGTGCCTGCCCGCTGCCCGGCCGAGGATGGAGACCAGGTCGTTCTCGTCGAGCCGCGCCACCTGGCCGACCGTGCGGATGCCGAGGGCGTGCAGCTTGGCCGCGGTGACGTCGCCTACGCCCCAGAGGCGTTCGACGGGCAACGGGTGCAGGAAATCGAGTTCGTGGTCCGCCGGCACGACGAGCAGGCCGTCCGGTTTCGCGACGCCACTGGCTACTTTGGCGAGGAACTTCGTCCGCGCCACTCCCACGGTGATCGGCAGGCCGACGTCCGCCAGCACGGCTGCCCGCAACCGTGCGGCGATCAGTTCCGGTGGGCCGGCGATCTTGCGCAGGCCGCCGACGTCGAGGAACGCCTCGTCGATCGAAATGCCTTCCACCAGCGGTGTCGTGTCGCGGAACACCTCGAACACCGCCTTGCTGGCGGCGGAGTAGGCGGACATGCGCGGTGGCACGACGATCGCGTGTGGACAGAGCTTCAGGGCGCGTCCGCCGCCCATCGCGGTGCGCACTCCGAATGCTTTGGCCTCATAGCTCGCGGCCAGCACCACGCCGCCGCCCACGATCACGGGACGGCCGCGCAGGCTCGGGTCGTCCCGCTGCTCGACGGAGGCGTAGAACGCGTCCAGGTCGGCATGCAGGATCGGGGTGCTCACGAACACATGTTCGCATCCGTCACCCGTTCAGAACAGTGCTGTCACATGATCGCGCGGGCGATCGGCCAGGCGCCGGGCGCGGTGTTGGAAAGGACTGTGCGGGTGGTGCTGGTGTGACGGTCGTGGGTGGACTTGAACGACACACCGGCGTCGCCGCCGATCAGGATCACCTCGTCGGTGGTCTCGTGCCGCCAGAAACCGAGGGCGTAGCGCATGGACTCCGAGGGCACGTCGACGCGAGCACGGACGATCTCGTCCACGTCGGTCACGATGTCGCCGGCGAAGAGCGCGCGCCAGAACGTGGACATGTCGGCGGCCGTGGTGTGGATGCCGCCGTCCCCGGTCGCCAGCACCGGCAGGTGGAAGACGTTGGACCGGTCCATCCCGTCCAGGTAGCCGACGGCGGCGTCGGCGGGGAGTTCGTCGGCGCGCAGGAAGTCGGTCCGCGTCATGCCGGCCGGGCGGAGCACGCGTTCGCGGACGAGCTCGTGGTAGCCGGCGCCGCCGGCCCGTTCCGCCAGCAGTGCGAGCACCACGAAACCGCCGTTGCAGTAGCCGAACCGTTCGCCGGCCTTGAACTTCGTGGGAATCCCGTCCAGCAACGGCAGGAACGCCTCGGTGGTCGTCAGTTCGTGCACGGCGCCGACCAAGTAGTCGTTGGACTGCAGGTCGCCTTCCTCGTCGAGGTAGTCGCCGATGCCGGACGTGTGCGTGAGCAGGTGCTCCACCGTCACGTCGTCGGCGATCAACGGCAGGTCGTCGCCGAGCAGCGATCGGGCGGTCGTGCTGAGCTTCAGCACGCCGTCGCGTATCAGGGAGTGCACGACCAGGGCGGTGAAACCCTTGCTGCCGCTGGCGATGCCGAACCTCGTGTCCAGCGTGTTCGGCACCTGGTAGGTGCGGTTGGCGAGCCCGTAGGCCTTCGCGAACTCGACCTCTCCGGCGCGGTCGATCGAGACCACACCGGAGAAACCGGTCTCCGCGGCGATCCTGTCAACGTCCTCGATCGGCATTCCCGCAGGCTAGACCTGGGTCGCGGCCACCCCCGAACGAATTTTCCGTTCATCGGACCGCCCTGGGATGCCACCCAGCAGTGCGAGCGGCAGCAGCACCACGACGGCCGCCACCAGGAAGCCCACCTCGAACGCGCCCGTGCCGGTGAGCAGCGCCGCCGCGACCTGGACGCCCAGCGCCGCCCCCACCGCACGGGCGATCCCGCACGTCGCCGCGGCCACGCCGGTGTCCTGCTCGCCCACCGAGGCGATGACGCTGGTGTAGGTGGCGGTGGACGCGGCACCGACCCCGAGGCCGAGCGTCACCAGCATGCTCACCACGATCTGCCACGGCTCGTTGTGCCACACCGAGATGAACAGCGTGCCCAACGCGGTGAGAGCCAGCCCGGCCAACACCACGGCGCGCGCACCGGCCCTGCGCACGAGCAGTCCGGACACCGGGCCGACCACGACCGCGACGAGCACGGTGGGGAACAGGTACAGGCTGATGTCCGTCGCGGTCGCGCCGAAGCGTGGCGTCGAAAGCAGTTGGGGCACCAGGAAATACGTCGCCGAGTAGCTCGCGCCCAGCGCTCCGGCCGTGATGCTCGCGGTCCACACCCCGCGCGTGCGCAGGATGCGCGGGTCGACCATCGGGTGCGCGGCTCGTCGTTCGACCAGGACCCATCCGGTGCCGAGCGCGAGGGTCTGCGCGAGCAGCACCAGTGCGCCGAGGAAGAGAGTCAGCATCAGGGTCGTGAGCGTCAACGCCAGCAGCACGCCGCCCGGCCAGTCCAGCCGTGCCGTCCGGACCTGGGTGCGGCCGGGCAGCACGAAGGGCGCGATCATCGCGACCGCCGAGACGATCAACGCCGGCAGCAGGAACATCCACTGCCGTGACAACGCGTCCGCCAGCGGGCCGGACGCGAGGACGCCCAGGCCGGTGCCCACCGTGAACAGGCCGGTGAGCCACCCGACCGCCACCGGGGTCGAATCGGTGAAGAGCTCGCGCGCCACCACGAACGAGACGGGCAGGATGCCGCCGCCGAGCCCCTGGAGGAACTGGCCGAGCAGGATCACCGGGAACGTCGTGGCGAACGCTGACAGGACGGCTCCCACGACGATGCACCAGGTGAGCACCAGCAGGGTCCGGCGGCCGCCGCGGTCGTCGGCGATCTTGGCGACGATCGGCATGGTGATCGCGGACGTGATGATCAGCGTGGTGGAGAGCAGCGCGGCCTGAGCCGGGTCGAGGCCGAGTTCCCGTTGCAGGAGCGGCAACGCGGGGAACGGGATGCTCTCGAGAGCGCCGATCGTGACGGCCAGTGCCGCCAGGACGGCCATGGCGGGACGGCTGGATCTGAGCATGGTTGATCCTTCCCGGGTCAGGTGCGTGGCCAGTAAAGCTACAACGTGTAGCGGAAGTCGACAGGGTCTTTCGCAACGATCTGTAGCGAAAGGCTTTGACAACCAAACCGGCGGGCATCCCGTTTCCGGAGTGTCGGGCTTGTTCACGCACGTGAAAGGACCCCGGTTGGCGCCCGCGACGATCCAGCTGCCTCGCACCATCCGGGTGCGCTCCGGCGAACAGCCACCGGTCGCGCACCGCCGGTGGTTGTTCGCGCTGGTCGCCGCCGTGCTGCTGGCCCAGATGGCGATCGCGATGATCACGACGGCGGTGCGGCAGTCACCGACGATCGACGAGCCGGTCTACGTCGGCACCGCGGCCGTCTACCTCGACCAGCACAGCCTGCGGTACAACCCGGAACACCCGCCGCTGGGCAAGCTGATCATGGCCACCGGCCTGGTCTTCGCCGGGCCGCGCCTCGATCCCGGCTTCCAGGGCGACCAGACCGAACTCGGCCGGCACGTGCTCTACGAGTCGGGCAATGATCCGCAGCACCTGTTGCTGCTGGCCAGGTTGCCGATGATCGTGCTGACACTGCTGTTCGGGATCGTCGTGCTCCTGTTCGCCCGTGACCTCACCAGCAACGCCGGCGGACTCGTCGCGCTCGGCCTGTACACGTTCTCGCCGGACCTCATCGCGCACGGATCGCTGGCCACGCTGGACGTTCCGGCGGCCGGGTTCCTGCTGACCTCGGCCTGGCTGCTGTGGCGCGCCCGCCACCACCCGAGCTGCGTGTGGCTCGCCGGACTCGCTCTCGGCGCGGCACTGGCCACGAAGATGAACGCGCTGGCAGCGGTTCCGATGCTGTTGTTCCTCGTCTTCCGCACACACCGGATGCGCGGCGTCGCCACCATGTCGTTGATCGCGGTCGCCGTCGTGTGGGCGTCCTACGTCGCCGTGGATCCGCTGGCGCCGTTCCCGGGGCCGTATCTCGACGGGATGGGCGTCCAGCTCGGTTTCGAGAACCGGGTCTGGGGCGGGTACCTGTTCGGCGAGCACTACGAAGGCTCGCGCTGGTACTACCTGCCCGCCGCGCTGCTGGTGAAGACACCGCTGGGCGCGCTCGTGCTCTGGTTCGCCGGAATCGTCGCCATGGCGAAACTGCGCGCGGCGGCACCGTACGTTCTCGCTCCCACAGCGGTGTTGCTGGCGGCGGCCATGATGGGCAGCCGCGACCTCGGTGTGCGGTACGCGATCTTCGTGCCGATGTTCCTGGCGGTCGCTGCGGCTGCCGTGGTCGCGACCCGCAGACGCTGGGCGATCGCCGCCGTCGCCGTGGCCGCGGTGAGTTCGCTGGCCGCGTTCCCGTACTACCTGCCCTACTCGAACGAGGCGTTCGGCGGCCCGGCGAAGACCCACCAGCACCTGCACGACTCGAACGTCGACTGGGGACAGGACCTGGGGCGGCTGGCAGAACGGCTGAAGCGCTATCCGAGTGAGCGGACCTGGCTCATCTACAAGGGAGCCGGGGTGCCGGAGTACTACGGCATCCGCGCCGAGGACCCGCGCACCGTGCCGCCGGAGCAGGTGCACGGGCTGCTGGTGATCTCGGATTCCGCCATCGCGAAGGCCGACGAGCAGCTCTTGGCGCTGATCGCCACCAGCACGCCGATCGACGATGTCGGCCACTCGATCACGATCTTCCGCAGACCGTAGTGGCGAGAAAGTTCCGTACCCCTACGGATGCCGACCCTGATTGTTCCTCACCGGCGGTGCTCCGAGAGTGATCGCAAGCCCACCACCCCTGCCCTGAGGTGGGCGTTCGGAGATCCGGAGAGGAACCAACGTGAGAACACCACGGTCCTGGGGTCTGCTGGCCCTTGCCGCGGCCACGGTGCTGGCACCACTCGGCATCGCGCACGCCGCCCCGCAGAACGCCCCTGCGGCGAACTACCTGGGGGACACCGTCCCCGCCAACCTCGGTGACGCCTCGCCCATGTTCGTCGGCGGGCAGAACGCGACCGTCAGCGAGTTCCCCGGCATCATCGCCGGCATCCGGGAGGGCGGCACCCGGCCGCAGGGACAGACCTGCACCGGCACCGTCGTGGCGCCGCGCAAGATCCTCATCGCGGCGCACTGCGCGGATGCCCAGGGGGAGAAGAAGTTCGTCTACGGGCTCGACGACCTCAAGGACTACAACAACGGCAACGGCACCGGGTTCGCGGTGAACGTGGTCAGCTACAAGAAGCACCCGAAGTACGTCAACTTCGACCAGGGCTACGACGTCGCCGTCGTGACCGTGGACCGCGACATCGCGTTGAAGGGCGGTGCCGCGTATCCGAAGTTCGCCACCTCGGCGGACTCCGGTGGTGCCGCGCCGGGTAAGACCGGACTGGGTTTCGGCTACGGCAAGAAGGACTTCAACGACAACTCGCAGGACGTCACCCTCGACAAGGCGAGCCTGCCGGTCGTCAACGGTGACAGCGTCTGCCAGGGCGTCGGCGCGGGCTTCAAGTCGGCGACCATGATCTGCGCCGGGTACTCCGACGGCCGGATCTCGATCCTGCCCGGTGACAGCGGCGGCCCGCTGATCTTCGACGGCAAGATCTACGGCGTCGCGTCGTGGAGCCGGTCGGACTTCAAGTGGTACTCGGTCTACGGCCGCCTGGACAACGAGATGGGCGACTGGGTCAAGACCGAGGTCGGCACGCAGCCGCCGGTCGGCGACTTCGGGCTGACCGTCGCGCCGGGCAGCGGTTCGGTCGCGGCCGGCAAGACGCTGTCCGCGGGCATCACCACGACGGCCGGTTCCGGTGGCGCGGAGAACGCCACGCTGTCGGCGTCCGGTCTGCCGAGCGGGGTGAAGGCGGTCTTCCAGCCGACGTCGGTGACCACCGGCAACTCGGCCAAGGTCACGTTCGACGCCGCCACCTCGGCACCGAACGGCACCTACGAGGTCAGCATCACCGGGACGACGTCGAGCGGCAAGACGGCGTCCGGCAAGTTCTCGCTGACCGTCACCGGTGGCGGCGACCCGCAGCCGGGCGACTTCACGTTGTCGGCGTCGCCGAGCAGTGTGCAGGCGGCCAAGGGGAAGTACGTCTCCACCACCATCTCCAGCACCGGCGGCGGTCAGACGATCAACCTGTCGGCAAGCGGTGTGCCCAGCGGTGTGAAGGCGACGTTCCAGCCGACCTCGGTCGGAGCGGGCAGCTCGTCCAAGCTGACGCTGGACGTGTCGACGACTGCTGTCGCCGGAACCTCCAGCATCACGGTGACGGGCACCGACGCGGGCGGAAAGACCGCCACCACAACGGTGTCGCTCACGGTCGAGGGCACCGACCCGCCGACCGGTGACGTCACGGTGACCGCTTCGCCGTCGTCGGCCACCGTCAAGCAGGGCTTGCTGGGCCAGACCGTGGTGAAGGCCAGTGGTGGCACCGGAAACCTGACGCTGACCGCGTCCGGTGTGCCCACCGGTGCCCAGATGTCGTTCAACCCGGCCACGATCGGCCAGAACGGCAGCAGCAACGTCTGGATCTTCACGAACTTCTCCACCCCGCCCGGCACCTACCCGATCACCATCAAGGCCACCTCGGCCGACGGGAAGACCGGCACGACGACGTTCACGCTGACCGTCACCCGCTAGGCCCCGTTGGGGGAACAGGGAAGAGCCCCGGAGCCACCACGGCTCCGGGGCTCGTTCTGTTGCGCGACGCTCAGACCGTGAGGGTCCAGGAGTCGATGTTGCCGGTGTCGTAGGTGTAGATGTCCTTCACCTGGAGCTTCCACGTGCCGTTGCGCGCCTCGGAGGACAGGTCGACGGTGTAGGTCTCGTGGACTCCGGCGGAGGACGAAGCACCGCCGGCCTTCTTGAGGACGTACGACTTGCCGGACGGGCTGACCAGGTCGATGGCCAGATCGCCGGTGTAGGTGTGGTTGATGTCGACCTTGACTGTTGCCGAGGCCGTGGAGTTGCCGGTGCAGCCCGAGATCGTGACCGAGGACGACACGGCGGTGTTGGTGTCCGGAATGGACACGTCGTCGCCGTTGGTGCCGGGGCCGCATTCCGGGTTGGGCCCGCCGCCGATGAAACCGCTGTAGAGCAGCTTGTTCGGCGAGCCGGAACCCGGGTTGGTGACCTTGCCGGAGGTCGCGTTGTTCACCAGGGCGTCGCGCAGGGCCTGTGGGCTCGCGGACGGGTTGGCCGACAGGTACAGGGCCGCGACGCCCGCGACGTGCGGGGTGGCCATGGACGTGCCGGACATGTTGGTGCTGCCGCCGTTCAGTCCCAGCGAGGTGATGTTGTCACCCGGCGCGAAGATGTCCGTGCAGGTGCCGTAGTTCGAGAACGAGGCACGCGCGTCGTTGGACGAGGTCGCGTTCACCGTGATCAGCGACCCGATCTTGGCGGGGCCGGTGGAGCAGGCGTCGGTCGAGCTGTTGCCCGACGCGACGGCCATCTGGACACCGGAGGCGACCATGCCGGCGATGGCGTCGTTGCCGATGTCGGCGGTGTCGAAGGTCCAGGAAGCGTTGACCACAGCGGGTTTCCGCGCGTTCGCCGTGATCCACTCGATGGCCTTGACACCGGCCGAGTCGGGGCCGTTGCCGGTGCAGCTCGTGCCGAGCATGCGGACCGAGACCAGCTTGGCCTTCTTCGCCACGCCGTAGGTCTTCGAACCGACCGTGCCCGCCACGTGCGTGCCGTGCCCCGAGCAGTCCTGGCCGTTCTGGCCGTCCTCGATGAAGTCGGCGCCCACGGACGCGCGGCCCTCGAAGTCGGCGATCGACGTCTTCACACCGGTGTCGGTGATGTAGACCGTCACGTTCGACGCGCCGCCGCTGGGGTAGTTGAACTTCTTGTCCAGCGGCAGTGAGGCCTGGTCCACGCGGTCCAGGCCCCACGTCGGGTTGTCCTGCACGTCCAACGCCTTCGCGGTGCCGTCCTGGTAGACGGCCTTGACGGCGGAGTCTGCCGCCAGTTTCCGTGCCGCGGCCTCGGTCAGGTTCCTGACCTGGAAGCCGCGCATGGCGTGGGAGAACACGGCGTCGAGGTTGCCGCCGTACTTCTGGGTGAGTGCGCTCGACGTCGACTGGACGGCGGCGCCGGGCTTGAGGGACACGATGAAACTGCCGCCGGCCGCGGGGTTCTCGGCCTTGACGAAGTCGGCCTCAGCCGCCTGAGCCGGGATGGCCAGCAGGGCGGAGGCGATGACGAGAACGGCGAGCCCGCAGGTGGTGCGGTGCATGGGAAGTCCTTCCGGGCGTCGTCAGAACGTCAGGGTCCAGGTGTCGATGTTCCCGGCGTCGTAGGTCCAGACGTCGGTCACCTGCAACTTCCACGTGCCGTTGCGGTTCTCGGCGGACGCGTCGACCGTGAAGGTCTCGTGCACACCGGCGTAGGAGGTGGCTCCACGCGCCTTCTTGAGGCTGTAGGTCGCACCGGACGGACCGACCAGGTCGATGGCCAGGTCAGCGGTGTACGGGTGGTTGATGTCGACCTTGACCTCGGTGGTGGTCGTGGCCTTGCCGGTGCAGCCGGTCACGGTCACCGACGAGGTCACCGCGGTGTTGTTGTCCGGAATGGACACGTCGTCACCGTTGGTGGCCGCGGCACACGGCTCGGGGTCCGGGCCACCGCCGATGAAGCTGATGTTCAGCAGCTTGTTCGGCGAACCCTGGAGATCGGTGATCTTGCCGGTCGTGGCGTTGTTCACCAGCGCGTCGCGAACCTGGGCAGGGGTGGCGGACGGGTTCGCGGACACGTACAGCGCGGCGGCACCGACGACGTGCGGGGTGGCCATCGAGGTGCCGCCCATCGACGTGGTGCCGCCGCCGTTCTTGGTGGAGGTGATGTTCGAGCCGGGCCCGAAGAGGTCGACGCACGAGCCCCAGTTCGACGCCTGCCCGCCGGTGTAGATCGAGCGCTTGTCGGCCGAGTCGCTGGCGGCCACCGTGATGCCCTCCGGCACGCGGGCGGGAGAGGTGTTGCAGGCGTTGCCGTTGTTGTTGCCCGCCGCCAGGCCGAACGTGACACCAGCGGCGATCGCGCGCTTCACCGCGTTGTCCACAGTGGAGTCGGCGCCGCCGCCGAGGCTCATGTTCGCCACGGCCGGCTTCGTCGCGTTCTGGGCCACCCAGTCGATGCCCTTGATGATCTGCGAGTACTGGCCGTTGCCGGAGCAGTCGAGCACGCGGACCGCGACCAGGTTGACCTTCTTCGCCACGCCGTACGTCTTCGAGCCGACCGTGCCCGCGACGTGCGTGCCGTGGCCCTGGCAGTCCGAGGCGTCCGGGTCGTTGTCGATGAAGTCGTAGCCGTCCTTGGCCCGGCCCTCGAACTCGGTGTGCGCCTTGTAGATCCCGGTGTCGAGGATGTACGCGGTGACGTTCGGCGCGGTGTTCGGATACGTGTACTTCGCGTCGACGGGCAGGTTCGCCTGGTCGATCCGGTCCAGGCCCCACGTCGGGTTCGTCTGGATGTCGGACATCCGCGCCCAGCCGTCCTGCTGCACGTAGGCCACCGCCGGGTCGGCCGCGAGCCTGCGCGCCGCCGCCTCGTCCAGCTTCACCGCGAAGCCGCGCACGGACGCGACGTAGGTGTTGCTCACCTTGCCGCCGTGCTTGCGGGCGAGGTCGAGCGCCTTGGCGTTCGTGGTGGGAACGTCGCTGGCACCGTCCTTGAACACCACGATGTAGCTGCCCGCCACGGGCTCGGCGGTCTTCTGGATCGAACCCGTCTGGATCGAACCCGTCTGGGCGGAAACTGGGCTGCTCACCGCGGCCACGACGGCCAAGCCGATGCCTGTTGCCGCGAGCAGGCGCGTTGTGCGATCAAGTCGCATCTCTGGATCTCCGTTCTCCGGCCGCCTCGGCAGGGGTGGGCGACCACGTGCCGATCACCATCGGGCGAGCGGGAACGGCGAACAATCCGGATATCGCTACGTAGGGATACCCGTCTTTCACCTAACATCGGTGCGGATGAGCCGGACACCGAAGTCCAGGGCGCGGCGCTGCGACCCCAGCGGACTGATGCGCACCAGCTCGCCGGTGCTGGTGGGGCGAGGTGACCAGCTCGGCGCGCTGCGCACCGCCGTGCCGAGCCAGCCCGCGGTGGTCATGATCGAGGGCGAGGCGGGCGTCGGGAAGTCACGCCTGGTGCGCGAACTCCTGGACGCGGATCTCGGCCCGATCGCCGTCCTCATCGGCCACTGCCAGCCGGTGGGGGAGCCGTTCCCGTACGGCGCGGTGCTCGAGGCGCTGCGCGACTGCACGGATCGCCTGGCACGCAACCACTCGCGGCTCAGCCCGGTGTCGGGCGTGCTCGGTTCACTGTTGCCGGAACTCGCCGAACACCTGCCCGCGCCACCTCCACCGACCGGCGATCCGCGCGCCGACCGGCATCGGCTGTTCCGGGCGATGCGCGAGCTGATCGGCGTGCTCGGACCGGTGCTGCTGGTCGTCGAGGACCTGCACTGGGCCGACGACGGATCCCGGCAGCTGCTGCGGTTCCTGATGGGCGATCCGCCGGCCAATCTGTCCATCGTGGTCACGTACCGGCGCGAGGACGTGCCGGGCGGGGTCCCGCTGGGATCGGCGTACCGGCCGCCCACCGGGATCACCAGCGCGTTGCTCGAACTCGAACCGCTCGACGTCGCCGAGGTGCGGGCGCTGACCTCGGCCATCCTCGACGGCGAGACCGTGTCCGCGGAGTTCGCCGCCAAACTGCACGAACGCACGGCGGGCATCCCGTTCGTGGTCGAGGAAACGTTGCGGGCGTTGCGAAATCCCGCCGGCGCCGTGCACGCGGACGGCGCCACGGCTCGCCGGCTGCTCGACAACGTGGACGTTCCGGTGCTGCTGCGCGACGCCATCGCCGAGCGCCTCGCCGCGCTGCCCGCCGCCGCCACCCGGCTGGTCCAGGCCGCTGCCGTGCTCGGCGCGCCCGCGTCGGCCGAACTGCTCGGCGAGGTGGCCGAGATCAGTGAGAGCCGCGCTGCCCTGACGCACGCGCTGACGGGCCACGTTCTGCACGAGGTCGACGCACGGCGGTACGGCTTCCGGCACGCGCTGGCGCAGCAGGCCGTCTACGACACGTTGAGCGGACCGGACCGCCAGGAGCTGCACCACCGTGCGGTCGAGGTGCTCGACCAGGTAGAACCGCGTCCGCTGGTCCAGCTCGCCGAGCACAGCGAACGCGCCGGGCGCACGTCGGCGTGGCTGCACTACGGCGAGGCCGCCGCGGACAGGGCCGTCGAGAACGGCGACGCGGGCACCGCCACCGCTCTGCTGCAACGGCTGCTGCTCGACCCGGCCGTGCCCGCGGCCGACGTCGACCGGCTCGCGATCAAGCTCGGCCAGATCGCTCACCAGGGCCTCGACCAGCTGGATCCGACCGAGACGCTGGAGCGCCTGCTGTCCGACCGGCGCCTGTCGACGGCCGCCCGCGGCCAGGTGCGGCACTATCGCGGCGTGCTGCTGATCCGACAGGCAGGCGGCATCGAGGAGGCCCGTGCCGAGTTGGAACGGGCCGTCGCCGACCTGGCCGAACGACCGGACCTGGCCGCGCGGGGTGCCGCCGTGCTGGGACTGTCCTACCTTGGCATGACCCCGATGAGCGAGGTCCAGCCGTGGCTTGACCGGGTCGAGCGCGACCGCGCGGCGTCCGGCGACCGCGAGCTGCGGATGTCGTTGTACGCCAACCAGGTCGGCTCACGGATGCACCTCGGCGACCCAGAGGTTCTGTCCACCCTGGACTTCTCGCCCGCGTCCACGCCAGGCGAACTGCGCCAGCTGGCCCGTGCCCACTGCAACCTCGCCGACGCGCTCACCACGACCGGCCACTTCGACCTGTGCGCCGACCTGCTGCGCAACGGCCTTCGGTTCGCCGCGGAGTGCGGCGCACCGTTCGTCGCGAGCACGGCCCACGCGACGAGAGCCCGCCTGGACTGGCTGACCGGCGACTGGGACGGCCTGGCTGAGCGGGCGGAGAACCTGCTCGACGAGTACCGCGACCTGTTTCCGCTGGCCAGTGAGCTGTGCCTGATCCTGGGCTCGCTGGCGACGGCGCGGGGGGAGTGGGCGGAGGCGACCAGCTACCTCACCGAGACCGGCGCGTTCGCCCCCGAGGAGTCGATCACGCCGGTCGCCATCGCGGGCTGCGCGGCGCTCGCGAGGACGATGCTCGCGCAGGACGAGATCACCCGCGCCTGCGTCGACGTCGACCGCGGCCTGGCGATCGTGCGCACGAAGGGCGTGTGGGTGTGGGCGACCGAACTCGGCCCGGTCGCCGTGGCCACGTTCCTCGCGGCCGGGCGCGAGACCGACGCCGAGACGCTGATCGAGGAGATCGCCGCCGGGATCGAGGGCAGGGACGCCCCGATGGCGTTCGCCGCCCTGGCCTGGTGCCGCGGCCTGCTCGCGGAGGCACGCGGTCAGCTCGACGACGCCGTGTCGCTCTTCCGCGAGGCCGCTGACCGGTACACGGCGCTGCCCGCGCCCTACTGCACCGCGCTGGTCGCCGAACGCGAGGCCGCCTGCCTGCTGCCGTCCGACCAGGAGAAGGCGGCCGAGATCCTGTCGTCGCTGGTCGACACGTTCGACGGCCTGGGCGCCACCCGTGACGCGGCCCGGTGCCGGCACCAGCTGCGCGGCATCGGCGGTGGCAAGCCGTCGCGACGGGGCAGGCGCGGGTACGGCGACGAGCTGTCGCCCCGCGAGCAGGAGGTCGCCCGGCTGCTGGTCGCCGGGCACACCAACCGGAAGATCGCGGACGTGCTTTTCCTGTCGCCGCGCACCGTCGAGCAGCACGCGGCGCGGGTGTTGCGGAAGCTCGGGGTGTCGTCGCGGGCGGAGCTACAGGCTGAGGACCTCGCCTAGGTCGAGACCGGTCAGCTCGCAGCTCTTCTCCCACAGCACCGCGGCGGTTTCGGGGTCGGTCATGTGCGCGTGCGGCTTCTCGAGATGAGGCTTGCCGCGCAGGCCGAACTGGCGCGGGCCCCAGAGCTGCCCGCCCTCGACCTGGGGATCGAGCACCGCGTGCACCGCCGGCCGGGCGCCGGAGTCCTTGCCGTGCAAGAGAAGTCCGGCGATCCGGGTGGATGAGGGACGGGTGTGGACGCCCGGCCGTGAGGGGGTCAGGGAGTCCAGGGCGCCGCCGGGGTGGACGACGACGCTCATGGCGTTGCTGCGGACGGCGCGCAGGCGGCGGTCCAGTTCGAAGCCGAAGCTCATCTGGGCCAGCTTGGAGCGTCCGTAGGTCCGCTTCGGGTCGTAGTCGCGGGTGGACTGCAGGTCGTCGAGGTCGAGACGCTCGGAACGGGTCGCGAAACTGCCGACGGTGATGAACCGGGCGGTTGTGAGCAGCGGGGCGAGCCAGTAGGCGAGCGCGAAGTGCCCCAGGTGGTTGGTGGCGAACATCAATTCGTGGCCGTCGGCGCTCGTGCGCCGGACCGGTTCGTCCAGCGCGATGCCCGCGTTGAACACGACCGCGTCCAGGGGGTCCTGACCGTCCACTGAGGACTTCAGCGACGACAGGTCTCGGAGGTCCAACGGCATGTGGCGGACGACGGCGCCGGGGATTCTGGCCCGGATCGAAGCGGCGGCCGCGTCCGCCTTGGCCTGGGAACGGCTGCCGAGCACGACGGTCGCTCCTGCTTCGGCGAGTTGTTCGGCGGTGAAGTAGCCGATGCCCGCGTTGCCGCCGGTCACGAGGACGTTCACAGCCCTGGCCATCCTTGCTTGAGGTGGGAGAACGCTGCGGCGAGGGCCGCGTTGCGGTCGGGCCTGGCCGCGGCGAGGTCGGGTGTCTCGAGGACGTAGCGGGCCAGCACGTGCAGTGAGTCGTCCGGCTCCGCGAGTCCGGCGGCCTCGGCGAGCAGCGCGGCGAGGGTGTCCTGGCAGACGACCCAGACCGTGCGGGCGTAGGCCCACAGCGCCGGGGTGCTCATCACCAGGTCCATGCGGCGCCGGTACTCCTCGGGCAGGTCCTCCCGGAACGGCGCCCGGCCGGCGAAGAACGCGTGCAGGGCGTCGAGCGGAGAGGTGCCTTCCGGGCGTTCGCGGACCGCGAGCGTCAGGGATGCCTCGCGCTCGCCGCTGTCGTCGAGGATCAGTGCTTCCTTGCCGGCCGGGAAGTGCGCGAACAGCGTCGCGATCGCGGTGTCGGCGGCCTCGGCGATCTCCTTCACCGTCACGTTGTCGTAGCCGCGTTCGAGGAAGAGCGTCAGCGCCGCGTCGGCCAGCGCCTGGCGGGTCGCGGCCTTCTTGCGGTCGCGTCGTCCTGCTGTCATGTCTCCACGATAGTCAGAACGGTTCTGAAACTGAAATCGTTCTGGTTTTACTCGCCGGGAACCACGATGCCCATCTCGTAGGCGGCGACGATCGCCTGCGCCCGGTCCCGCACCCCGAGCTTGGCGAACACCCGGCTGACGTGGGTCTTCGCGGTCTGCTCGACGATCACCAGCGCGGCCGCGATCTCGCTGTTCGACATGCCGCGGGCAACCAGCCGCAACACCTTCAACTCCTGCGCGGTCAGCCGGCCCGCGCGTTCCGGCTTGACCGTCTCCGGCCTGCGCGCGGCGAACTCCGCGACCAGCCGGCGCGTCACGGCGGGTGCGAACAGGGCGTTGCCGGCCGCGATCACCCGCACGGCGTTGACCAGGTCCTCCAGCGGCGCGTCCTTGAGCAGGAACCCGCTGGCGCCGACCCGCAGGGCGCCGTAGACGTACTCGTCGACGTCGAACGTGGTGAGCATGAGGACCCGCACGGTGTCGGCGAGGTCAGGATTGCCGAGGATCTGCTTGGTGGCTTCCAGGCCGTCCATGATCGGCATGCGGACGTCCATCAGCACGACGTCCGGCCGGTCGCGGATGGCCGCGTGCACGGCCTCCACGCCGTTGCTCGCCTCGCCCACGACCGTGATGTCGGGCTGTGCGGCGAGCACGGCGCGAAAACTCTGTCTGACCATCGTCTGGTCGTCGACGATCAGCACCGTCGTGTCCACCCCGGTCATCCCTCGTTCCCGTTCAGCGGCAGAGCGACCGCCACCACGAATCCACCCCGTTCACCCGGCCCCGCGCGGAACGTGCCGTGCAGGGTCGCCACCCGCTCCCGCATCCCCAGCAGGCCGTGCTTGGTCCGGTCGTCCGGTGGCGGAGGAGGTTCCGCGGCCTCGCCGTTGTCCACCGCCAGCCGCAGCTCTGCCGAGTCCGCCGCGATCCGGACGTCCACAGTGGACCCGGGAGCGTGCCGGACGGCGTTGCTCAGTGCCTCCTGGACGATCCGGTACGCGGACAGCGCCACCCCGCTCGGCACGCGCTGCACGTTCCCCTCGATCTGCAACGACACCGCGACTCCCGCGCCCCGCAACCGGTCCACCAGCTCGGCGATCTCCTCGACGCGCGGTTGCGGCGCTGTCTCCACACGTCCGTCCTCGTTGCGCAGCACACCGAGCAGCCGGCGCATCTCCGACAGTCCTTCGCGGGCGGTGTCCTGCATCTCCGTGAACTCGGTGAGCAGTTCCGGTGGCAGATCGGCGAACCGGTAGCGGGCGCTTCCCGCGCGCAGGGCGAGCACGGACATGTGGTGTGCCACGACGTCGTGCAGCTCGCGGGCGATGACCGCGCGTTCCGCCAGGGTGGCGGCCCGCGCCTCTTCGGTCTGCCGGCGCTGATGTTCTTCGTTGCGCTCGGTCTCGGCGATGCGCCGCAACTGCATGGCGTTGCCGACCACCAGCACACCGGTGACGAAGGCGCTCACCAGGAAGACGTCCCGGTAGTCGTACAGGTGCAGCCACACCACGACCATCGTGTAGATGAACACCCACACCAGCACGACCTGGCGGTAGCTCTGGGCGACGACGAGCAGCACCGCCGCGGCCCCGACCACCATGCCGGGTGTCCACGGCCAGCCCCACTCGCGGGCGAGCCCCTGGAGAACCAGTGGCGGCAGCACCATCAGCACCGCCATCAACCGCCACGCCCACAACGGATGCGCGAGGGTCAGCAGCACCGCCGCCACGGTGAGCCCGGTCAACCACCACCCCGGAATCGACGGCTGGTCGAGCCTCAGGTCGGGCGGGGCGACGACGCTCAGGAACACGGCCCACAACGCCACGCCGTAGGTCAGCACCAGCCGGATGCGCCGCCATTCCGGTGACACCGGCGTCCGCACGAGGCGATCCGCGGAGAAGAGCGTGGACGCACCGGTGGCGAAGAACTGCCGCGCCTTCATCCGCTCCACCGCCCCCACAGCGCCCCCGCATCGGTTCGCGCTGAACGTACATCACCCTCTGATCGACCGCGTGCCCACCAGATCGCGCCTCCGGCGAGCGCTGCCACGACGTAGAGGTTGTCCAGCAAGGCGTTGCCGGACGGGATGAACAGCGACCACCACGTGAAGACGACCCACACCAGCAGGACCCCCGGTTTGCGGACCAGCAACGCCACCAGCGGCACCACCCACACCCAGTGGTGCGACCACGAGATCGGGCTGACCAGCAGCCCGCAGAACGCGGTGATCAGCGCAGCGGCGAGGTGCTCACCGCGCAGGTACGTCCGGCGCGCCAGGATCGCCGCGACGACCACGCAGCACACGCTGAGCACGGCGACCAGGACCGGTGCCCAGGCCGCGCCGCCGGTGAGCCGTTGCACCGCACCGGAGAAGGACTGGTTGAAGATGTAGCCGTTGCCCGTGGCGTTGTTGCCGCCGATCATCGCCGATCCCCAGTACCGGATCGAGTCGCCGGGCAGCAGCAGGAACCCGAGCAGGTGCAGGCCGCAGAACGTCGCGATCGCCCGTCCCGCTTCCTTGACCCGACCGGTGACCAGCAGGTGGAGCACGAAGATCAGCGGCGTCAGCTTGATCGCGGCGGCGACTCCGATGAGCACGCCGGAGCACCTGTTGGCGCGCAGGAGGTCGAACACGACCATCGCCATCAGCACGACGTTGATCTGCCCGAACCCGATCGTCCGCCACACCGGTTCGAGGCTGAACGCCAGGGCGAGCAGGAGCAGGGAGGGCATCCGCCCGGTGCTCCAGCGCAGCACGGCGCCGACCCCGAGGGCGGTACCGGCGGCGAACACCGCCCACACGAGCTGGATCGGCAGCAGCGCCAGCGGCAGGAACAGGACGGCCGCGATGGGCGGGTAGGTGAACGGCAGGTCCACCCACCAGTCCGGCGTCGCGGTCAGGTGCCCGTACAACGCCTCGCCGTTGAGCACCGCCAGCGCCCCGGAACGGTAGACCGCGCTGTCCATGCCGAGATGCAGACCGCCGAGCCACCCCACCAGTCCGAAGAGGAGGAACGCACCGGCGACAACCGCTGGGACAGAACGGATTTTGAGCACACCGCAACGCTAGGAAAACGGCGTGCGCAAATCGTCGTACCGAGGCGCTCACTGCGTGCGCTACCTGCGTAGCCGAGAACGCCTTGTACTACTCAGGTATCACTTCACGGTTTTCATCGGGAACTGCGAGTTCGTGCGCGCCACTCCGGGCAGCCGGGTCAGCGCGTTCGGCGTCGAGTCCTTCCGCGCGGCCAACGAGCGCACGCTGGCTCTAGCTCAACGGCTTGCTCGCGGTATCGAGGAGACCCCGGGCCTCACGCTGATCGCGCCCGTCACGTTGGACCGGTGCTGGTGCCGCCTGCGGGATCAGGTGCGCCACACGTCGGCGAGGTTCCTGTCGAACATCGTCGCCACGGACTGAAGTGCCGCGTCGAGGTCCACGTCGGCGGGATCGACCAGTGCCTGAAGGTGGATGCCCAGGAGCGCGCCGTTGAGCGCGACGGCCGCGGCGCGCTCCTGCTCGGCCGCGGTGGCGGGATCCACGTCGGCCGGACGTCGTAGCCGCAGCAGGGTCTCGATGCCCTCGCGCCGCCGGGCGAAGAACTCCCGGTACTGCTCGTGCACCACGCCGCGGTTGCCCAGCGCCTCGACCAGGATCATGAACACCAGCGCGGAGTTGCCGCTGCGCAGGAGTTCCGCGGTCTCCCCGAACACCTCGGCGAGCGACGGCACCGACTCGTAGCGCTCGGCGGGCCAGATCCGTTCGACCACGCGCTCGACGACGGCCATCACGAGGCCGTTCTTGTTCTTGAAGTGCCAGGGGATCGAGCCGCGGCTGATGCCGGACCGCTTCGCGATGTCCACAAAGGACGTGCGGTCGAACCCGCGCTCGGCGAAGAGTTCCTCGGCGGCGTCCAGGATGCGACGGCGGCTCTCGTCACCGATCTCGTCGATCCGGCGTGGCGCAGGGGAGTTCACGGCGATCATCGTACGACTCGGGCGATGTCGTGAAGCACGTGACGCGCAGCGAGGACCAGGACCAGACCCGCGAGCACGGACGCCACCGGAGCGGTGACGGCGACGGCGGCCCGGACGCCCCAGATCGACTCCGCGACACCGGTGACCACCGCCCCGCCCAGCCCGCCTACCAGCGCCAGGTAGACGCCGACCAGCGCGAACGCCGTGGCGCGAATCTCCTGTGGCGTCACCGATGCCACGACCAGGCTCAACGGCACGATGCCCGCGAACGTCATTCCTTGCGTGACCATCCCGATGACGACATAAGTGGTGACGTCCGGTGCATACGCCTGCGCCGCGAACCCGATGCCCAGCAACGTGAGTGCCACGGCCGCCAGGTAGATGCACGCCTTGGGGCTGCGGCGGAACAGCCGATCGCTCAGCGCCCCGCCGAGAACCGCGCCGGCGAGCCCGCCCGCCGCGCAGATCGACGTGATCATGCCTCTGGCCGCCACGCCCTGGCCGAGGTGTTCTTCGAGGACGACGTTGAGGTAGATCGGCACCGTCGTCACGCACATGCCGAACGTGCCCAGCGCGACCATCACCAGCACGAACGTCCGAATCTTCGTGAGCCTCCCGAACGCGCCGCGCGGTGTGGTCGTCGACGTCTCCCGTGGTGGTTCGGGCAGGCGGAGTGCGGCGAGGCCCAGCAGAACCGCCGGCACCGCGAGGAACGCGAACGCCCACCGCCACGGTTCGTGCTCCTCGGGAATCACCGTCGCGAACGCCGCCGCGAGCAGCGGGCCGGTCACGATGCCCAGTGGCTGCCCGCCGCGGTGCAGCCCGAGCACCCGCCCGCGCCCGGCCGGGGGATAGGCGTCGACCAGCAGCGATGCCTGGATCGGACCTTCGTTGGCCTTGCCGATGCCCGCGACGACCCGGACCGCGACCGCCTGCCAGAGGTGCTGGACCAGGCCGAGGAACCCGGCCGCCGCTGCCCAGACGAGGGTGGCGACGCCCGCGATCGACGTGCGGCGGCGCCGGTCTCCCAGCAGGCCGAGCGGGAGCGCGGCGAGGGCCACCATCACCCCGGCCAACGCGCCGACGATGCCGATCGCCGCCGTGCTGATGCCCAGCGACGCGCGGATCTCCGGCGCGAAGACCACGAACATCACGTTGTCGACGCTGTCCAGCACCTGCAGGCCCACCAGTACGCCGAGCGTCGCCCGGCCGCCGGTGGACAGCACCTTGCCGAGGGTCATCTCCATGCTGAGCAGGCTACTGTGTTGGCTAGCACAGTGTCATCAGGTCAACATAGAGGTGGGCTGAATGAGGGAGTGGACGGGCGTGGTCGCCTTCATCACGGGTGGCGCGAGAGGCATCGGCCTGGGCATCGCGCGTGCGCTGGGCAGACGCGGCGTGCGCCTCGCGCTGGCCGACATCGACGCGGAGGCGTTGGCCGGAGCCGCGCAGGAGCTGTCGCGGGTGACGGCGGTGGAGATCTATCGGCTGGACGTGCGGGACCGCGCCGGATTCGCCGCGGCGGCGCAAGAGGCCGAGGAAGCGCTGGGGCACGTCGACCTGCTGTTCAACAACGCCGGGATCGTGCCGCACGCCGCGGTCGAGGAGTTGAGCTACGACAAGTGGGACCTGGCACTCGCGGTCAACCTCACCGGGGTGATCAACGGCGTCCAGACGTTCCTGCCGCGCATGATCGAGCGCCGCAGGGGTTACGTCGTGAACACCGCCTCGGCCGCCGGGCTCGTGAGCGACCCGAACCTGCTCTACGCGACGGCGAAGTTCGCGGTGGTCGGCTTGTCGGAGTCGTTGCGCCTCAACGTGGCCGAGCACGGCATCGACGTGAGCGTGCTGTGCCCCGGTCCCGTCGACACGGACATCGTCGCGAACACCCGGCTGTTGGAGGAGAGCGTCGCGTTGCGGGATGAACTGGTGCCGGCCGTCGCGACGTTTCTCAAGAGCGGGCCGAGCATCGACGCGGTCGGTGAGATGGTGGTGGCGGGGATGGAGGCGCGTCAGCCGTGGATCTTCACGGGCGACGAGGTGCGGCCGCACCTGGCGAAGCGGATGGCCGCACTTCTGGATGCCCTGTGAGTCACGCCGGAGTGAGCTGGCGGCGCATGCGGCCGAACAGCTTGGCGTTGTTCATCGCGAGGAGCCCGACGGGCCGGCCGGCGCGGCGGAACTCGGCCACGAACCTGCGGTCGTCCGGCGAGCCGTCGATCACCGCGACCTCGTCCGCGCCGGTCGTCTCGCCAGCCAGCTGCAGGCGGACACCGTACTGGTCGGACCAGACGTAACCGGACGGGCGGTAGGTCTCGATCGTCGTGCCCGCCAACAGGTTGCGGACGGCGACGGTGGCTTGTTCTGAGGCGTTCGTCCAGTGCTCGTGCCGGACGTGCCGGCCGGACGGGGTGCGGTAGCGGGCGACATCGCCGACGGCGACCACGGACGGGATCGACGTGACGCAGCCGGTGTCGCACAGCACGCCGTTGTCGAGCGCGAGACCAGATCCGTGCAGCCAGCCGGTCTCGGGTTCCACGCCGATGCCCGCCACCACGACGTCGGCGGGCAGGTGGGTGCCGTCGTGCAGCACGACTCCGGTCACGCGGGTGCCGTTGTCCACAAAGGACGCGACGCCGACGCCGAGACGCAGATCGACGCCGTGGTCGGCGTGCAGGTCCGCGCAGAGCGAGCCCAGTGTCGGCCCGAGTGCGCGTTCCATCGGGATCGGGGCGGCTTCGACGACGGTCACTTCGAGGCCGAGCGAGCGGCAGGTCGACGCGACCTCGGCGCCGATCCAGCCCGCGCCGACGACGACGATTCGGGCGCCGGGCCGGAGATCCGCGCGAAGTGCGACGGCGTCGTCGAGGGTGCGCAACGTGTGCACGCCCGCCAGGTTCGAGGTGCCGGGGAGCGTGCGGGGCCGGCCGCCGGTGGCGATCACCAGGCCGTCCGCGCGCACCGTCTCGCCAGTCGACAGGTGGACCGAAGCCGTCTCAGCGTCGACGCGGTCGGCGCGAATCCCCAGTCGCCACTCGGCGTCGAAGTCGTCGTCGGAGAGGGTGAGGTCCGCGGCGGGAAGGGTGCCCGCGAGGAAGGCCTTGGACAGCGGCGGCCGGTCGTAGGGCGCGTGCGGCTCTTCGCCGATCACCACGATGCGGCCGTCGAAGCCCTGCCTGCGCAGCTCCTCCACGGAACGCAGGCCGGCCAGCGACGCGCCGACCACGGCGACCGTCTTCACGCGACGGCCTCGCGGCTTCCCGTGTCGACGTAGATCACGCCGTCCCGCACCACGACCGGGTAGGTGCGCACGGCCTTCTTGGCGGGCAGGCACGTCGGGACGCCGGTGCGGAGGTCGAAGCTCGCGGCGTGCAGCGGGCATTCGACGAGGCAGCCTTCGAGCCAGCCCTCGGACAGCGAGGCGTCCTGGTGGCTGCAGGTGTCGTCGATGGCGTAGAACTCGCCGTCCGCGTTGAAGACGGCAATGGCGACCTCGCCGGAGATGCGCGTGGATTCGCCGATGGGCAGGTCGTCCACGGCGCAGGCGGTGATCATCTCTAACCCCTCCGTTGCGTATTACGGAACACGATGTGCGATACGCAACAGCAGAATGGCTCAGGATCCCTGAGCGAGTCAAGACGCGTTTTGGCTGATCAAGGTGGTTGCTCCAATCGGATACCGTTGCGTCATGAGCAACAACGGGGAGGCGCGCGACCCGGCGCTGGTGCAATCGGTCGATCGGGCGGTGGCCGTTCTGGAGCTGCTGGCCCGCAACGGGGAAGCGGGGATCACCGAGATCGCCGCCGAGCTCGGGGTGCACAAGTCCTCCGCGTCCAGACTCGTTTACACACTTCAGGCCCGCGAACTCGTGGAGCAGGACGGCGAGCGCGGCCCGTTCCGGATCGGCATCGGCATGCTCCGCTTCGCCGGCGCGGTCACCGGTCAGCTCGACTACGTCCGGGTGGGCGGCCCGGTCTGCACCGCGCTCGCGGAACGGCTGGGCGAGACTGTCAACATCGCGGTCCTCGACAACGACGTCGCGCTCAACGTGAGCCAGGCATGGGGGAGTTCCGCGGTCGCGGCGCAGAACTGGGTCGGCCAGCGCACGCCGTTGCACGCGACGTCGAGCGGCAAGGTCCTGCTGGCCGCCGCACCGCCGGCGGAGCAGGATCGCCTGCTGTCCGGCGAACTGGAGTCCTGTGCCCCGCGCACGATCACCGACCCCGTCCGGCTGCGGACCGTGCTGCGGCGCACCGCCGAGGACGGGTTCGCGACCTGCATGGAGGAGCTGGAGGCGGGACTGCACGCGGTCGCCGTCCCGGTGTTCGGGTCGCAGGGGGACGTCGTCGCGGCGATCAGCGCCGCCGGTCCGGCCTACCGGCTCTCGCAGAAGCGCATGCCCGCGATCGTCGAGGAGCTGCGGGTGGCGTCGCGCGACCTGTCCGTCCGAATGGGGCATCCCGTGCTGTGAAAGACTTTCACGAACAACGAGCCCCCGGCCTGCGCCGGGGGCTCGTTGCCGTTCCGGGTGCCTCCGTCCGTGCGACGGGGTCTTGACAACGGGCCTGGGCGAGCCGCACCGTGATGCGCCCGCAGTTGCATAATGCGAACCAGGTTGCGTATTACGGAACTCGCTCGGAAGGGTTGGCCGTTGTCACTCTCCGTTTCCACCACAGTTCTGGACCAGGACCTCGACGTGCTCGACCCCGAGGTCGCCGCCGAGATCCGCGCCGAGTTGCACCGCCAGCAGTCGACGCTGGAGATGATCGCCTCCGAGAACTTCGCGCCGGTGGGAGTGCTCCAGGCGCAGGGATCGGTGCTGACGAACAAGTACGCCGAGGGCTATCCGGGACGCCGGTACTACGGCGGGTGCGAGCACGTCGACGTCATCGAGGCGTTGGCGATCGAGCGGGTGAAGGCCCTCTTCGGTGCCGAACACGCCAACGTGCAGCCGCACTCGGGTGCGCAGGCCAACGCCGCGGCGATGGCGGCGGTGCTCCAGCCCGGCGACACGATCATGGGCCTGGACCTGGCGCACGGCGGTCACCTGACGCACGGCATGCGGATCAACTTCTCCGGCCGGCTCTACAACGTCGTCGCCTACCACGTCGAACGCGAGTCCGGCCGGGTCGACATGGCCGAGGTCGAACGGCTGGCGGTGGAGGCCAGGCCGAAGCTGATCATCGCGGGCTGGTCCGCCTACCCGCGGCAGCTGGACTTCGCCGAGTTCCGCCGGATCGCCGACCTGGTCGGCGCCAAGCTCATGGTGGACATGGCGCACTTCGCGGGCCTGGTCGCTGCGGGCCTGCACCCGAGCCCCGTGCCGTTCGCCGACCTGGTCACGACCACCACTCACAAGACGCTCGGCGGTCCGCGGGGCGGCGTCATCCTGTGCACCAAGGACCTGGCCAAGAAGGTCGACTCGACGGTGTTCCCCGGCCAGCAGGGCGGGCCGTTGCAGCACGTCATCGCGGCCAAGGCGGTGTCGTTCAAGGTCGCGGCGACCGAGGAGTTCCGCGAACGTCAGCAGCGGGTCCTCGACGGCGCCCGGATCCTGGCCGCGCGGCTCAGTGGCCAGGACTGCGCTGAAGCCGGGGTGAAGGTGCTGTCCGGCGGCACCGACGTGCACCTCGTGCTGGTCGACCTCGTGGAGTCCTCATTGGACGGCAAGCAGGCCGAGGACCGGTTGCACCGCATCGGGATCACGGTCAACCGCAACGCCGTTCCGTTCGACCCGCGACCGCCGATGATCACCTCCGGCCTGCGCGTCGGCACGCCCGCGCTCGCCACCCGCGGCTTCACGGCCGAGGACTTCACCGAGGTCGCCGACATCATCGCCGCCGCACTGCGGCCGTCGTTCGACGAGACGGCCGAGGCGGACCTGTCCGCCCGAGTCGCGTCGCTGGCCAAGAACAACCCCCTCTACCCGCACCTCTGACAAGTCTGGAGAAGCAAGTGGCACACGCGGTGAACGGTGTCGTGGCGGCGGGGCGAGGGGCCAGGGTCTCGGTCGAGACCATCCTCGTGCCGGATCCCGGGCCCGGCGAGGCGTTGGTGAAGGTGCAGGCCTGCGGGGTCTGCCACACCGACCTGCACTACCGGGAGGGCGGGATCAACGACGAGTTCCCGTTCCTGCTGGGGCACGAGGCGGCGGGCGTCGTCGAAGCGGTCGGCGACGGTGTCACCGACCTCGCACCCGGCGACTTCGTGATTCTGAACTGGCGCGCGGTGTGCGGTTCGTGCCGCTCATGTCTGCGAGGCCGGCCGCAGTACTGCTTCAACACCCACAACGCCGCCCAGCCCATGACCCTGGCCGACGGCACCCCGCTGTCACCCGCGCTGGGCATAGGCGCGTTCGCGGAGAAGACCCTCGTCCACAGCGGACAGTGCACGAAGGTGAACCCCAAGGCACCGCCGGAGGTCGCGGGCCTGCTCGGCTGCGGTGTCATGGCGGGAATCGGCGCCGCGATCAACACCGGCGGCGTCGGCCGCGGCGACAGCGTGGCGGTGCTCGGCTGCGGCGGCGTCGGTGACGCGGCCATCGCGGGCGCCCGGCTCGCGGGTGCGCGCACGATCATCGCCGTCGACCTCGACCACACCAAACTCGAATGGGCGCGACGGTTCGGGGCCACGCACACCGTCAACGCGCGCGAGCAGGACGTGGTGGAGGCGATTCGCGAGCTGACCGACGGCAACGGCGCGGACGTCGTGATCGACGCGGTGGGCCGCCCGGAGACGTTCCAGCAGGCCTTCTACGCCCGCGACCACGCAGGGACCACCGTGCTGGTGGGCGTGCCGACCCCGGACATGAAGCTCGAACTGCCGTTGATCGACGTGTTCTCCCGCGGCGGCGCGGTGAAGTCCTCCTGGTACGGCGACTGCCTGCCGTCACGGGACTTCCCGATGCTCATCGACCTCTATCTGCAGGGCCGGCTGGACCTGGGCGCGTTCGTGTCGGAGACGATCGGGCTGGGTGACGTCGAGAAGGCGTTCGACGACATGCACCACGGCCGCGTGCTCCGCTCGGTGGTGATCCTGTGACCCAGCCACGAGTCGTGCTGATCGGAGCGGGCATCGTCGGATGCGCGCTCGCCGACGAACTGACCGCCAGAGGATGGACCAACGTCACCGTCCTCGAACAGGGCCCGCTGTTCGCCACCGGCGGATCGAGCTCGCACGCGCCGGGCCTCGTCTTCCAGACCACCGGCTGCCGGACGATGACCTCGTTCGCCAAGTACACCGTCGAGAAGTACACGGCGCTGACGATGGACGACAAGTGGTGCTTCCAGCAGCTCGGCGGGCTGGAGGTCGCCACCACGCCGGAACGCTGGACGGACATCAAGCGCCGGCACGGCTGGGCGACGTCGTGGGGCGTCGAGAGCTTCCTGCGCGACCCGGAGGAATGCGCCCGGCTGCACCCGTTGCTCGACCCCGCCAAGATCCTCGGCGGGTTCCACATCCCGGCCGACGGCATCGCCAAGCCGTTGCGCGCGGCCGAGGCACAGGCCCGGCGGGCGATGGACCGCGGCGCGAAGTTCCTGGCGCACCACAAGGTCACCGGCGTCGAACGCAACGGCCGCCGCGTGAAAGCCGTCGTCACCGAGCACGACACGTTCGCCGCGGACGTCGTGGTGTCCTGCGTCGGCATGTGGGGCCCGCGGATCGGGCGGATGGTCGACCTCGACATCCCGCTCGTCCCGATGGCGCACCAGTACGCGAAGACCACCCCGCTGCCGGCGTTGAAGGGCGTCAACACCGAGCTGTCCGAGATGTCCAAGCCGTTGCTGCGGCACCAGGACGCCGACCTCTACTTCCGCGAGCACGTGGACCGCATCGGCATCGGCGCGTACGGGCACCGGCCCATGCCGATCTCGGCGGACGACATCCTCGACTTCGACGTGGCGCCGACCATGCCGTCCGAGATCGCGTTCACCCCGGAGGACTTCGACACCTCCTGGGACGCCGCCGTCGACCTGCTGCCGGTCCTCGGTGACGCCAAGGTCGAGGAGGGCGTGAACGGCCTGTTCTCCTTCACCCCGGACGGCAACCCGCTGCTCGGCGAGCACCCCGGCCTCAAGGGTTTCTGGGTGGCCGAAGCCGTGTGGATCACGCACTCCGCCGGCGTGGCCAGGGCGATGGCGGAGTGGCTGGTCGACGGGCAACCGAACATCGACCTGCACGGCTGCGACCTCAACCGGTTCGAGGACGTCCAGCGCTCGCCCGGCTATGTCCACGAACGCAGCTGCCAGAGCTTCGTCGAGGTCTACGACATCCTGCACCCGTTGCAGCCCGCCGAACGACCGCGGCCGTTGCGCACCAGTCCGTTCTACGAGCGCCAGAAGGAACTCGGCGCGGTGTTCCTGGAGGCGTCCGGCTGGGAGCGGCCCCACTGGTACGAGGCCAACGCCGGCCTGCCCGAGGTCGCCGAGATCCCGGAACGCAACGAGTGGGCGTCCCGGTTCTGGTCGCCGATCGCGGGCGCCGAGGCCCTGGTCGCCCGCAAGCGGGTCGCGATGTTCGACATGACCGCGTTGAAGCGGCTGGAGGTCAGCGGCCCGGAGGCGTTGACGTTCCTGCAGACCATGACCACCAACCAGCTCGACCGCAAGCCGGGCGCGGTGGTCTACACGCTGCTGCTCAACGAGGACGGGGGAGTGCGCAGCGACCTCACGATCGCCCGGCTCGGCGCCGACCGCTTCCAGGTCGGTGCGAACGGCCCGCTCGACGTCGACTGGCTGCGCCGGCACCTGCCTCCGAACGGTGGCGTGCACATCACCGACATCACGCCGGGCACGTGCTGCATCGGTCTGTGGGGACCGGCGGCGCGGAAGTTGTTGCAGCCGTTGACTCGAACGGACTTCTCGCACGAGGCCATGGGCTACTTCAAGGCTCAGGAAGCGTTCATCGGGGACGTGCCGGTGACCGCGATGCGCCTGTCGTACGTCGGCGAACTGGGCTGGGAGCTCTACACGACCGCCGACATGGGTCGTCGTTTGTGGGACACGTTGTGGGATGCCGGTCAGGAGCACGGTGTGATCGCCGCCGGCCGCAGCGCGTTCACGAGCATGCGGCTGGAGAAGGGGTACCGCTCGTGGGGCGCCGATGTGACCACCGAGCACGACCCGTTCGAGGCTGGGCTGGGCTTCGCGGTGCGCATGAACAAGGGCTACTTCCACGGCCGTCAGGCTTTGGAGGGGCGTTCCGAGGGCACGGTCACGCGCAAGCTGACGTGTTTGACGATCGATGACGCCTACCAGGTCGTCATGGGTGGTGAGCCGGTGTTCGCCGGTGGGGCGCCGGTCGGGTACGTCACCAGTGCCGCGCGGGGTTACTCGATCGGCAAGAACATCGCCTACGCCTGGTTGCCCGCATCCGTTGCGGTGCCGGGAACGCAGGTCGAGATCGAGTACTTCGGCGAGCGAGTCCCAGCAGTCGTCGCAGCGGAACCGCTGTTCGACCCCGAGATGAGGCGGATTCGGTCATGACCCAGACGCAGCTGCCGGCCAGCCTCATCCCCACCCTGCCCGGCCACACCTACACCGACCCTGCGAACTTCCAGCTGGAGCAGGAGACGATCTTCGAGCAGATGTGGTTCTGCGCGGTCCGCGGCGCCGACCTGCCCGACGCCGGCAACTTCCGCACCGTCCAGATCGGACGCGAGAGCGTGCTCGTCACCCGCTCGCGCGACGGCAACCTGCGGGCGTTCCTCAACATCTGCCGGCACCGCGGCGCCAAGCTGTGCGTCGAGGAGACCGGCACGGTCAAGCGCAACTTCCAGTGCCCGTACCACGCCTGGACCTACGGGCTCGACGGCAAGCTGGTGGCCGCGCCGAACCTGACCTCGATGCCGGACATCGACCGCACCGAGTACGGCCTCAAGCGCGTGCACCTCCGCGAATGGCTCGGCTACGCGTGGCTGTGTCTCGCCGACGAACCGCCGTCGTTCGAGGAGACCGTCCAGCAGGACGTCCGGGAGCGGCTCGGCAACCTCGACGCGATCGGCAACTACCAGGTCAGTGAGCTCGAACCGGGGCGGCGGATCACCTACGACGTCAAGGCGAACTGGAAGCTCATCATCGAGAACTTCATGGAGTGCTACCACTGCGCGACCATCCACCCGGAGCTGACCGAGGTGCTGCCCGAGTTCGCGGACGGGTACGCGGCGCAGTACTACGTCGGGCACGGCGCGGTGTTCGGCGAGGAGATCAAGGGCTTCACGATCGACGGCAGCGAAGGGTTCGAGCGGCTCGACGGGGTGGACTCCGACCAGGACCGCCGGTACTACGCGATCACGGTGCGCCCGCAGGTGTTCATCAACCTGGTGCCGGACCACGTGATCATCCACCGGATGTTCCCGATGGCGGCCGACCGCACGATCGTCGAGTGCGACTGGCTCTACGCCAAGGACGTCGTGGCCACCGGCAAGGACGTCTCGCGGTCCGTCGAGCTGTTCCACCGCGTCAACGAGCAGGACTTCGAAGCCTGTGAACGGTGCCAGCCCGCGATGTCGTCGAGGGCCTACGCGCAAGGGGGTGTGCTGGTTCCCTCCGAGCACCACATCGGGGAGTTCCACCGCTGGGTTCAGGAAGCCACATCGACGAAGAGGTGGTAGCAGGCCATGTCCGGACCGACAGACTCACCCACCACGAAGACGGGCACCGATCGCGTCGTGTTCGTCGTGTCCGCGGTCGTCGCCGCGGCGTTCCTCGCCTGGGGCGTGTTCGGCACCGCGAGCCTCGGCAGCGTGTCCACGGCTGTGCTCGGCTGGGTCATCCGCAACACCGGCTGGGCGTTCCTCACGGCCGCGACCGGGTTCGTGATCTTCGCGCTGTGGCTGGCCTTCAGCCGTTACGGCCGGATCCCGCTCGGCCAGGACGGTGAGCGGCCCGAGTTCCGGACGATCTCGTGGGTCGCGATGATGTTCAGCGCGGGCATGGGCATCGGACTGATGTTCTACGGCGTCGCGGAACCGTTGTCGCACTTCGTGAAACCACCGCCCGGCACGGTCGAGGGCGGCACGGACGCGGCCGTCGAGACGGCGATGGCGACCTCGCTGTTCCACTGGGCGATCCACCCGTGGTCGATCTACGCGGTGGTGGGACTGGCGATCGCGTACGGCACGTTCCGGCGTGGCCGCAAGCAGCTGATCAGCGCCGCGTTCGCGCCGTTGTTCGGTGACCGGGTGTCCGCGGGACCGCTGGGCCGGGTGATCGACATCCTGGCGATCTTCGCGACGTTGTTCGGGTCGGCCGCGTCACTCGGGCTGGGCGCGCTGCAGATCGGCAGCGGGCTGAAGGCGGGCGGGTACGTCAGCGAGAACCCCGGTGTCGGCGTGCTGATCGGGATCATCGCCGTGCTGACCGTCGCGTTCGTCGCCTCGGCCGTTTCCGGTGTGGCCAAGGGCATCCAGTGGCTTTCGAACACAAACATGTTGTTGTCAACACGAGCGCTTTTCTCGTGTTGACAACAACATCCAGGGCTTCTAGGAATGTCACGGCTGGCGACCGTGCTGGCGGTGTTCGTGTTCGTGGTCGGGCCGACGATTCTCATCCTCAACCTGGTGCCCGCGGCGATCGGTGACTACTTCCGCGAGATGGGCGACATGATCTCCCGCTCCGGCGCGTCCGGCGGCGCGGCGATGGAGAGCTGGCTGTCGTCGTGGACCATCTTCTACTGGGCCTGGTGGATCTCGTGGACGCCGTTCGTCGGGATGTTCATCGCGCGGATCAGCCGTGGCCGGACGATCAAGCAGTTCGTCAGCGGCGTGATCCTGGTGCCGTCGGTGGTGAGCCTGATCTGGTTCACGATCATGGGCGGGACCGCGATCACGGTGCAGCGCACCGGTACCGACCTGGCCGGAGCGGCGAACCCGGAGTCGCAGCTGTTCGGTGTGCTCGACCAGTTCCCGCTGGCGGCGGTCGCCGGTGTGGTCGTGATGGTCCTCGTGGCGATCTTCTTCGTCTCCGGGGCCGACGCCGCGTCGTTGGTGATGGGCACGTTGTCGCAACGTGGCGCCATCGAACCGCATCGCCGGCTGGTGGTGTTCTGGGGCGTGGCGACGGGTGGCGTGGCGGCGGTGATGCTGCTGGTCGGCGGTGGTGGCGCGACGGCGCTGACCGGCCTGCAGAACCTCACGATCATCGCGGCGGCACCGTTCGCGCTGGTGATGGTCGTGCTGTGCGTGGCGCTGGTGAAGGACCTGCGCAGCGACCCGATGGTGTTGTGGGAGAAGCACTGCGCCCACACCGTGGACCAGATGGCTAGATCAACGCCCGAATCGCCCGCTCGAACCCGATGACGTGCTGAGAAGCCAGCTCGCCCGCCTTCTTGGCGTCACCCTCGATGATCGCGGTCAGGAGCGGCACGTGCTCGTCGACGTGACCGGCCATTCCGGACAGCCGCGGCAGGAACACGCACCAGATGCGCGTGGCCAGGTTGTCGTAGGAGATCAGCGTGTCCTCGAGGAACGGGTTGTGCACGCACCGGTAGATCGCGCGGTGCACACCGACGTCGTCGCGCAGCAGTTCGACGTTGTCGCCCGGCCGGGCGGCGGTCTCCAGCTGGGACCGCAGCTCGGTCAGTGCGGTCCGGTCGTCCGCCGTGGCCCGCTCGGCCGCGGCGGACGACGCCAGCGGTTCGAGGGTGCGGCGGACCTCGGAGATGTGGGAGAGGTCGGAGATGTTCACGTCGGTGGCGAACGTGCCGCGGCGCGGGAAGGCGACGACGAGCCGTTCCTGCTCCAGCCGTTTCAGGGCCTCGCGGATCGGGGTGCGGCCGACGCCGAGCTCGGCGCGCAGCCGGTCCTCGTTGATCGGTTCGCCCGGCCTGATCTCCAGCATCACCAGGCGATCGCGCAGGACGGCGTACGCCTGCTCGGTCATCGAGGCGGTGGCGGGCTCGTCGTTGACCCGTGCGTTCATGTGACCTACGGTACTGCACAGACTGATATACCAGTAGTCGACCAGATGACTTCGCTGGAGGCGCCGCCCATGACCAGCCCGCCCGGAGCACATCTGCCCGAGCACCCGGACTTCCTGTGGGACAACCCGGAACCGAAGGCCTCCTACGACGTCGTGATCGTCGGCGGTGGTGGGCACGGCCTCGCCACCGCCTACTACCTGGCCAAGGTGCACGGCATCACGAACGTCGCGGTGCTGGAGAAAGGCTGGCTGGCCGGCGGCAACATGGCCCGCAACACCACGATCATCCGGTCCAACTACCTGTGGGACGAGAGCTCCGGCATCTACGAGCACTCGCTGAAGCTGTGGGAGGGCCTGGAGGAGGACCTCGGCTACCCGATCCTGTTCGACCAGCGCGGCGTGCTGAACCTCGCGCACAGCCTGCAGGACGTGCGGGACAGCGTGCGGCGGGTCAACGCGAACCGGCTCAACGGCATCGACGCGGAATGGGTGGATCCCGCCGGGGTCAAGGAGATCTGCCCGATCGTCAACACCTCGCCGGACGTGCGCTACCCCGTGCTGGGAGCGACGTACCAGCCGCGCGCGGGCATCGCCAAGCACGACTACGTGGCGTGGGGCTATGCGCGCGCCGCGCACGCGATGGGCGTCGACCTCATCCAGAACTGCGAGGTCACCGGACTCGAAACCGCGGGTGGCCGGATCACCGCGGTCGAGACCTCCCGGGGCCGGATCGCCGCCGGCAAGGTCGCGTTGTGCGCGGCCGGCCACAGCTCGGTGCTCGCGAAGATGGTCGGCCTGCGCCTCCCGCTCGCCTCGCACCCGTTGCAGGCGCTGGTCTCAGAGCTGCTCGAACCCGTGCACCCGACCGTGGTCATGTCCAACGCCGTGCACGTCTACGTCTCCCAGGCGCACAAGGGAGAACTCGTGATGGGTGCCGGGATCGACAGCTACAACGGCTACGGCCAGCGGGGCTCGTTCCACATCATCGAGCAGCAGATGTCGGCGGCGCTGGAGCTGTTCCCGGTCTTCGCCCGTGCGCACCTGCTGCGCACGTGGGCGGGCATCGTCGACGTGAGCCCCGACGCCTCTCCGATCGTCGGTCTCACCCCGGTCGGCGGGCTGTACCTGAACTGCGGCTGGGGAACCGGCGGGTTCAAGGCCACGCCCGGTGTCGGTGACTGCTTCGCGCACACCATCGCCCACGACAAGCCGCACCCGTTCAACGAGCCGTTCACCCTCGAGCGCTTCACCACCGGCGCACTCGTCGACGAGCACGGCGCCGCCGCCGTCGCGCACTAGGAGCTGAGAATGCAACTCATCCCGTGTCCGTGGTGCGGGCCGCGTGAGGAAGCGGAGTTCCACTACGGCGGCCAGGCCCACGTCGCGTACCCCGAGGACCCGTCCGCGCTGACCGACGAGGAATGGGCGCAGTACGTGTTCTTCCGCGACAACCCGAGCGGCCCGTTCGCCGAGCGCTGGAGCCACAGCGCCGGGTGCCGCCGGTGGTTCAACGCCGTGCGCGACACCCGCTCCCACGACCTGCTCGCCGTCTACCGCGCCGGCGAGCCGATGCCCGAGGTGGCCTCGTGACTCATCGCACGCCCACCGGTGGCGCGATCGACCGGAACACGCTGCTGCACTTCACCTTCAACGGCCAGGAGTTGACCGGGCACCCCGGTGACACGCTTGCTTCGGCGCTGCTCGCGAACGGTGTGCACGAGGTCGGCAGCAGCGTGAAGCTCGGGCGGCCGCGCGGGATCGTCGCGGCGGGGTCCGAGGACCCGACGTCGTTGGTGCAGATCGAAGAGCCGTTCCCCGAACCGATGCTGCTTGCGACGACCGTCGAGTTGTACGACGGCCTGGTCGCGCGTGGCCTGGCCGGTCAGGGACGGCTGGCGGCCGAACCTGACCCGTCGCGTTACGACGCCAAGCACGAGCACTGCGACGTGCTGGTCGTCGGCGCGGGACCGGCCGGGCTGGTGGCCGCGCTGACCGCTGCCCGCAGTGGTGCGCGGGTGGTTCTGGTCGACGAGCAGAACCAGCCGGGCGGCGCGTTGCTGGGTGTCGACGAGTACCTCGACGACCGGCCGTCCGCGGAGTGGGTCGCGGACATCCTCGCCGAGCTCAGGAGCACGGCCGGTGTGCTGGTGCTGGAGCGGACCACGGCGTTCGGCATGTACCAGGACGGGTTCGTGCTGGCCCTGCAGAAGCGGACCGACCACCTCGGGTTCGCGGCGCCCGCCTCGGTGGCACGTCAGCGGGTCTGGCGGATCAGGACCAAGCAGACCGTGCTCGCGACCGGCGCGCACGAACGTCCCGTGGTGTTCGCCGACAACGACCGGCCCGGGATCATGCTGGCGTCGTCCGCCCGCACGTTCCTGCACCGCTACGGCGTGCTGTCCGGCTCGCGGGCGGTTGTGTTCACCACCAACGACAGCGCGTACTGCGCGGCGATCGACCTCGCCGAGTCCGGTGTGGAGATCGCGTTGATCGTCGATGCGCGGTCGGAGGCTCCGGCGCGGCTCGCGACTGAGTGTGCGGCTCGGGGCATCGAGGTGCGCGCGGGGCAAGTGGTGACGGGGACCGAGGGTGCGCGGCGGGTGACGGGCGTGCACGTTCAGGGAGAGACGATCGCGTGCGACACCCTGCTGGTGTCGGGCGGCTGGAACCCGGTGGTGAGCCTGTTCAGCCAGGCCCGCGGCAAGCTGCGCTACGACGCCGAACTCGGTGCGTTCGTGCCGGGCGAGGAACTGGAGACGGTTCGGGTGGCCGGTGCCGCGACGGGTGAGCTGGACCTGACGGCATGCGTGCGGCAGGGACGCAACGCCGGTGCGTCGGCCGCGATCTCCGCCGGGTTCACGCCGCGCGGTGCGGTACCGCTGCCGGCGTCCGACTCGCGCTGCACGTCACGGTCCGGCCTGGTCCTGTGGCGCGTGCCCGGTGACGAGGATGCGAGTTTCGTTGACCTGCAACGAGACGCGACGGTGTCCGACGTGCTGCGGGCGACCGGCGCGGGTCTGCGGTCGTTGGAGCACATCAAGCGGTACACGACCATCGGTACCGCACATGACCAGGGCAAGACGTCCGGCATGATCGCGGCGGGCATCGTCGCCGAGGCGCTGGGTGTCGAGCTGGAGGACCAGCGGCCCACGACGTTCCGCCCGCCGTACACCTCGGTGTCGTTCGCCGCGCTGGCCGGACGCGACCGCGGCGAGCTGCACGATCCGGTGCGCGTCACGGCGATCCACCCGTGGCACGTGGCGCACGGGGCGTTGTTCGAGGACGTCGGCCAGTGGAAGCGGCCCTGGTACTACCCGCGGCCGGGCGAGGACCTGCACACGGCGGTGCTGCGCGAGTGTCGTGCCACGCGCGAGAGCGTCGGGATGATGGACGGCTCGACGCTGGGCAAGATCGACGTGCAGGGTCGTGACGCCGGCAAGTTCCTGGACATGCTCTACACGAACATGATGAGCACGCTGAAGGTCGGCCGGATCCGCTACGGCGTCATGTGCGGCGTCGACGGCATGGTGATCGACGACGGCACGGTGATCCGGGTCGGCGAACAGCGGTACCTGGTCACCACGACCACCGGCAACGCCGCGAAGATCCTCGACTGGATGGAGGAGTGGCTCCAGACGGAGTGGCCGCACCTCGACGTGCACTGCGCCTCGGTCACCGAGCACTGGGCCACGATCCCGTTGGTGGGCCCCAAATCCCGTGACGTACTCGCTGCGGTCGCCCCTTCGCTCGACGTCAGCAACGAGGCGTTCGAGTTCATGACCTGGCACGACACCGTTGTCGCCGGAGTTCCCGCGCGGGTCTGCCGGATCAGCTTCTCCGGCGAGCTGGCGTACGAGATCAACGTGACCGCCTGGCACGGCCTGGCCGTGTGGGAGGCCCTGATGGCGGCGGGGGAGCCGTACGGGATCACGCCGTACGGCACGGAAACCATGCACGTGCTGCGTGCCGAGAAGGGCTATCCGATCATCGGTCAGGAGACCGACGCCACGGTCACCCCGCAGGACCTGGCCATGTCGTGGGCCGTGTCGAAGAAGAAGCCCGACTTCATCGGCAAACGGTCGTTCGCCCGTGCGGAGAACAACCGCTCGGACCGCAAGCAGCTGGTCGGACTCCTGCCCGTGGACCCGAACGTGCTGCTGCCGGAGGGTTCGCAGATCGTCGAGACCGACCGGTTGCCCGAACCACCGGTGCGGATGCTCGGCCACGTCACGTCCAGCTACCCCAGCGCGGCGCTCGGCCGCACGTTCGCGCTCGCCCTCGTGCGGTCCGGGCACGAGCGCATCGGCGAGACGCTGTACGTGCCGGTCGAGGACTCGCTCGTGCCCGTCACCGTCACCGAATCCGTGCTGTACGACAAGGAAGGAGCTCGTCGTGACGGCTGACCCGACCAGTCCGCTGGCGGCCTGGACCGACCGGCTGGCGGCGCTCGCACCCGCGTTGACGGTGACCGAGCGGCCGTTCCGCTCGCAGCTCACCGTGCGCGTGTCGGATCCTTCGGCGATCGCGGCGATGGGTTCCGCGCTGGGTGTGGTTTTCCCGTCTGTTCCTTGCACCTTCACGACAGGTGCCGGACAGTTCGGGCACGTCGAAGTGCTGTGGCTGGGGCCTGACGAGTTTCTCGTGGTGGCGTCGCCCGACCTGCAGGTCACGATCGAGGAGGTGTTGCGTGGCGCGCTCGGGACTGTCAGAGGGTCCGTTGTGGACACTTCGGCTCAGCGCACGACCGTGGTCCTGGAAGGGCCGCACGTCCGGGACGTGCTGGCTCACGGATGTTCCGTGGACCTGCACCCGTCTGCGGCTCCCGTCGGCACTTGCGTGCAGACGCTGCTCGCCAGGACGGGGATCATCCTGCAAGTGAACGACGGCAGCGTGACCTTGCTGGTGCGGTCGTCGTTCGCCGAGTACCTGGCGGCCTGGCTCAGCGACGCGTGCGTCGAGTACCTGGCGGTGTCGTGATGCGGAACTTCACGCTGACCCTGAACTGCCCGGAGCGCACGGGAATCGTGCACGCCGTGACGTCGTTCCTGGTCGACCACGGTTGCGACATCGTCGAACACCAGCAGTTCGACGACGACGAGCGCAACAGGCTGTTCCTGCGCACCGCGTTCTCGTGCGCTTCCGGCAGCGTCGACGACCTCGTGCGCGAGTTCGACCCGGTGGCACGGGAGTTCTCGATGAAGTACGGCCTGTGGGACGAACGGCGGACGCGCATCCTCGTGATGGTGTCGAAGGCCGGCCACTGCCTGAACGACCTGCTCTTCCGCTGGCGCGCGGGCAGTCTCGGCGGCGAGATCGTCGCGGTGGTGTCCAACCACGAGGACCTGCGCCCGATGGCGGAGGCGGCCGGGCTCGACTTCGTGCACGTGCCGAACAACGCCGGCAACAAGCCCGCCGCCGAGCAACGCCTGCTGGAGCTCGTCGAGGAGTACCAGGCCGACCTGGTGGTGCTGGCGCGCTACATGCAGGTGCTGTCCAACGACCTGTGCGCCAAGCTGGCCGGCCGCGTGATCAACATCCACCACTCGTTCCTGCCGGGCTTCAAGGGCGCCAAGCCGTACCACCAGGCGTACGACCGCGGCGTGAAGTACGTGGGGGCGACGGCGCACTACGTCACCCCTGACCTGGACGAGGGGCCGATCATCGAGCAGGAGGTGCTGCGGGTCGACCACACCTTCGACCCGCGGGCGCTCACCGCGGTGGGCCGCGATGCCGAAGCCCTGGCGTTGTCCCGCGCTGTCCGGTGGCACTGCGAGCACCGGGTGATGCCCAACGGCAACGGCACGGTGGTGTTCCGCTGAACACTGCCGGTTGAACTGTTCGGCGTGCGCTGTACAGTTCGATCCATGCTGACCTGTGAGACCCGCGAGTCCGCGCTCGCCCGGCTGGGCCGTGCCCTGGCCGACCCGACGCGCTGCCGGATCCTCGTGGCGCTGCTCGACGGCCCCGGCTATCCCGCCCGACTGGCGGAACAGCTGGGGCTGTCGCGGTCGAACGTCTCCAACCACCTGTCGTGCCTGCGCGGCTGCGGCCTGGTCGTGGCGACCTACCAGGGCAGGCAGGTGCGCTACGACCTGGCTGATCAGCACCTCCGGCGGGCACTGGGTGAGCTGCTGGACGTCGTGCTGGCGGTCGAGCCCGGGCCGGAGTGCGTCGATGAGTGACGCCTGCTGCGCGCCGATCGTGCCGGACTCGCGCAAGCTCACGCTTCAGCGCCGCGTCCGGATGCTGGTGGCGGCGACGATCATCTACAACGTCGTCGAGGCGGTCATCGCGCTCGCGGCGGGCACGGTGGCGTCGTCCACGGCGTTGATCGGGTTCGGGCTGGACTCGGTGATCGAGGTGGCGTCGGCGGCCGCGGTGGCGTGGCAGTTCTCCGGCCGTGATCCCGAACAGCGTGAACGCGCCGCGTTGAAGGTCATCGCGGTGTCGTTCTTCGCGCTGGCGGCCTACGTGACGGTCGAGTCCGTGCTGTCGTTGCTGCAGGGGGAGCGGGCCTCGCATTCCACGGTCGGCATCGTGCTCGCCGCCGTGTCGCTGCTGGTCATGCCCGGCCTGTCCTACGCCCAGCGCAGGGCCGGCCGTGAGCTCGGATCGGCGAGCGCGGTGGCCGACTCGAAGCAGACGTTGCTGTGCACCTACCTGTCCGCCGTGCTGCTGGTGGGACTGGTGGTGAACAGCCTGTTCGGCTGGTGGTGGGCGGATCCGCTGGCGGCGCTGGTGATCGCGGTGGTGGCGGTGAAGGAAGGTCGCGAGGCGTGGCGGGGCCACCACTGCTGCTGAGCGGGTAGCGGATCGACGTTCCGCGGAGCGCTCCGTCATCGTCCGCAGCGCGAAAAACGCACCAACGATCACCTAGCCGATGTGAGCGTGCACACTGTCCTCGGCACGCTCATACGGGCGAACGGGAGTGCCCAGGTCGTATGGGCAACTTAGTGTCCTTTTGCAGAATTCGTCTGGACCACTACTGACGGGAATTGTTAACGCAAACATCACCCTTGAACGTCGTAGGTGTCATCCCTATGGTTGCGAGACTCCTCGGTGTTAATTTGTGAAGGGGGCCGGGTGGTCACGATCGCGGACGTCGCACGGCACGCGGGTGTCGCTCCGAGCACCGTCTCCTACGTGCTGACGGGCAAGCGGTCGATCTCGGCGGTGACGAAGTCCAAGGTCCGGGAGAGCATCCGGACCCTCGGCTACCGGCCGCACGTCGGCGAACACCCCCTCGGTTCCAGCCGGACGAACGTCCTGGGGGTGGTACTTCCGCTGCGGGCGGGCGTGCAGATGCCGGTGGTGATGCGGTTCGTGGCCGCGGCGGTCGTGGCGGCGCGCAGGCACGAGATGGACGTGCTGCTGGTGACCGGGGACCTGGGTGCGCCGGGACTGCGCCGGGCCGCGGAGAGCGCGCAGGCCGACGGCTTCCTGGTGATGGACGTGGAGATGGACGACGAGCGGGTGCCGTTGCTGCGGCAGCTGACCAAGCCGTCCGTCCTCATCGGACACCCGGCCTCGGCCAAGGGACTCACCTGCGTGGACCTCCACTTCGAGGAGGCCGGCGCGCTGTGCGTGGACCACCTCGCCGACCTGGGACACCGCTCCATCGGCTTCCTGGGCGCACCGAGCGCGGTCTACCGCCGCAACCCCGGCGCCGCCCACCGGACGATGGCGGGCTTCAGCGCGGCGGCCATGCGCCGGGGGATCGCCGTGACGACCCTGCCCGCGGAGGACGACCACGACTCGGTGCTCAGGGCGATCAAGGCGCTGCTCCGCGCCCATCCGACGATGACGGCCCTGGTCGTGCACAACGAGGCCGCGCTCGGCTGGGTCACCGGCTGCCTGCGAGCCGCCGGCCGCAGCGTGCCCGGCGACGTCGCCGTCGTGGCGATCTGCCCGGACGAGGTCGCCGAGCAGATGTCACCGCCACTGACCTCGGTGCGGCTGCCGGCTGCGGAACTGGCGAGGAGGGCGGTGGATCTGCTGGTCGGCAAGCTCGACGGGCAGCCGTCACCTCCGCTGATGCTGTTGCCGCCCAGGCTGTCTCGGAGGGCGAGCACGCCGGAGCTGAACGTGGTGCGCCGCGCCTGACTACAGCGTGTGCTTCCACTGGAACGCGTTCAGGATCTCCACCGCGAGCTTCTTGCTGCCAACGCGCTTGCCGAGTTGTTTCTTCTGCATCGACTTCGCCAGTTCCGTGAGAGGCGGGTGGTCTGAGGCCCTGCCAGTGCCGAGGTAGATGAACGCCGCGCACTCCGCGCCGCGATAGGTGTCGGGATCCCTGAGCTCAGGGATGCTTGAGAGCAGGCCGGGATGTACGGCCACGGCGGCCATGTAGGCGTAGGCATCGTGGTGGTCATGAGCGAGCAGGCAGGAAACGAGCGTGGCCGCCGTCTCGGCGGTGAGGTCGGAAGCACGTTGCTTGAGCACCATCGCGGTCATCGGTAGCAGCTGATTCTTGTGGACCGCGGTCATCTCCGCGAACAGTCTGGGGAACTCGGCCTCGGGCGTCCCGTAGCCGAGTTGACGACCGAATGCCAGCGTCGCGACGAGCCAGCTGAGCACTTCGTCGTAAGCCGCGGTTTCGGTTGCTTCTGGCACCCGGTGCACAGGGAGTGCCTCCTCCGCCGCTTCGCGGATCGTCCGCCCCATCTCCAGCCTGTACACCAGGTCCAGATCACCGGCCAGTGTCGCCTGCTCCAACTCGGCGTCCAGGCGGACAGCCCACCCGAGCCCGAACCACAAGTTCAACTTGTCGTCCACTCGGTTGAGTATGCCGAGCAGGGCGTGCCAGCTGTCCGGCGCCAGACCTGCGCGCCAGAGGTCCAGCGTGCCGCGCCAGATCGCCGGGTCACCGATCAGCTCGTCGATCCGGACCAGTGGCCCGGACGCCACGCCGAGCACCATCAGGTTCGCGGTGTAGGCGGCGATCTCCCGGACGTGATCAGTCCCGACAGGACAGTAGTCCTGGTAGCGCGAGGAACCCTGCCTGCGGCGCGCATTTGTGATCAACGACGTTGTGGTGGAACGAATTCGTGCTTGATGATCAGATGTCAGTTCGTCCAAGAGGTTGAGAGCGAACTCGACAACAGGGGTCCGGGTCGCTATGGAGTCGTGCGAGAGCAGGGCGAAGAGCCGGCTGTCGTCGGGTTCCTTTGCCCCGCGGCGGCCCACAGCGCTTTCCACCGTGTCGATGAGTGTTTCCACGATCTCCTGCGCCACCAGATACTCGCCGAACGTGGCGTGCAGGAACTCGTAACTGCGCCGGGCTTGGTCCGTGTCGACATCGGCCTCGGCGGTGTAGACGAAGAAGAACTGCGCCACGAGACGTTGTTCGGGATTCTCCGGTCCCTCGGCCACACCGAGGGCGGCGAGGTCATCGGCGAGTTCTCGGTCGGTGATGTGCTGACGGCCCCGGTTGAACATGCCGAGCGCGGCGACGGACAGCTGCGCGATCTGCTCCTCGGGCGTGGAGGAGTCCTGCAGCTTGGTGGACTCGCGCCTGGTGAAGTTGTCGAACAGCGTACGGTACAACGCCGTGCGGGACATGCTCGACGCGATCGCTGGGAACGACTTGTCGGCCGAATACAAAGCGAGCAACAGCAAGAGCAACGGTTGCCGGGCCAGTTCAGGCTGGTGCTGCACGGCCTCGGGCGACAGCTCGCGCACGGTTCCAGCGTCGATCGCGGCCTGGTTCACCGAGTTCCACACCTGACGCCACTGCTCTATCTGGTCGGCGCTGAAGTCCTCGAGCTTGATCGACGTCGTGCCGGGCGGCACGTGCACGCGGTCGATCACCAGCGTGCGTGAAGTCACGATGACCACGACGGGGCAGTTGTGGGTCGATTCACGCCATTGGAAGTCCGCCACCTCGTTCAGATAGTTGGCGCGATCGCGTTCGGAGGCTTGAAGCATCTCGTCGAGCCCGTCGAGGATGACGACCTTGGTGGTCCGCAGGTCCTCTTTGACGAAGTGTGACCACTCGACCCTGCCGTGGGTGCGCTTGCGCAGGGCCTCGTCGATCTGCTCGTGAATCGGAGCCGCACCGGACACGTGCCTCAGCGGGACGTAGATCGTCGTGTACTGGTCGGCGGGCAGCCTGGCCGTCAGCACCTTCATCAACAGGCTCTTGCCCGCGCCGGGATGGCCCAGCACCAGCATGGGCAGGCGGGTCGCTTCGACGGACGCGAGATGAGCCGTGAGCAGGACGTCGAGGTCGTCGTGCACCGGCAACGTCTTCCACCACTGCTCGTCGGCGACGAACGAAGGCGCGCCGATGCGGTTCTGCCGGTAGCGAGGCCGGACGAAGATCTCGCGGACCAGCGGGAACCGGACATCGGTCAGGTACCTCATGGTGGACGACCGCGGCACCACCGGCTGGTCCAGCTCGGCATGTAATGCCTGGTGCAGCACGGAAACGTGGCCGGACGTGCTGCCGAGCGCCGTCAGCATCGACTCGAGCCGGGACATGGCCAGTGCCTGGTCCGCGAGCGCCGTGGCGAGAGCGTCGTGCGCGGTGACCACAGCGCTGCGGGTCGCCGCGTCTTCGTTGAGCAGCGCCCAGATCTGGAACTCGGGGACTTTGGCGGCCATCTCACGATACCGGTCGCGGTAGATCCTCTCGGCCGCGACGGCGACGACCATGGCGTCGATGCCTCGTACTGCCGCTTGGGCGTTGATGCCGCTGCAGAACTCGATCAAGGCGTCGACGAATCCCAACTGCCAGCTGAGGACTTTCTTGGAGTTCTCCTCAAACCCGCGTCCTGACGAAGGCGTGGGCACGATGGTGTCGTAGACGTCCGCGGCTGCTCTCTGCCCGCCGGGCAGATACGTCATCAGTTCGGCCAGCTCGGTCTCGGTGAACTTCATCGACTTGAAGGCATCCGGACCCACCGCATCCCGAAACGCTTCGACGACGGCGCTGGCCGCGAGAACCGTGTGTGCCGCCGCGATCAGCCGGGTGCGGTCGTACCCCTTGAGGGCGCTGCGGCGGTCGCCGACCCCGTCCAGGAGGCTCCGGACCAGAGTGAACGCCTCGTTCTTCTGGTCGACGAAACCCCACATCGCCGCCAAGGCCACGAGTGGCGCCGCGACCGGGGCGCCCAGTGCCACGGCGCCGCCGATCATGATCACGCCGCCGAGCAGCTTGTTCAGGCGGTCCAGCACCGGGCGGTCGTGGTGGCCGAGGAGGCCGAGCGCGCCGCGGAAGGTCAGGTCGGGCAGATCGCGCATTCGTGAAGGCTTCCCTTGTGGCGGCTCGGTGTTCGGGTACCGCTGGGGACGATAACGCGGGCACGCGGCGGGGAAGGAGCGTTCGGCGAAAGCTGGACGGCCCCGAATGAGCATCTGGTCGCTCCGTCACCTGGACGGATGATCTGTGCCATCTCGGTTTGTCATGCACCTCTGCGCATATGAGCATCTCGGCATGACGACTGTTGAGCACGCTCCGGCGGAAGTGCATCGCCACACCCACGGCCCCGGCTGCGGGCACGACGCGGTCGTGCACCGGGACCACGTCGACTACCTGCACGACGGTCATGTGCATCGGGAGCACGTGACCGATGACGGTGTGCACTACGACGAGTGCGACAAGTGCCGCTGCGCGCACTGCGCAGACTCATGCGCACAGTGCGTTTGTGCGGACTGCGACTGTCCGACGTGCAACCACGCGATGTGTTCGTGCAACGGTTGTGCGGACGCGTGCGCCAACTGCAATTGTGCCGATTGCACCTGCCCGACCTGCGTCCACGCGGCGTGACGTCACTTGGCTGATCGGCTCAGCCCAGCGAGCACGCCTTGCCGTTCAACGCGAAGGCGCTGGGCGTGACGGTCGAGCCCTCGGTGTTGAAGCGGAACGTCGCCGAGGAACCCGCGTTGAGCGGTGCCGGACCGTTGGAGCTCATTGCGACGACGTCGGCCCCGCGCTGGAACACGGACGCGCCAAAAGCCTGCCCGACCCTCTGTCCGCCGGAGAACTTCCAGGTCAGCATCCATTGCTGCACGGACGCCTGGGTGGTGTTGCGGACGGTGATCTCGACGTGGAACCCGCCCGTCCACTCCTTGAGGATGCCGTAGGAGACCGCGCAGTCCTTCTTCGCCGCCGGTGGGGCAGGTGGCGGCGGGGGCGTGGTCGTGGTGGGCGAGGGCGGGGGAGCGGCGCTCGTCGCGGACGTCTTGCACGGCGGGCCCCACAGGCCCAGGCCCGCGGTCGCGGCGGACTTCTCGACCTCGGTGAGCACCAGGTCGTCCTTCTCCGCGCGCGCCACGCCCTTGCTCACGGCCAGCGCGGCGAAGTCGTCGTTGTTGTTGAGCCGCAAGGTGATCGACGACTCGGATGCCCGGCTGTAGCGGACGGGCTTGCCCAGCAAGGTGTCCTGGGTGAACTTGAGGGACGAGGCGGACCAGCATTCGTCCGCTGCGGCCAGGCCGAGGATCCGTGCTTCGAGGCCGTTGGACAGCTGGACGGTCCTCGCGTCGACCACTCCTGCCACGACCTCCAGTGGTGGGGGCTGCACGGTGACGTGTTGTGGTGATGACGGGGACGATCCGGGTGACGCCGGGTCCGAGGAACCGGTCGTGCACGCCGCCACGATCAGCACCGCGGCCGGCGTGTAGAAGACGGGGCGGTACCGGTAACGCAGTCTCATCGATCCCCCACGTGGAGCTGAGTTCGCCTTGTCGGCACGGCGAACGGAGGGAGCGTAAGTATTTCGGTGGTTTGCGGAAAGCTCTTCCCGGATTTTGGAACTGATTCGTATCGTTGAAGTCCATTTCGACTGCATTCGAGTCGAATGCGTTCGACGGTCGGCCGGCGCGTGCGTTGTCACGGAGGTCGGCCGACCGTCGAACTGCTGGTCCTACCAGGTCGCTTGTACTGGGTCAGTTGTGTTGGGCCCGGCAGTGCTGCGGGCGGATCCGTTGTGGTTTGACGCTCTCCAGCGTCGGCACGACCGGGGCGATCGTCCCGTCGCGGTTGAAGACGAGTTTGTCGATGGTGGTCTCGCGGTTCATGCCGTCGCCATTGGGGATGGCGAAGCGGTGGTAGACGAGGTACCAGTCGTCGGTGCCGGGCACCTGGAGCATCGAGCTGTGCCCGGTGCCCTTGATGCCGAGCTTCGTGTCCTTGCTGAGGATCAGGCCGCGGTTCGTGAACGGGCCGGTCGGGCTGGAGGCGGTCGCGTAGGCGACGCGGTAGTCCTCGCTGCGGGTGTCGTCGATCGACCAGCTCAGGTAGTAGGTGCCCTTCCGCTCCACCATGAACAGACCCTCGCGGAAGTCGGTCAGGCCGGTGATGCGGGAGATCTTGGCCGGGTCGTAGGAGATCATGTCGTTGTTGAGCGGTACGACGTAGGCCTCGCCGTTGCCCCAGTACAGGTACGGCTGACCGGACCTGTCGATGAACACCGCCGGGTCGATGGCCTGGCCGCCGCCGGGGTTCTTCGCGATCAGCGGCTTGCCGGAGTCGACGAACGGCCCGGTCGGCGAGTCGCTCACCGCGACGCCGATCTTGGCTTCGGCGCAGAAGTAGAAGTAGTACTTGCCGTTGCGCTCGGTGATCGTGGGCGCCCAGGCGTTCTTGTCCGCCCAGCTCACGTCCGGGCCGAGGTCGAGGATGACACCCTCGTCCTTCCAGTCGACGAGGTTCTTCGACGACCACGCGGAGAACTTCGTGCCGCTCCAGCCGGGGAAGCCGTCGGTGGTCGGGTAGATGTAGTAGGTGTCGCCGAACGCGACGATGTTCGGGTCCGCGTTGAGCCCCGGTAGCACCGGGCTGCGCATCTCGCGGGCTTCCACCGTCCACTCACGACGGTCGCCGGACGCGTTGGTGACCGTGAACTTCTTGGGCTTGCGCAGGTCGACCGTCCCGCCGGGCTTGATGGACGAGCCTGGCGCGAGACCGAACCGGGGCGTGAGCCGGCGCAGGTCGGTGCCCGGCTGCACGGGCAGCACGACGGTGCCGGCCGCCGAGTCGATCACCGCGGGAACCTTGAGCGAGGCGAGCTCCACCGAGGTGATCACGGTGCTGTTCGACGGCAGCCCGGCGACCTCGGCACCGGACAGCGCCCGGTTGTAGAGCCGGACGTCCTTCATCTTGCCCGTCAGCGTCTTGTCGGCCGCGTAGACCGAGCGGCCGAGGTAGTTCGCCGCGGTGATGCCGCCGCCGAGGTCGGAGGGCTTGGTCGTCGCGTTGGTGTTGCGGCCGACCTCCCTGCCGTCGAGGTAGAGCACCTCGACACCGTTGCCGACGGTCAGCGTCACGTTCTTCCAGACACCGCGTGGTAGTGCGCTGCCGGAGTCGACGCCCTGTTCGGTGCTCCAGTTCCCGGTGGCGATGGCGCCGCGGTAGTTGTTGCCGGTGCTGAACAGGTAACCGTTGCCGACGCCGTCCGGTGCGGTGTTGCCGAACCCGTACAGGAAGTAGGGCGTCTGCTGGTTCGGGTCGACGAGCACGTCCGCGGACACCGTGGCCGCCGCCGCGCCGGTCAGCATGTTGTTGGGCAGCTGGACGTGCCCGGTGCGGCCGCCGAACTGCAGGGCGCCGCCGGACCAGCTCACGTCACCGGCGAGCGCGCCGTCGTAGCCGTGGCCGGTGGCGTCCGCGGCGACCTGGCCGGACGTGGCGTTCAGCGGCCAGTGCGCGACCAGGCCCTTGCTGTCCGCGCGGACGGGGGCCGGGGGAGCGGTGAGCCGGTTCAGTTCGGCCTGCGTCACCGGCAGCACGGTGCCGTGCCGGGGTGACGCGGGCAGGCGGGCGCCGGTCGACATGGTCCACTTGCCGGAGGCGAGGTCGGTGGTCTCGAACGGCACGTAGCCGCGGCCGCCGAACTCGTCGATGAACAGGTACCACTTGTTCTCGGTGTTGGACTTGAAGCCGGTCGGACCTTCACCCGCGGAGAGCCCCGGGCTGGTCGAGGTGGCCTTGCCGATGCACTCCGCCACGAAGTCGTACGAGGTGTCGAGCAGGTCGGTCGCCTTCTCCGCGGTGATGAACTTGCTGCACGGCGTGGTCGACGTGTTGTTCCGCTCGTCTTTGGTGTACCGGTAGTAGGTGCCACCGTTCTCGATGATCGTCGAGTCGATCACGGAGTAACCGGGGTCGATCCACACCTTCGGCGCGCTGAACGACACGAAGTCACGCGTCGTCGCGTACATCATCCGGTTGTAGCTGTTGCCGGTGTGGCCGGGATCGTTGTCCGCGTACAGCTTCGACGCCCAGTAGACGACGTAGGTGCCGCGCTTGGCGTCCCAGAAGGCTTCCGGCGCCCACGTGTTGCCCGCGGTCGGCGGCGACACCTGCACGCTGCGCTGGCGAGACCAGTGAGCGAGGTCCGTCGACTCCCAGACCATGATCGACCGGCTGCCGGTGCGCTGGGCCGCGTCCCAGCCGCGGCCACCGTTGATCTTCAGATCCGTTGCCAGCAGGTAGAACTTGTCGCCCTCGGGGGAGCGCAGGATAAACGGGTCGCGCACGCCCAGCTCACCGAGGCTGGACTTCAGGATCGGCTGGCCGTTGTTGACCTCGGCCCAGTCCAGCGGGTTGTTGCCCTTGCTCGCTGCGGCGTAGATCTGCTCGCCGTTCGGGCTGCCCTCGCCGGTGAAGTAGAAGAAGCTGTAGCCCGACAGGGGTTCCTTCGCCGGCAGCGGCGCGACCGTGGCCGTCAGCTTGCGGGTCGTGCTCTGGTAGCCACGACTGACGCGAGCGGTCAGCACGACCTTCGCCGGCTTCGCTCCGGTCGCCGGGCGGGTGACCTCGCCGGTCGGGGTGATCACCGACCGGTTCGACGACGTCCACGTCACCGTGGTGTCGTCGAGACCGGTCGAAGGCAGGGTCAGGTGCCCGCGCACGTCGTCGACGTTCGGCACGGACAACGCCTCGGCGGCGGTTTTGACCACCGACTCGGCCGCGTTGGCCGGCACGGGGATCAGGGCGGCCGAAACCGCTATGACGACGCCGAGACGCCGCAGGGATAACAACATCGTTGTTGTCTGCCTTCCGAGTTAAAAAGGGGGTCAGGCCCTTCTCTTGGTCCACACGTCGTAAGCGACCGCCACGAGCAGGACCAGTCCCTTCACGAGCATCACGCGCTCACTGGGCGCGCCGATCAGCGACATGCCGTTGTTGATCACACCCATGATCAGCCCGCCGGTGATGGCGCCGACTACCTTGCCGACGCCGCCCTGCACGGCCGCGCCGCCGATGAACGCCGCCGCGATCGCGTCCAGTTCGAACGCCGTGCCCGCGGTCGGACCGGCCTGGTTGAGCCGGCCGGCGAAGATGACGCCCGCGAGCGCGGCCAGCGCGCCCATGTTCACGAACACCCAGAACGTGACGGCCTTGACCTTCACGCCGGACAGCGTGGCGGCCTGCAGGTTGCCGCCGATCGAGTAGATGTGCCGTCCGAACACGGAGTTTCCGGCCATCAGCGAGTAGCCGAGCGTCAGTGCCGCGAGCAGCACCAGCACCCACGGCAGGTTGCGGAATCTGGCCAGCTGGACCACGACCGCCAGCACGACGATCGCGACACCGACGATCTTGAGCACGAACACCGGCATCGGTTCGACGGCCTGGCCGTACCCGGCCCTGGCCACCCGCTTGCGCCACTGCGACAACGCGAACCCGGCCGCGAACGCCAGACCGGCCAGCAGGCTCACCAGGTCGGCACCGCCGAGCGGGCCGAGGCCGATGTTGCCGAGGTAGCCGCCGGTGAAGCCGTTGGACAGCGAGCGGATCTCGTCGGGGAACGGCCCGATGCCCTGGTTGCCCAGGGTGGTCAGCGTCAACGCGCGGAACACCAGCATGCCCGCCAGCGTCACGATGAACGCGGGAATGCCGAAGTAGGCGATCCAATAACCCTGCGCCGCACCGAGGATCGCGCCCGCGACCAGCGTCAGGAGCACCGCGATCGGCCACGGGAGTCCCCATTGGACGGTCAGCACCGCGCAGATCGCGCCCGTGAGCGCCACCGTCGACCCCACCGACAGGTCGATGTGCCCGCCGATGATCACCAGGATCATGCCGATCGCGAGGATAAGCACGTACGAGTTCTGGACGATGATGTTCGAGATGTTCTGCGGCTGCAGCAACGCGCCGTCGGTCAGCACCGCGAAGAGCACGACGATCAGCGCGAACGCCACGTAGATGCCGGACTGCCGCAGGTTGATCGAGAACCGCCGGGGCGCGGCCGGTGGGGAGGCGACCGGGGAAGGCGCGGTCTTCGTGGTCATGAGTTCTGTCCTCGTGTCATGTACTGCATCAGGAGTTCCTGCGTCGCGTCGGCGCGGCTCACCTCTCCGGTGACGTGGCCCTCGGACAGCGCGTAGATCCGGTCGCACAGACCGAGCAGCTCCGGCAGCTCCGAGGAGATGACCAGCACGGCCCTGCCCTGCGCGGCGAGATCGTTGATGATCGAGTAGATCTCGTACTTCGCGCCGACGTCGATGCCGCGCGTCGGTTCGTCGAGGATCAGCACGTCCGGGTCGGTGAACATCCACTTCGCCAGCACGACCTTCTGCTGGTTGCCACCCGACAACGTGCCGACCTGGGTCGACACGGCGGGCGTGCGGATGCCCATCGAGCGGCGGAACCGTTCCGCGACCGAGAACTCCTCGTTCTCGTTCACCCAGCCGTTCGTCGAGAGCTTGCCCAGCGCCGCCGCGGAGACGTTGCGCTGCACGCCCTCGATCAGGTTGAGCCCGTAGCGTTTGCGGTCCTCGCTCACGTACGCGAGGCCGTGGCGGATCGCCGCCCGCACGGACCGGGTGTCGATCTCCACGCCGTCCTTGACGACCCGGCCGGAGACGCCGACGCCGTAGGACCGGCCGAACACGCTCATCGCGAGCTCGGTGCGGCCGGCGCCCATCAACCCGGCGAGACCGACGATCTCGCCGCGCCGCAACGACAACGTGGCCCGGTCGACGACCACCCGGTCGGGCTGGGCCGGGCTGTGCACGGTCCAGTCCTCGATCCGCAGCACCTCGTCGCCGATGTCGGGGGTGCGCGGCGGGAACCGGTGTTCCAGATCGCGGCCGACCATGCCGGCGATGATCCGTTCCTCGCTGAGCCCGTCCGCCGGAAGCGTCTCGATGGTCCTGCCGTCGCGCAGCACCGTGACGGTGTCGGCGATCCTGGTGACCTCGTTGAGCTTGTGCGAGATGATCACCGACGTGATGCCCTCGTCGCGCAGGCCGTCCAGCAGGTCGAGCAGGTGCTGCGAGTCGTCGTCGTTCAACGCGGCCGTCGGTTCGTCCAGGATCAGCAGACTGACCTCTTTGGACAGTGCCTTGGCGATCTCGACCAGCTGCTGCTTGCCGACGCCGAGATCGTTCACCGGCGTCGTCGGGTTCTCCCTGAGCCCGACGCGGTCGAGGAGGGTCTGGGCGTCGTGGTTGGTGCGGTTCCAGTCGATGAACCCGCGCCGCGCCCTTTCGTTGCCCAGGAACAGGTTCTCCGCGACCGAGAGCTGACCGCACAGCGCCAGCTCCTGGTGGATGATCACGATGCCGCGCCGTTCGCTGTCGCGGATGCCGTGGAACGCGCACGGCTCGCCGTCGAAGACGATCTCGCCCTCGTACGTGCCGTGCGGGTGCACCCCGGACAGCACCTTCATCAGCGTGGACTTGCCCGCGCCGTTCTCTCCGCAGATCGCGTGGATCTCACCGCGCCGCACGCTCAACGAGACGTCGTGCAGCGCGGTGACTCCCGCGAACCTCTTGGTGATGCCGTGCATCACCAGGATTTCGTCGGACACGGGACTTACCTGAGCTGGTCGGCGGTGTAGTAGCCGGAGTCGATCAGCTCTTTCTGGTAGTTCGCCTTGTCGACCGGGACCGGCTGCAACAGGAACGACGGCACGACCTTGACGCCGTTGTCGTAGTCCTTGGTGTTGTTGACCTCGGGCTTGGTGCCCTTGAGCACCGCGTCGGCCATCTTCACCGTGACGTCGGCGAGCTGACGGGTGTCCTTGTGGATCGTCGAGTACTGCTCACCGGCGATGATCGACTTCACCGACGCGACCTCGGCGTCCTGCCCGGTCACGATCGGGTAAGCCTGCCCGCCCGTGCCGTAGCCGCCGCTCTTGAGCGCCGACAGGATGCCGATCGAGATGCCGTCGTAGGGCGACAGCACGCCGTCGACCTTGGCACCGCCGTAGGTGGAGGTGAGCAGGTCCTCCATCCGCTTCTGCGCGGTGGCCGGGTCCCAGCGCAGGATCGCGACCGTCTTGAAGTCCTTCTGGCCGGACTTCACGGTCAGCTTGCCCTGGTCGATGAGCGGTTGCAGCACGGACATCGCGCCGTTGAAGAAGAACGTGGCGTTGTTGTCGTCCGGCGAGCCCGCGAACAGCTCGATGTTGAACGGCCCCTCGCCACGCGTCTTCAGGCCGGCCAGCAGCGAGTTCGCCTGCTCCACGCCGACCTTGAAGTTGTCGAACGTCGCGTAGTAGTCGACGTTCGGGCTCTGCCGGATCAGCCGGTCGTAGGCGATGACCGGGATCTTGGCGTCGCCGGCCTGTTGCAGCTGCGAGGTGATCGCGGCGCCGTCGATGGACGCGACGATCAACAGCTTGGCGCCCTTGGTGATCTGGTTCTCGATCTGGTTCGCCTGGGTGGGGATGTCGTTCTCGGCGTACTGCAGATCGACCTTGTAGCCCTTCGCTTCGAGGGCCTTCTTGATGTTGTCGCCGTCGTGGATCCACCGCTCGGACGACCGGGTCGGCATGGTCACGCCCACCAGCGCGCCCTCGCTCGACCCGCTCTGCTGATCGATCGTCTTCTGTGCCGAACCGCAGGCCGAGAGGGTGAGCACCAGCGCGGCGGCGGCGATCTGGGGGAACCTCATAGGCGGCGAGTGTTATCGCTAACATCGCCGACGTCAAGGCCCCGTAACCACGCTGTGAACATTGCTGTTAGCGCTCACAGAGCGAGAGCGTGCTGGTCGGTTGGCCGGGTGGCGTGTGCAAGTACCACCAACTCTTGATCAGACCGCCTCAAACTGCACCCAACAGGAAGGTCCACGGCTCCCGGCCGCCGTAGCGGGTCTCGCGTCCACCGCTGCGGGCCGGACAGTTGGGTGTGGTTGTGCGCTTGGTGATCTTGGGTTGGTGGTACTTGCAGACGCCATCAGCCGGCCGCGGGGGAGGGTCTACAGCCTCAGGCCGCGCCGCAACGCCTCCACCTCGTCGGCGAACATCCGGTGCGAGATGGCCGCGCTCCCGACGAGCGACGAGCCGTGGAACGTGCCGGGGTAGTGGCGCAGTTCGGTCGGCACGCCCGCGTGCGCGAGCCGCCGGGCGTACTCGATGCCCTCGTCGCGCAGCGGGTCGTACTGACACGTCGTCACGAACGCGGGCGGCAACCCGGACAGGTCGGTGGCGCGGGCAGGAGCGGCGTAGGGCGAGACGTCGTCGCCGCCCGGTTCGGTGCCGAGGTACGCGGTCCAGCTGTAGATCGCGTTGGGACGGTTCCACAGCGGGGTGTCCACGTAGTCGCGCATCGACTCGGTGTCTAGGCGGTCGTCGAGCTCCGGGATGCCGAGCAGCTGGAAGCACAGTTCGGGGCCGCCGCGGTCGCGGGCGAGCAGCACGGTTCCGGCGGTGAGCCCGCCGCCGGCGCTCTCGCCGCCGATGCCGAGGCGTGCCGGGTCGATGCCCAGCTCGCCGGCCTTGGCCGCAACCCACTGCAGGGCCGCGTAACAGTCCTCCACCGGTGCCGGGAACGGGTGCTCTGGCGCCAGCCGGTAGTCCACCGACACGACGACGATGCCGAGTTCGTCGACGAGCCGCAGGACGTGCGCTTCGAACATCTCGACACTGCCGAGGACGAACCCGCCGCCGTGGATGTACACGAAGCCGGGCAACAGGTCCTGCCGATCGGACGGGCGGTAGACGCGCACCCGCACGTCCGGAGCGCCGGACGGGCCGGGGACCGTCTCGTCGCGGACGTCGATCGGGTTCCTCGGCTCGTACGTCGGAATGAGGCCGGCCAGCTCCGACTGCTGGGTGCGGGCGGCGACCAGCGCGTCGTAGTCGGTCATCACCACCTGGGGCAGCATGTCGAGCCAGGGCAGCAGTTCGGGATCGATGGCGTAGCTCATGAACTGAATCCTCGGCTCGGAGCGACGGTGCGGGCAGCCGACACGTGGCGGGCATTTCGGGCGTCGGACCAGCCACCTGTCGGGGCTATGGTGACTGGATGAGAGGTCTGCTGCTGAGGTTGTCCGGGCTGGACGCCGACGCCGAGAGCGCCGTGCGGGTGATCGGGTTCTTCGATCGCCTGATCACCGAGCGGGCGGGCCTCGACACCCTGGTGCGCAGCACGGCGGAACTGGCCGGGTGCCCGGCAGGACTGCACGCTCCCGGCCAGGGGCTGTCCCTGCGCGCGGACGCCGGGGGAGTGGTCACGACGAGGCCGGCGCCCGCGCGGGCCGCGGTGCGCACGCTCGAGGGTGGCGTGGAGGTCTGGGTCGCCCGTCAGGGTGCGCCCGCGCCGCTCGACGACATGCTGCTGGAACGCTTCGCGATCGCCGCCGCGGTGTTGCTGGAGCACTCCAGCGTCCCGCTGCCGGAACTCGGCGATCCCGCACTCGTGGAGCTGGTCCTCTCCGAAGGCGTGGGCACGGCGGAACGGTCCCGCGCCCTGCACCTGCTCGGGATCGGTGCCACGACGCCGTTGCGGGTGCTGGCGACGACCGGCGAGGTCCCGGGGCGGTCGGTGTTGCTGGGAAAGGTGCAGGCGGTGCTGACCACCGAGGTTCCCGAGGTCGCCGGACGTCTCGGCGTCGGGCCGCTGCTGCCCGCACTCGACGCGGCCAGGTCCTGGCAGGCCGCCCGCACGGCACTCAAGTACACATCGGACGGTGAGCCGGTCGTGTGGTGGGAACGGCTCGGCAGCCTCACGCTGCTCGCCGAACAGCTGGACCCCGCGGACATCGCCGCGCTGCCGGACGTGCGCGCGCTCGACGGGCTGGCCGCGGAGCCGGGCATGATCACCGCGCTCGAAGCGCTCTGCACGGCCGGATCGGTCAGGAAGGCCGCGGCTGTGCTGCATCGGCACCACAGCACGATGACCGCGCGGCTGGACCGGGCCGAGTCGACGCTCGGGTTCGAGCTCGACTCGGCGTCCGGACGGTTCAGGCTCCACCTGGCGTTGATGCTGCGACGGTTGCGCGACAACTCGGAGTGATCGACTGACGGTGCTGACGGGCCTGCTTGGGCATGTTCCAGCCCAGCACGCCCACCAGTTCGCCGTCGCGGTGGTAGTGCGCCACGAAACGACGTTCGGCCACGCTTCCCTCGGCGACGGACACGTCCGGGCCGACGAAACCGTGGACGTGGATCTTCGCGTCGAACTGGTCGGTCCAGAAGTACGGCACCGGCGTGTAGGGCTCGTCGGCGCCGAGGATGTTGCCCGCGACGGCGATGCCCTGCTCGGTGGCGTTGGTCCGGTTCTCCAGGCGCAACGACGTTCCCAGCGTTTCGTGGTGCCAGCGGGCCACGTCACCGACCGCGTAGATGCCGTCGGCGGCCCGGCAGCGCGAGTCGCACACGACGCCGTTGTCCAGCTGGAGTCCGCTGTCCCGCAACCATTCGGTGGCCGGAACGGAGCCGAACGCGACCACGACCAGGTCGGCGGGCAGCACCTCGCCGGTCTCCAGCCGCACGCCGTCCTCGACCCCGGTCACCGCGGCACCCAGCCGCAGCTCGACACCGTTGGAGGTGTGCAGATCGGCGAGCAGTCCGGCGACGAAAGGCCCGAGCTGGAGGGCCATCGGAGCCTGCTGCGGACCGGCCAGGGTGACCGGCACGCCCAATTGGCGGGCGGTCGCGGCGATCTCGGCGCCGAGCACGCCGTCTCCCACGACCACGGCCTGCGAACACGACAGCAGTTGCGAGCGCAACGCCAGCGCGTCGTCGAGAGTCCGGAGCGTGGGCCGGCCGGACAACGTGCGCGGTCGTAGCCCGGTGGCCAGCACGATGTCGTCGGCCTTGAACACTCTGCCGGACGCCGTGTGCACGGCCCGTTCGGAGACGTCGAGGTGCACCGCCGGGTCGCCGAGCACGAACGTGGCGTCCAGCGCGGCGAGCGCCTCCGCCGACCGCAACCGCGCCCTGGTCGGCTCCCAGGTGCCGGACAGGACCTGTTTGGACAGTGGCGGCCGGTCGTAGGGCAGGTGCGGCTCGGCTCCGAGAATCGTCAGCGGGCCGGTGTACCCCTTGCGGCGCAACGCCTCGGCGGTGGCGAGACCAGCCGCCGAGGCTCCGACGATCAGCGTCACGACGTCACCGAGATGGCGGCGGCCGGGCAGACACTGGCGGCCTCCTGCACGAGCGAGTGCAGGGAAGCAGGAGGTTCCTGATCCAGCAGCACCACGATGCCGTCCTCGTCGCGCTGGTCGAACACGTCGGGCGCGAGCAGCACGCAGGTTCCGGCTCCGCAGCACTTGTCCTGGTCCACGGTGATCTTCACGAGATGGTTCTCCTACGAGTCGTTGGTGACCGGCGCGAGCCACAGCCCGACGAGGGCGTCGACGAGGCCGGTCGCGGCGTCGTGCCAGGTGGCACGCGGGGTCGGGGTGTTGTCGGCGAGGGCGCGCTCGCGTTCACCGATCATGTGCACGAGCAGCTGGCGCGCCATGTCGTAGCGCTCGGCCCGCACCTCGTCCGGCATGTCCGGCGTACAGGCGTTCAGGCCCGCCAGGACGCGCACGAGCGACGGCGACGACTGCGTCTCCTCGACGATGATCGGCCGCAGCGTCGGGTCGGTCATGACCTGGGCGCCGAACCGCGCGAACCAGGTGGGGCTGCCGACCGCCGCGAGGTGCTCGGTGACCGGCCGCACCAGGCAGGAGAGCCACCAGCGCAGGTCCGCGCCGGGACCGGCCTGGGCGACCATGCCCTGGCGGATCTCCTCGATCTGCGCCAGGTGCTTGCGCGAGATCGCCCGCACGAGGTCGGCCTTGGTGCCGAAGTGGTAGCCGACGGCCGTGTTGTTGCCCTGCCCGGCGGCCTCGCTGACCTGCCGGTTCGAGACAGCCAGCACCCCGTGCTCGGCGAACAGCCGTTCCGCCGCCGTCAGGATCAGCTCACGGGTGGCGTGCACCCGTTCCGCCCGTGACGGGTTGTCGTCGACCTTGTTCATCAGATCACCATCGCACCGGTAGTTCCACGAGCCCGCCGACGACGAGCCCCTCGACTCGGCGTAGATCTTCCACCGCGACCGCCGGGTCGAGCGACGGGAGCTTGCGCAGCAGCACCTCGAGCACCACCTGCAGCTCGGTGCGGGCAAGCGGCTGACCGAGGCACGCGTGCGCGCCGGCCCCGAACGCCAGGTGCTGGTTGGGGCTGCGGCGAAGGTCCATTTCGGACGCGCGGGCGAAGGCTTCCTCGTCCCGGTTCGCCGCGGCCATGCTGCACATCGCGGTCGTGCCGCTCGGCAGCACGGTTCCCCCGATCTCGACGTCCTCGGTGATGTAGCGAGCCATGCCGACACCCGCGTTGGCGTCCAGCCGCAGCGACTCCTCGACGGCGGTGCGCACCAGCGACGGGTCGGCGAGCAGGGATTCCCAGCGGCCGCGGTCGGACAGCAGCATCGCGACCATCTTCGTGATCATGTTGGCGGTCGTCTCGTGCCCGGCGATCAGCAGTCCGATGCCGGTGGCGATCAGCGTGGCGTCGGCCATCGGCTCCGGGTCGGTGATCAACGCGCTGAGCAGGTCGTCACCCGGTTCCGCGCGCTTCAGAGCCACGTGCCCCGCCATGTACCGCCCGAACTCCTGCTCCGCCGCCTTCATCTCGGCGTCGCTGAAGCGGGTCATGCTCAGCATCGTGTCCGACCAGTGCGCGAACCGGTCGCGGTCGCTGTCCGGCACGCCGAGCATGTCGCAGATGACCCACACCGGCAGCGGGAAACCCAGGCTCGCCTTGAGATCCGCGGGCGCGCCCTTGGCGACCATCTCGTCGATCAGCTGCTCGGCCATCGCGGCGATGCCCGGCCGCAGCGCGTTCATCCGCTTGGCGGTGAACCACTTCCCGATGCCGCGCCGCCAGATCAGGTGCGCCTCACCGTGCTGCGGGATCACGGTCGCCATCTCGCTGTTGAAGATGCCGCCGTCCTCGCTGTCCGCCACCCGCGCGGCACCGTCGCCGGGAGTCGGCCGGGTGAAGCGGGGGTCGGACAGGATCTGCTTCACGTCCTCGTGCCGGGTGAGCAGCGCGGCCTCGTCGCCGCTGGCGAGTTTCACGTGTGCCACCGGGCATTTCGACCGCAGCTCAGCCCACTCGGCAGGCGGTTCGAGAGCGGCGTCGACGGGGAACGGGAAACGTGGCAGATCGTCTACTTCGGACATTCGGGAGTTCCTTCGTGGTGGGAGGCGTCTCTTCTCCAACATGCCCACCCGGATGTTTTAAGTCAAGTGACTGACTTAGACTGGCGGCGTGCTCCTCGAAGAGACGCGTCCGGTGACGCGCCCGAACCTGGTCGTGGCCGTGCTGGCGATGGGCGGCATCGTCGTCTCGCTGATGCAGACGCTGGTCATCCCGCTGTTGCCGAGATTTCCGCAGCTCCTGGGCTCGTCGCCGGGTGACACGGCCTGGGTGGTCACCTCGACGCTGCTGGCCAGCGCGGTCGCGACACCGGTCGTCGGCCGGCTCGGCGACATGTACGGCAAGCGCCGCATGCTGCTGATCAGCCTGGTCATGCTGGTGGCGGGCTCGGTGATCGCCGCGCTCAGCCACTCGCTGCTGCCGGTGATCGTCGGGCGGGTCGTGCAGGGGCTCGCGGTCGGCGTGATCCCGCTCGGCATCAGCATCATGCGCGACGAACTGCCGCTGGAGCGGCTGGCCGGCGCGACCGCGTTGATGAGCGCCTCGCTGGGTGTCGGTGGAGCGCTCGGCCTGCCCGCGGCGGCGTTCCTGGTCGAGCAGAGCGACTGGCACATGCTGTTCTGGACCTCGGCGGCGGCCGGGGTGATCGTGCTGGTCGCTGTCCTGGTCGTGGTGCCGGAATCACCGGTCCGCGGCGGTGGCCGGTTCGACTTCCTCGGCGCGGCAGGGCTTTCGGTCGCGCTGATCTGCCTGCTGCTCGGCGTGTCCAAGGCGTCGTCGTGGAGCGCCGGTGCCACCACGGGTCTGTTCGCCGTGGCGGCGGTCGTGCTCGGGCTGTGGGGCTGGTGGGAGCTGCGGTCGTCGCAACCGCTGGTGGACCTGCGCACCACCGCGCGCCGGCAGGTGCTGCTGACCAACGTCGCTTCGCTGGTCTTCGCGTTCTCGATGTTCGCGCAGTCGTTGGTGCTGCCGCAGATCCTGCAGTTGCCCGCGTCCACCGGTCACGGCCTCGGGCAGTCGTTGCTCGTCACCGGTCTCGTGCTGGTGCCGTCCGGACTGGTCATGATGGCGATGGCGCCGGTGTCCGCCCGGATCACGACGGCCAGGGGACCTCGCGTGACGCTGATGCTGGGCGCCGTCGTGGTCGCTCTGGGGTACGGCGCGGGCGTCTTCATGATGACCGCGGTGTGGCACCTCGTCGTCGTGTCGGCCGTGATCGGCGCCGGCATCGGGCTGGGTTACGGCTCGATGCCCGCCCTGATCATGGGCGCCGTGCCGACGTCGGAAACGGCCGCCGCCAACAGTCTCAACACGCTGATGCGTGCGATCGGCACGTCGGTCTCCAGCGCGGTGGCGGGCGTCGTGCTCACGCAGGTGACGATCCCGTTCAGCTTCGAACTGATCATGGGCCTGGGCGCCGCGACCGCGCTCGTGGCGTGCGTGGTCGCGGCGTTCATCCCTCGGGTCAGCCGAAGAACTCCGTGAGCGCACGCGCGACGGCGTCGGGTGCCTCCTCTGCGAGCCAGTGCCCGGCACCGTCGACCTGCACGGCCTTGCCGTCGACCGCCACGTTCGGCAGCGCCGCCACCATCTGCTCGTAGGACAGCACGGAGGCGAGCCCCAGCACCGGCGGCGTGAGCTTGGCGTACGTCTTGCCGTCGGCGATGTCCTGGTGGAACGCCTTGTACCAGGCGTTGCTCGCCCGGATGGCCTCCGGCGAGTTGTAGGCCCGCGCGTAGATCGTCCTGGACCGCTCGTCGATCGCGTCCGGGTTGAACGCGGTGTTCGCGAACAGCCAGTCGATCAGGAATCGGAACCGCCCGGCGAGCAACTGCTCCGGCAACGTCTGGACCTGGTTGAACGCGAACCACCACAGGCTGAACTGGCCGGGCGGCGGCAGCAGCGGGATCTGGTAGTAGCTCTCGTCGGGGTGCAGCACGTCCAGCAACGCCACCTTGCGCGTGGCGGCGGGGAAGTTGGCCGCGAAGCTGAACGCGACCTGGCTGCCGATGTCGTGCCCGGCGAGGCCGACCTTCGTGTACCCGAGCTTCTTGACCAGCTCGTGGATGTCGGTCGCCATCGTCTTCTTGTCGTAGCCGCCCTGGGGCTTCTCCGACCCGCCCATGCCCCGCAGGTCGACCGCGATCACCCGGAACCTCGTGGCGAGCGCGGGCATGATCTTGTGGTACTCCCACCACGTCTGCGGCCAGCCCGGCAGCAGCACGAGAGGCTCGCCGCGCCCGCCGGTGACGTAGTGCAGGCGCACCCCGTTGACCTGGGCGTAGTTGTGCTGGAAGCCGGCGAGGTTCGCCTCGCGGAAGCTGTCGGCGGAGGCCGCGCCGGTGCCGGCGGCCCCGGCGAGTGCGGCGCCCGCACCTAAGGCGAAAACGCCGCGTCTGCTCAACTCTGACATCTCGGTAACCCCCAAGCTCCGGCCCGGCCCACGCCGAGCCCGGAGATCCTAGGCCGAGATGGCCGCGTCACCGGGAAAGTTTGTACGCCACAGTTGGCCAGACCTCGCCCTTGATCTCACGGTCCTGGTCGCGGGCGGGGTCGCGGACGAACCCGGCGCGTTCGGCCACCTTGCGCGAACCGAGGTTGTCGCGGTGGGTCCACAACCGCAGTTCGTCGGCCGCGTGGTTGGCGAAGATCCACGCCACGAACTCGGTGAGCGCTCGGGTGGCCAGGCCTCGGCCGCGGGCGTGGGCGGCCACCAGGTAGGAGACGTGGCCGATGCCGTTCTCGACGTCGACCGCCATGTTGCCGCAGCGCTCACCGCCGTCCTCGATGCAGAACGACGCCACGTCGGGGTCGGCCGACCGGGCCACGACGGCCGCGGCGACCTGGTCCGCGGTGATCGTGGGCGGGTCGGCGGTGAAGCGCTGGACCTCGGGGTCCTTGGTGGCTTCGGCGTACCAGGCCGCGTCCTCGACCGTCCACTCGCGCAGCCTCACGAGAGCTCGGCCGAGTCGGTCAGGTTCAGCTTGCGGCGGGCACGCTGGTAGAACGTCGTCATGCCGAGCCGCACCACGCGGGCGGCACCGGCCCTGCCCCGCAGCGACACCCGGTCTCCCGCCTCGACGTAGCCCGCGACCATGCCGTCCACCTCGACGGCCAGCCGGCCGCTGGACGGCAGCAGGTCCAGCTCCACGTGGTCGTGCACCGACAGCACGATCCCGCGGCTGTAGGCGGAGTGTGGCGCGGCCGGGGTGACGAGCAGGGCTTCGACGGACGGGCTGGTGATGGGCCCGCCAGCGGAGAAGCTGTACGCGGTCGAGCCGGTCGGGGTCGCGACGATCACGGCGTCCGCGGCGTAGCTGACGAACCGCTGCCCGGCCACGCGGACGGCGACCCGCGCGCTGCCGTCGCCGGGGACGCGGACCACGGCGACGTCGTTGAAGGCGGTGACCTTCTGGTCGCCGAAGGTCGCGTCGACGGCCAGGCGGGGTTCGACGGTGAAGTCGTGGGCGTCGATGGCGGACAGCGCGGCGGGCAGGTCCGGAACGTCGACCTCGGCGAGGAAGCCGAGTTTGCCCAGGTTGACGCCGAGGACCGGGGCCTTCTCGCCGTCGGCCATGCGCATGGCGCGCAACATCGTGCCGTCGCCGCCCAGGCTCACGAGCAGGTCGGCGCGGCGGCCGAGTTCCTCCGCCGACACCGGGGTGGCCTCGCAGCGGAGTCGCTGTATCTCGTCGGAGATGCCGAGGATCTCGACACCGCGCTTGGTCGCCCAGCCGAGCACGGCCTCGACCGCGGCGGCGGAGTCTCGTTGCGGGTGCAGCACCAGACCGGCGGCGTGCACGTCAGTTCGTCTTCTGTCGAGTCACGACGCCAGTCTGCCGAATTTCGGCGGGTCGTGTCGGCCTGAGGTGCGCCACTGTGGACGTCCGTGCGCCGACGAGGTTCCTCGGCCGAACGGCTGATGTTGAGGCGCCCGAACCGGCCGTTCGGCGAACGGCGTCGACCTTGAGGAGGAGTTCGCGGACCGGCGCCGTTTCTAGGTTGGCCGCATGACCATCCTCCTAGCCGATCCGGTCGTGCGCGCCATGCGCGTGCTCGACAACGGAGATCCACTGGTACCGCTCGTGTTCGCGCCGGACGTGCTGGTCAGGCGGGGGCTGGCGGAGCGGCTGGTGGAGGCGCGCGACGCGCTGCCGTCCGGTGTGGACCTGCGGGTGATCGAGGGGCACCGCAGCATCGCGGACCAGAGCGCGATCATCGAGCGGTACACCGGTGAGCTGCGGGAGCTCCACCCGTCGGCCGACGCCGTCGAACTGGACCGCCTGTCGAGCCGCTTCGTCGCACCGCTCGCCGTCGCCCCGCACGTCGCGGGCGCGGCCGTCGACCTGACGCTGGTCACGACCTCCGGTGCGGAGCTGTGGATGGGTACGGAGGTCGACGCCACGCCCGAGGAGAGCGACGGCGCGTGCTTCTTCGACGCCGACGTGGACGGGGAGGCGCGCTGCAACCGGACGGTCCTGGCCACGGCGTTGCGCGGTGCCGGGCTGGTCAACTACCCCACCGAGTGGTGGCACTGGTCCTACGGTGACCGCTACTGGGCCTTGCTGAGCGGTGCCGGCCACGCCGTCTACGGACCAGTGGAGGTGCCTGCGTGGGCGCGCTCGTGACGAGCCTCCGCCAGGTCTCGGCGGCGCCCTCGCTCTCGGTCGACCTCGCCGCGGTGGCCGCCAACACACGGCGGTTCGTCTCGCACGTGCGTGGCTCCGTCATGGCGGTGGTGAAGGCCGACGGGTTCGGGCACGGGCTCGGCGACGTCGCCCGTACCGCGGTGGCCGCGGGTGCGGGCTGGGTCGGGGTCACGTCCCTGGCCGAGGCGGTGGCGGTGCGGGAGTCCGGTGTGGACGTTCCGGTGCTGAGCTGGCTCAACCCGGTGGACGTCGACGTCAGGTTGGCGGTCCGGTACGGGATCGACCTCAGCGTACCGAGCCTGGAGCACCTCGCGGCGATCGAGCTGGCCGGGCCGGTGCGCGTGCACCTGCAGCTCGACACGGGGATGGCGCGCGACGGGGCCGCGCCGGACGAGTGGCTGGCGTTGATGTCGGCGGCTCGTCGCGCGGAACTGGCGGGGAAGATCTCGGTCGTCGGCGTGATGGGACATCTGCCGTGTGCCGACACGCCGGGGATGAACGAGGCGGGGAAGCGGGCGCTGCTGCGCGGCGTCGAGATGGCGCGACAGGCGGGGTTGCGGCCGTCGGTCCGGCATCTGGCGGCCACGAGCGCGGCTTTGACGGACCCCGGCAGCCATCTGGACGTGGTCCGGATCGGCGCGGGTCTGGTGGGGATCGACCCGTCCGGGACCACCCGGCTGCGCTCCGCGTTGCGGTTCACGGCGCCGGTGGTCCAGGTGCGGAGGGTGCGGGCCGGCGTCGGGGTCGGCTACGGACATGCGCACGTGACCGAGCGCGCGACCACGTTGGCGCTGCTGCCGGTCGGATACGCGGACGGGGTGCCGCGCGCTGCTTCCGGACGGGCCGAGGTGTTGGTCGGAGGTCGCCGGCGGCCGGTCGTCGGGGTGATCTCGATGGACCAGGTCGTGGTGGACGTGGGGAACGACGTGGTGGAGCCGGGGGACGAGGCAGTGGTGTTCGGGGCTGGGGACGACGGTGCGCCGACGGTCGGGGACTGGGCTCGGTGGGCGGGCACGATCCCGCACGAGATCGTGACCGGCATCGGCGCACGGGTGCAGAGGTTTGTGCGATGACTATTGCTTCAGTGTTGACCAAAATCAATCTTGCACGTGGGGTGCGGCGATGAGGGAAATCAGGGTCGCCGTCATCGGCGGTGGACAGAACTGCGAGCACGACGTCTCCGTGGCGTCGGCGGCGTCGGTGCGGGCCGCGCTCGACCCGGCCAAGTACGAGGCCGTGGCGCTCACGATCGGCCGCGACGGCCGGTGGTACGGCCAGAACGGGCAGGTCCTGGGCGCGACGACGGCCGGCAGCCTCGCCGCCGCGCTCGACGTGCTGGCGAGCTGCGACGTGGTGTTGCCGCTGGTCCACGGGCCGCTGGGCGAGGACGGCACGCTGGCCGGCCTGTGCGACCTGGCGGGGGTGCCGTACGTGGGCTCGCCGCTGCGGGCCGGTGCGCTCGCGATGGACAAGTGGGCCACCAAGCTCGTCGCCGAGGCCGTCGGGGTGCGCACGGCGAGGGCCGGGCTGGTCACCAACGCGTCCACTGTGGACTTCACCGGTCCGGTCGTGGTCAAGCCGGTGGCGGCGGGGTCGAGCTTCGGCGTCACGCTCGTCGAACACGAGGCGGATCTCGAACCCGCTGTGCGCGAGGCGTTGAAGCTGGACGACCGCGTGCTGGTCGAGGAACTCGTGGAAGGCCGGGAGATCGACATCGCCGTGCTCGACGACCCGGACGAGGGGCGCCGGACCGGGCCACCGCTGGAGATCCAGGTCCCCGGCCTGTTCGACACCACCGTGAAGTACGACGGCAGCGCGACGTTCGTGATCCCGGCGCCGCTGGCCGACACCGAACTCAAGGCGCTCGAAGACGCGGCGCTGGCGGTCTACGAGGCGCTCGGCTGCCGTGGGCTGGCCAGGATCGACTTCTTCCTGACGAACGACGGCCTGGTGCTCAACGAGGTCAACACCATGCCGGGCATGACGGCGGAGTCGCAGGTGCCCAAGATGTTCGCGGTCGCCGGACTGTCCTATCCGGACCTGCTGGACAAGCTCGTCAGGGGAGCGATGCGGTGAAGCGCATCGCCGGGCTGGACGTGTTGCGCGGCATCGCGATTCTTCTGGTGATGCTGCGGCACGCGTTTCCTGACGTGTTCCCCGGCGCCGGTGTGGTCGGGGTCGTCGTGTTCTTCACCTTGAGCGGCTACCTGATCACCGGCGTGCTCGCGAGGGAGCTGGGGAGCAGGGGACGCGTCGACTTCAAGCGGTTCTACCTGCGCCGGGCGCGCAGGCTGTTGCCGGCGTTGATCGCGCTGACGGTGATCTTCGTCGTGGTGACGCTCGTGTTCGACCCGTTGGGGGAGCGGGACAAGCTGGTCCGGACGGTGGTGGTGCTGCTGACGTTCACCGGCAACCTGCCGATCGGCGGGGTGAGCCCGGCGGCGTTCCACGGCTGGACGCTCGCCACCGAGGAGCAGTTCTACCTGCTGTGGCCCGCGTTGCTGGCGTTCGCGTGGGTGCGCAACCGGACGGGCGCGGTGCTGGTGGTCACGGCGCTCGGGGCGCTCGCGGCCTGCACGGCGACGCTGATCTGGCTGTGGCCGAACGCGGACAACGCCTACGCGCTGCCGACGTCGTGGTTCGTGTGCTTCGTGATCGGCGCGGCGACGAGGCTCAAGCTGACCAGCGCGCCGCGCTGGGCGGTGCCGATCGCGCTCGTCGGCTTGGCGGTGTTGTCGGTGATCCCGTTGCGGGGCCACCCGTTGACGTACCTGGTCGCGGGTCCGGCGATCGCGGGCTGCACGGCGGTGTTGCTGCTGGTCTGGTCGAAGTGGGAGCAGGTGGCGACGCCGATCCGGCCGCTGGTGGCGCTGGGGGTGCTGTCGTACGGCGCCTACCTGTGGAACTACCCGCTGACGTTGTGGCTGCGGCCGGAGCTGGGCGCCGCCGCCGGACCGGTCGCGGCGGTGCTCACGGTCGTGGCGGCGGCGCTCAGCTGGCGTTACGTGGAGGAGCCGGTCATGCGGCGAGGTAGCCGTTCACCAGAGTCCGCCAGGCTTTCTTGACGTGCCAGCCGTCGGGCTCGCTGGGGTCGAGGTAGTAGATGCCGTGCGTGCACGGGTTGGTGCCGTTGAGCCGGTAGGTCCACCATGCCCAGCCGATGCCGTTGTCCTGGAAGGCGCCCAGCACGTCGCGGGCCTTCCCCTTGGCGACGGCGTCGTCGTTGCAACCTTCGATGCCGACCTGGTTGATCCACACGGGGACGGAGTGCGCGGCGCGGAAGTCGGTGATGACCTTGATCCGGTTGAGCGGGTTCTCGAAGATGAAGTAGTTGCAGGTGTAGATGACCTTCGGGTCGACCGTGGTGTAGGCGCCCTCCAGGCGGCTGCAGCTGTAGTTGTCGTTGGGCCCCACCACGATCGGCGTCCGGCGGTCGATGCCGCGGATGACCCCGATCATCTCGTCGTAGAACGCCCGCACGTGGGCGTCGTCCTGACCGACGGGCTTGGGCTCGGGAAGGATCTCGAACGCGCCCATGTACGGCGTGGCCTTGTACTTCCGCACGAGGAACTGCCAGACCTCTTTGAACTGCTGCTTCATCACCGGGTTGGTCCAGAAGTTGTCAGGGCGCCCACCCGCGCCCTGTCCGTGGTCCGAGTCGACGAACAGCGTGATCCACAGGCCGGCCGAGCTCGCCTGCTCGATCGTCTTGTCGAGCAGGTCGAGGTGTCCCTGCTTGATGTGGCTGGGGTTGTCCGGGTCGGGGTCGCGGCTGTCCACGTCGTCCTTCCACTCGCCCCACCAGCGCAACGGGATCCGCACCGAGTTGGCGCCCGCCGTCACGTGGTCGCCGGGGTCCTGCGGCTGCACCGTGCCCCAATGGCCCCAGTTGTACCCCCGCAGCACGATCGGGTTGCCGGACGGATCGACGACGTTCGCGCCTGACACCGAGAGACGTGCCGGCGCCGCCGCCGACGCCGGGACGCTGCTCAACAACAGCACCGCGGCGGTCGTGACACCGAATACCACCTGTCTCAGCTTCACTTGCTACCCCTCTCAGAGAACCGTTCGGGGCGGTACGTTGCCGGACGCGCAACAGGGCGTGGTTCGGGATTTGTTCGAGGAACGTCAAGATCGCGATCTGTTGTTCACCGTTGTTTCTTCAGCTGTGCGACGCCGAACGTGAAGAACGTCCGGCGGCTAGACAGGCTCGGTGAGGGGGTTTGTTCACGAGCTGAGGGGACTGCTGTGGACGAGGTGGGTCTGCCGAGATCGTCGGTCTGATCATCGGCACGCCGGAGTCCGCCCGCCGCACGCCCGGACGTAGGCGAGCGTGACCTGCAGCGTCGGCAGCTTGCGACCGGAGGCGGCCTGCGACAGGGCCGCCTCCGAGTAGTGCGTCAGCGAGCTCAGCTGCCGGTAGGTCGGCCTGCCTGCCCTGTCCCGCAACGATCTGAGCTCACGCGCGAACGTGAGCACCGCCGAGTCACCCGAGTCGAGCGGGCGTTCCTTGCGTGGCATCCCCAGTTCCCCCATCGTTCTGCGATGGGAATCTACGGATCGGTGGTCTCGTTGCGCTGACTCGCGACATCAGCCGCAGAAGTCGGTGATCGTGCCGGTCAGGACGTCGGTGAGGCGGTCGAGCGACGCCAGGTCGACGTACTCGGTGGCCGCGTGGGCGCCCGCGCCGTCGACGCCGAACAGCAGGCAGGGGATGCCGGCGCGGTCCAGCAGCGCGCAGTCGGTCCAGAACGGCTCTGCCCGGATGACCGGCGGCGCGCCCAGGTTGGCGATGAGCGTGCGGACGATCTCGGCGTCCTGGTCGGCCTCGAACGGGTCCCTGGCCAGGCCTCGGGTGAGCGTGGCGGTGAAGTCCGGGACGGTGGCGGTGAGGTGGTCGAGGATGTGCTGGAGTTCGGCCTCGACGTGGTCAGGAGTCTCGCCGGGGACCGTGCGCCGTTCGAGGGTGATGCGGCAGCTCGACGGGTAGGTGGAGGCCTCCTCGCCGCCGCTGATCAACGACGCGTGGACCGTTCCGCGGCCCAGCAGGTGGTGTTCGGTGATCAGATCGAGGTTTTCCAGCGCCACCAGGAAGTGGCCGGCCTTGACGATGGCGTCGACGCCGAGCTCCGGCCGTGAGCCGTGGGCAGCCCTGCCTTCGACCTCGACGTCGAACCAGACGAAACCCTTGTGTGCCAGGGTGACTTCGAGGTGGCTCGGTTCGGTGACGATGGCGGCGTCGGCGGTGAAGGTGTTGAGGACCTCTTCGGTGCCGAAGCTGCCGTGTTCCTCGTCGGCGACGCACGCCACGATCACGTCACCACGCAGCGGGCGTTCGGTGGCTTTGGCCGCGGCGACCATCATCGCCGCGATGCCGCCTTTCATGTCGAACGTGCCGCGGCCGAACATCTTGCCGTCCCTGATCTCCGGCTTGAGCGGGTCGCCGTCGTAGCCCGCGGTGCCGACCGTGTCGATGTGGCCGTTGAGCATCAACGACCTGCCGCCGCCGGTGCCCTTCCTGACCGCGACCAGGCTCGGCCTGCCCGCGCGTCGCTCCAGGCGGTGGACCTCGAAGTCGTGCTGCCGGAACCAGTCGGCGCAGAAGTCGGCGACGGCTGATTCGCCGTTGCCGCCGGGGACGAGGTCCGGGTTGACCGAGTCGATGGCGATCAGTCCGGCGAGCAGGTCACGTGGGTTCACGAGCGTCCTTCGGTGCTGATGAGCACGACGGTGCCGAGGTCGCCGAACTCGTCGCGGACGGCGCGCAGCCCGGCGAGCGGTGCGGCGCCGCACGGTCCGGAATGGACGTTGAGGGCGTTGAGGTCCGCCATGGCCTCGGCGCATTGATCGTCGGAGATGGCGACGGCGGCGTCCAGACCGTTGTGCAGGAACGGCCACGCGGTCGTCGACGGGGTGCCGCAGTTGAGTCCGGCCATGATCGTGTCGCCGGTGGGGATGGTCCTGGGTTCGCCGGCTTTCAGGCTTTCGAGGACACAGGCGGCGTTCTCCGGTTCGACCGCGAGCAGCCTCGTGCGGGAGTCACGGCCGCGGTAGTGGGTGATCACGGCCTGGGCGAACGAGCCGACGCCGACCGGGACGACCACCAGGTCCGGTTCGTGGTCGAGCTGCTCGTCGATCTCGTGGCACAGCGTGCTGTAGCCCTCGACGATCCAGGCCGGGATCTCCTCGTAACCCGGCCGGCCCATGTCCTGCACCAGGATTCCGTCGGCGCTGGCGGCCATGGCGACCGCGTCGTCGTACGTTCCTTCGACGACGGTGACCTCGGCCTGTTCGGCGCGGATGGCGTCGATCGCCTGCGGTGGCACGGTGTTCGGTATGAAGACGTGCGCTTTCCGGCCGTGCAGCCGGGCCATCCGGGCGACCGCCCGGCCGTGGTTGCCGTCGGTCGCGGTGGTCAGCGTGACCTGTCCGGTGTGGTCTTTCAGGACCCGGTGGACGGCCCATGAAGCGCCGAGGGCCTTGAAAGCAGGCAGGCCGAGCCGGGAGGATTCGTCCTTGACGAACAACCGGCCGACTCCGAGCTCGGTCGCGAGGGCGGGGAGTTCGGTCAGCGGAGTGGGCGCGTAGCCGGGGAGGTGCGCGTGGAAGTCCCGCACCTCGATGGACGCGGGCGGGCACCTCCAGTCGCGGGCGGCTGGCCGTATCAATTTCATGCTGTCAGCGTGCGGTGAACACCGATCGTCGGTCCAGCGCACGTTTTCGATCTGTATCGGTGGAAGAATCCGATCAATCGCGTGGGAGGTGCCGGTGACCGATGAGGAGCTGATCGTCGAGTTCGCGCTGACCCGCCTCGACAACCCCGGCCTCGACCTGGAGGAGGTCGCCTCGCTCGTGGTCCGCCGGGTGGGGCCGGAACGGATGGTCGAGTTCGCCGGGCAGACCCTCGCGCACCGCGACGAGCTGCGGGGAGCGTTGTTCCCGGCCGCGGTCGAGCACGTGCTGAGAGTGGTGCTGACGTTGCGCGGGCCGCGTGACTAGCGGAGTTGCCGCACGGCTTGCTCGGTCAGGTCGATGACCCGCTTGGCGAGTGGTGACAGCGTGCGGTTCGCGTGCCAGGCCAGGTAGATCTCGCGCGGGGTCAGGGCGGGTTCGATCTCGTGCGTGCGGATGTCGTCCGGCGGGATGTCCAGCGTCAGCAACGGCATCACCGCGATGCCCATGCCGGCGCGGACCATCGACAGCACGCCCCGGTTGTCCGCCGTGCGGAACACGATCAGCGGCGCGACCCCGGCCTCGGCGTAGACCCGTTCCACTCTCGCCTGGTCGCAGATCGGTGGCTGGGCGACCATCGCGGCGCCGTCCAGGGCTTGCAGCGGCACCGGTCCGTCGGCGAACTGGCCGTGCCGGGCCACCACCACGTACGGGTCGTCCAGGATCTTGACCTGCTCGACGTCGCCCTTCAGCGGCCCGTCGAAGAACACCAGGTCGAGGCCGTCGGCGCTGGGCTGGTCGGTCTCCTCCTCGAACAACCGGATGTCCGCGGCGGGTTGTTCGTCCAGCAGCCTGCGCACCACGGTCGGCAGGATGACGTTGGTGATGCTCTGGAACGTGCCGATGTCGACGCGTCCCTCGCCGGCCTTGAACCGTTCCACGGCGTCCTCGGTGGCGGCGGCGAGGGCGAGCAGGTCACGCCCGTGCGCGAGGAGGACCTCGCCGAGCGGTGTGAGCCGGACCGGTTTCGGGCCGCCCGGCCGGTCGAACACCGTGCCGCCGACGGACTTCTCCAGCGCGGCGACCTGCTGGCTCACGGCCGACTGCGTGTAGCCGAGCCGGTCGGCGGCGCGGCCGAACGTTCCCTCTTCGGCCACGGCGTGCAGCGTGGCCAGGTGGCGGAGGTCCAGCATGAGCATAAGGCTAGCTGTTCGAATTAAGCAGAATGTATCGCTTTTGTTAATGCTCGCTCGTTCTTAGCGTTGGCCCCATGAAATGTGCCCTCTGGTTACCGCTGTTCGACGGTCTCGCCGACCCGCTGCTCGTCGCCCGCCTCGCCGCCGAGGCGGAGGAGAGGGGTTGGTCGGGCCTCTTCGTCTGGGACCACGTCCGCTGGCGGGAGCCGGTGACGCACGTGGCCGACCCGTGGATCACGCTGGCCGCCGTCGCCACCGCCACCGAACGGCTGCGGTTCGGCCCGATGGTCTCGGCCATCACCCGGCGCCGGCCGGTGAAGCTCGCGCGCGAGACCGCGACGCTGGACCTGCTGTCCGGTGGACGGCTCGTGCTCGGCGTGGGGCTGGGCAGCGACCGGTTCGCGGGCGAGTTCTCCCGCACCGGCGAGGAGTGCGACGACCGGGTGCGCGGCCAGATGCTGGACGAGTCGCTGGAGATCCTGCGGGAGGCGTGGTCGGGCGAGGTCGTGCACCACCGCGGTGCGCACTACACGGTGGACGGCGTGACGTTCCTGCCCCGGCCGGTGCAACGGCCCGGCGTGCCGGTGTGGGCTGCCGGTTTCCCCGGGAACGCCCGGCCGATGCGTCGTGCTGCCCGGTTGGACGGGTTCTTCCCGGTCAACCTCACGTCCGCTGATCAGTTCGCCGACGCGGTGGGGCAGGTGGAGGCGCTGCGGACGGATGGTGGGCCGTTCGACTACGTCTGCGAGGTCGAGCCTGGGGTGGACGTCGCGCCGTATGCCGAGGCTGGGGCGACGTGGTGTTTGACGGCGTTCGACCCTGCGTCCTTGTCTGTGGACCACGTGCGTGGCGTGCTGCGGGACGGGCCGGCGGTGAGGTGATGAGTCGCGGGGCTGGACAGGGGCTGAACAATTGTTCAATACTCTGAACATGCGTTCAGATCTGACGGCGCGCGCTCGCATCCGGGACGCCGCCCTGGCGCGGTTCGGCGCTGAGGGCGTCGCGGCTGTGTCCGTGCGGGCGATCGCGGCCGATGCCGGGGTGTCGGCGGCGCTGGTGCTGCACCACTTCGGGTCGAAGGACGGGTTGCGGCAGGCGTGCGACGAGTACGTGCTCGAAGGCGTGGAGTCGGAGGCCGACCTCGGCGAACTGCTGGAGGCCGCGACGCCGGTGCGGCGGTATCTGGCGCGGGCGTTGCTGGACGGCACGGCCGGTGCCTCGGCGTTGTTCGACTCGATCGTGGCGCGTACCGAGTCGTGGCTGGCAGGGGGCGAGGCCGAGGGGTGGGTGCGCCCCTGCTTGGACGCGCGCGCTCGTGCCGTGACTTATGTGTCCTGGTTGTTGGCGCCGTTGGTGCTGAGCGGACACGTCGGTCGGTTGCTCGGTGGTGATCCGGCGGAGACCGCCACGGCTGTGCGGGCCGCACGGTCTGGTCTGGAGATGTTGACGCACGGCCTGTTTACCGATGACAGGTTCCTGTCGGCCTACTTGGGGGTTGGCGATGATTGAGATGGTCGCGAAGGCGTTCCGGATGGACGACGAGGCGTGGCGCCGGCACGCGAACCCGTGGAGCGTGTGGACCCGGTTCGCGGCGATCCGGCGATGCTGCTCGCGATCTGGAGCCGCACCTGGATCGGCTGGTGGTGCCTGGTGCCGGTCTTCGCCGTGGTGGTGTGGCTGGTGCTGAACGTCAAGGTGTTCGCACCGGTCGACTCGCCGCGCGGCTGGGTCTCGCGAGGCATCTACGGTGAGCGCTTCTGGCTGGAGAACCGCTCGGCGTTGCCGCCTGACCACCGGGCGGTGCTGCGGCTGCTCGTGGCCGCGGGTTCGGCCGGGTTCGCGTTGATCATCTGGGGGCTGGTGGCGCTGGCGGTGTGGCCGACGGTGTTCGGGGCGACGCTGGTCGTGGGCGCGCAGCTGTGGCGCATTGACCGGTTCGGGTGGCTTTGGGAGCGAGTGCAACCGGGTTGAGCGGCGCTCGATCGCAGCTGCACGGAATTGTCAGGGGTGCCGGGTAACGTCCCCGGCATGAGTGCAGCTGGGGACCGGATTCAGGAGCTCGCCGCGCGGATCGTGGAGCTGCGTGACGCGTACTACCAGGGCGAGCCGTTGGTGGCCGACGCCGAGTACGACGCGATCGAGGACGAGTTCCGTGCGCTGGTCGCGGAGCATCCGGAGCTGAAGCCCGCGGACAACCCGCTGGATCACGTCGGCGCGCCGTCGGTGCTGCACGCGCCGGTGCGGCACTCACGGCCGATGCTGTCGCTGGAGAAGGCGAACAAGCCCGAGCAGGTCGAGTCGTTCTTCGCGCGGTTCCCCGGTCAGCCGGTGGTCGTCATGCCGAAGCTCGACGGCCTGTCCCTGGCCCTGGTCTACGAGAACGGCAAGCTGGCGCGCGCGATCACCCGTGGCGACGGCACGACGGGCGACGACGTCACGTTCCTCACGCGCGCGCTGTGCGACGGCGTGCCGGACAAGGTCGACGCGCCGGGCCGTGTCGAGGTGCGCGGCGAGTGCGTGATGCTGCGCTCGACGTTCGACGCGTACAACAAGAAGAACCCCGAGAAGCCGCTGATCAACCCGCGCAACGCGGCCGCGGGCACGTTGCGCGCGAAGGATCCGAAGGCGGTCGAGGGCCGGCGCATGCAGTTCTTCGCGTTCGACCTGACGACCGAACCGGAGAGCGCGGACTCCGACCTGGACGCGGGCCTGCGCAAACTCGGCTTCAGCGTCGCCGAGATGAGCCATTGCTCGTCCGCCGCCGAGGCCCAGAAGCTCATCGAGGGAATCGAGCAGGCGCGCAACGACCTCGACTACGACCTGGACGGCGCCGTGCTGCGCCTGGCGAACCGCGACGCGTTCGCCGCCGCCGGCACCCGCTCCAGCTCCCCGCGCGGCGCCATCGCCTACAAGTTCGCCGCCGAGGAGAAGACGACGGTCCTGCTGGAGGTCAGGTGGGACGTGGGCAAGACCGGCAAGATCGCCCCGGTCGCCTGGCTCGAACCGGTCTTCGTGGGTGGCACCACCGTCACCCGCGCGACGCTGGCCAACCAGGAGGTCATCCGCTCCCGCGGCATCAAGATCGGCGACACGGTCCTGGTCCGTCGTGCGGGCGACGTGATCCCGTTCGTCGCGGGCGTGCTGGACGAGTCCAAGCGCACCGGCGACGAGCAGGAGATCATCCCGCCGTCGGACTGCCCGTCGTGCGGCCAGCCGCTGACCGAGCAGGGCAACAGCCGTGAGCTGTTCTGCACGAACGCCGTCTGCCCGGCCCAGACCGTGCGCCGCCTGATCCACTGGTCCTCCCGCGCGGCCGCGGACATCGACGCCATCGGCCAGGTGTGGATCGAACGCCTGGCCGAAACCGGCGACCTGGTGAACCCGTCGGACTTCTACACCCTGACCAAGGAGCGCCTGCTGGAGTTCGACCGCGTGGGCGAGGTCTCCGCGACTCGCATGATCGAGTCCATCGACCGCAGCCGCTCCGTGGGCCTGCGCCGCGCGTTGATCGGCCTGTCGATCCCGATGGCCTCGGAAGGCACCGCGGCCCGCCTGTGCCGCGCGGGCTTCGGCTCCCTGGAAGAGGTGGCCGACGCGGGCGTCGAGAAGCTGGTCGCCGTCGAGGACATCGGCCAGAAGGTCGCCGAGTCCATCAACTTCCACCTGGACCGCCTGCGCCCGGAGATCGAGCGCCTGCGCGAACGCGGTGTGTCGCTGGAAGTCCGCGAGGAGGATCTGCCGCCCGTCGTCGTCGCCGGCGCCCCGCTGGAGGGCAAGTCCGTCGTGATCACCGGCTCGATCAGCGACCCGCGCTCCGGCGAGAAGGTCACCCGCCCGACGTTCCAGAAGATGTGCGAACGGGCAGGCGCCACGGCCGCCTCGTCGGTGTCCGCGACGACCGACCTGCTGATCACCGGCGAAGGCGTCGGCGCGAACAAGCTGACGAAGGCGGAGAAGCTCGGCGTCGAGGTCGTCGACCAGGGCGAGATCTGGAAGAAGCTGATCGCGGCCGGCATCGCCTGAGCCTCTGGTTCCGCATGCAGGAAGCCCCCACGCTGACCGGGGGAGAACGGCAGCCTGGGGGCGGGTGCACGCCCTCGACCTGTCCGGGGGAGGACGACAGCTCGAGGGCGGGGTCTTGAGTGGTCGGTGCGGCGGTCGCCTCTCGGCGGTGTGCTCGACGCGGTACCAGCCGAACGGTGTTCCGCGAAGGCTTTGGGGTGGGGCCCGGGGACTCGTTCCGCACCGACCGTGTGGTTCAACGGCACCGAGACCTGTTGTGTTCCAACGTGATCTGTGTGCCCGCTCACCCCGGCGGGTGCAGGAAACCGTGCCCGTGCAAAGAGAAGCGGAACGCCCTCAAGCTGTCTGGGGGAGGACGACAGCTTGAGGGCGGGGTGTCCTCAAACCGCCCGTCGGGGGAGTCGGCGGCTTGAGGACGAGTCTGTGATGGTCGGTGCGGCGGTCGCCTCTCGGCGGTGTGCACGACGCGGTACCAGCCGAACGGTGTTCCGCGAAGGCTATGAGGTGGGGCCCGGGGACTCGTTCCGCACCGACCGTCTGGTTCAACGGCGCCGCGATGTGTTGTGTTCCAACGTGATCTGTGCTGTCGCTCACCCCGGCAACGCCCGGAGTCCCTGCCCCGCAACGAGAAGCAGGACGCCCCCAGGCCGTCCGTCGGGGGAGTCGACGGCCTGGGGACGAGTTCGTGATGGCCGGTGCGGCGGTCGCCTCTCGGCGAAGTGCTCGACGCGGTACCAGCCGAACGGTCTTCCGCGAAGGCGTTGAGGTGAGGCCCGGGGGACACGGACCGCACCGACCAATCTGTTCAACGGCACGGGTGCCCGTGGTGTTTCCGGATGATCTGTGTGGTCCCTCACCCGGTACCGGGATCTCACGAAACCCTGGCCCGCGGTGCACGTCCCCGCTCTATTGGGGGTGACGCCGCCCATGTCCCAGGTTGGAGAAACCTGAATGGTGAGGCGGCGTTCGTTCCTGCTTGGGGCATCGGCCCTACCGCTCATCGGCACCGGCACCGCCACCGCGCACGCGGACCCGACAGCACCGCCGGCCCCGCTGGACGCCGGTCGCGCGGCCGCGGACTACTGGATCCGCACGATGAGCCTCGGCGGCAACGACTGGCATGACGCGATCCTGCACAGCGGCGTCATGGCGCTGTACCGGGCCACGAACGACACCAGGTACCGGGACTACACCCTGAGCTGGGCGAACCGGCACAACTTCGCGCTGAGGAGTTCGTCGGGCAACCCTCACTTCGCCGACCACCAGGCGGCGGGGCAGGCCTATCTCGACCTGTACGAGGACAATCCGGAACCACGCCGGCGCGCGGCGATCGTGCGGGAGATCGACGCGACGATCGCGACCCGGAGGACGGACTACTGGTGGTGGGTCGACGCGCTGCACATGGCGCTGCCGATCTACGCGCGGCTCGGCAGGATGGATTACGGCGACCGCCTCTACCGGTACACGCGGCAGCGGTTGTGGAACAACGGGCTGTGGTGGCGCGACGGCAAGTTCGTCAACAAGAACATCTACTGGTCGCGCGGCAACGGGTGGGCGATCGCGGCGCTGGCCAAGGTGCTCAACGTCCTCCCGCCGGAGTCGCCGTACCGCGCCGGTTACGTCAACGACTTCAAGCAGATGGCGGCGAAACTCGCCCAGGTGCAGCGGGCGGACGGGTTCTGGAACGTCAACCTCGGCGACCCCGCCAACTATCCCGGCCCGGAGACGAGCGGCACGGCGTTCTTCACCTACGGGTTGGCGTGGGGCGTGCGCAAGGGTGTGCTCGACGCGGCAACGTATCGGCCGGTGGCCGTGAAGGCGTGGGACGGGATGCTGCGCACCGCCCTGCAGAACAACGGCAGGCTCGGCTACGTGCAGGGCGTGGGGCAGCAGCCGTCGGACCACCAACCGGTGGGGCGCGACGACACCTCGAACTTCTCGGTGGGGGCGTTCCTGCTCGCGTCGTCGGAGGTCGCCGAGCTGTGACGGTGGCGGCACCTCACCCGGTCGTGCGCAGCACGAAGCGACGCACGGCCGGGGGTGCCGTTGGCGCGGAAACAGCTCGCGATCGCGAGTGAGGCGAGCCGGGCGATGGTGTCGGCGGGGCTCGCGTGGATCAAGTGTGGCGTTCGTGCCGTGGTGGCCCCAAGGGGCCAAACTCAGATCAGGCCCAGCCGTCGCGCCGCGAGCACGGCGTCACGGCGCTGGTTCACACCCAGCTTGCGATAGATGCCGCGCAGATGCGTCTTCACCGTGTTGACGGAGACGAACAGCGAGTCGGCGATCTCCTCGGTGGTGCGCATCGACGGCAGTTCGAGCAGCAGGTCGCGTTCGCGGCCGGTCAGCACGTCGACGTGCCCGGTCGAGGCCGCGGGCAGTGCGGTCATCGTGGTGGTGGCGAACGACTCCAGCCTGCCGAACCGGCCGGCGCCGCGCGCGAGCAGGTCGCGCACCGGCTTGCCGGCGTTGAAGAACGGGCGCAGCGCGCCGACCGGTTCCGCGGCGGCCAGTGCTCGAGTGACCGCCTCGTGCGCACGCCGCTGGTCGCCGGCGCGTTCCACGATCATGGCCTCCAGCAGCCAGCCTTCCACGACCGTCGGGGCCGCCAGCGCGGGTAGTTCGCCGGACAGCAGCGGCTCGATGACCTTGCGGGCCTGCGACACGCGGGCGTTGTGGGTGTGCACGACCGCGCGCAACACCGCCTGCTCACCGCACGGGCCGAACATCGCCTCCACCTGGTCTGCCATCGCCGTCGCCCACTGCTCGTCCCCCGAGCGCAACGCGATCCGCTGCACCGCGGGGGCGATATGAGCTATGACAAGGGGTATCACCTGCTGCCCGGCGACGGCCTGCCACCGTTCACGGATGCGGCCGACGACGGCACGCGGATCACCGGCCGTCGGGAACGACACGGCGGCGTCCAAAGTGGACACCGCCAGCCCGGTCGCCGGATCGGGGCGGTCGCCCAGTGCGCGCACCGCGCGACCCGAGAGCTCAGCGGCGCGTGCGTCGTCCAGCCGCAGGTAGGCCTGCACGCCGACCAGCGCGTAGGCGAGTGCGCAGACGAAGTGGGACTCCCAGCCCTTCTCCTCGGCGAACTCCAACGCCTCGCCTGCCTGTCTGGCCGCGGTGCGGATGTCACCGCCGGCGCTGGTCAGTGCCGCCAGATGGACCTGGCAGTCCAGCGTCGCGTGGTCGAACCGCTCCTGCCGCGCGATCGCCGACGCGCGCAGGAGATCGTGCTCCGCGCTCGAATGATCACCGGACAGCAACGCCGCCACACCTCGGTTGAGCAACGCGGTCACCTCCGCGTCGGCGCCGCCACGCCCCGCCGCCGTGCGTGCCATCACCCGCAACGCGTCACCTTGTCGTGCGTCGAAACGGCCCCGGCGCAACAACGCCGTCGCGTGCAGCACCCGCACCCTGTCCTGCCGCAACGCGAGGGGCTCGCCGCCGAGTCCGGTCAGCACCCGGTCCGCGGCTGCCACGTCGCCCGCGTCCATCGCCACCAGCGCCGCGACGACGCCGACCTGGGGACGGGCGAGCAGGTGGCCGGGCACCGCGTCGAACACCTCCCGCAACTGCCCGCTGCCCTCCCGCAGCACCTCGGGCAGCACCGAGTGTTCGACGATCTCGGCGGTCAGCTGGTCGTCGCCCGCCCGCAACGCGTGCCTCAACGCCACCGCAGGCTCGTTGTTGCGGTGATACCAGTGGGCCGCGGTCTGGTGCAACGACATCTCATCGGCCGGGCGCGACCTGCGCAGTTCCGCGGACAGGTGCGCCCGCAGCACAGGATGACAGCGATACCACTCGGGTGCGGTGTCCAGCCTGCTGACGAACGAGTTGGTGCGTTCCAGCGCGTCGAGCACGACGCCGGGACTGGGGTGCCGGGTGAGCTCGCCGACCAGGTCCGCGGTGATCGTGTCGCACACGCTGGTCGCGACGAGCAGATCCCGCACCCGGTGGGGATGTCGCGCGAGCACCTCCTCGTTGAGGTACCGGCTCACGACCTGGTCCAGTCCCGCGAACAGCAGCAGGTCGTCGGGACGAGCGCCCGTGGTGGACATGCGCATGACCGCGAACCGCAGCCCGCCGATCCACCCCTCCGTCCTGTCGAGCAGCAGGCCGACGTCGTCGGGGGAGAGCTGGAGCCCGTGCACGGCCAGCAGGGCCTCCGTTTCGGCCCGGGTGAAGGCGAACTCGTGCGGCAGCACCTCGCGCACCCGCCCCTCCAGATGCAGCCGGCCGAGGTGCAGACGTGGCGGGAAACGGCCCAGCAGCACGAGTCGTAGCCTGTCGGGCGGCCGGCGGGTGATCAGGTCGATGCTCGCGAGCGCGTCGGCGTCGCGGATCTCGTGCACGTTGTCCAGCACCAGACACACCGGAGTGGGCATCTGGTCGACGGCCGCGATCACGGCCGACGAGAAGCCGGGTTCGGTCAACGGGACCTCGTCGGTCAGGCCGAGGGCGTCGCGGACGGCGGCCCGCAGCCGCTCCGGCGCGTTGTCGTGCTCGTCGAGCGTCAGCCACGCCACCCGGTCGTCACGCCGCCGCGCCCACTCGGCGAGCAGCGTGGTCTTGCCGCAGCCCGCCGGGCCGGTGACCACCGTGACCGGTGCCGATGTCACGTGTTTGTCCACTGTGGATAGTAGGGTGCCGCGGGGCACGAGCGGCGTCGCCGCGGTGGGCACGCGCAGTTTCGCCTGGCCGGTCTCGGGCCTGGAAGGATCACACTCCGAACTGTCGGACATTGCTTTTTGTCTCCCGATGAAGTTCGTTTGGACATGATCGTGTGATCGAACCGCATCACCGCGAAGGCGGGCATGTGGACTCGTTCGCCTGGTCTGGAACGGAAATCAGCCACAGCGCACGGCCCATGACGCCCATCAGCCGCGGCAGCAACGAGAGCATCGCGAGCGTCCCGCTCTCGCCTGCCGGTTCGCAGTCGTCCTCACCTCCACCTGTGACGACCACGGCGAGGAAAACGGCCACGGCGAGCACGATGCGCCTGGATCGGGAACGGTCGGGTTGACGGCTCAAGATCGGTCACCTCCGCCGTCGACGCTGCCCGCCCGCACACGTGCACGGCCTCCCCCGGCGTGGGCGGTAACGGAGTGCCGCCCGGAAGGGGTTCACCTTCGACGGGTGAGGCAGCGGGCAGGGCCGCCCCAAGAACCTTTGCCTCATGAGCCACCGACTCGCGTTGCGAGACCTGATCGACGTCGTCCGTCCCGCCCGGCCCGTCGCATCCGTCTACCTGGGATCGAGCCCGCTGCGATCCTGGCGGGGGCGCTGGCAGCGACTGGCGGACCAGCTGCGCTGCGACGGCGCGGGTGCCGAACTCGTCAGCACGATCGGCGAAGTGCTGCACCGAGCCCGTTCCCTCTACCCGACAGCCGACACGCTCGTGGCGTTCGCCGGCGAGGAACTGCCGGCGCGCGTCTTCCACACGCCGGGCCTGCGCCATCTGGACCTGGCCTGGTTCAGCTCACCGGCCCACGTCCTGCCGCTGCTCGCCTGGCTGCAGGACCGCCCGCCGCGCGTGGCGGTGACCGCGGGGCGGTGCAGCGCCGATCTGGTGGCGGGCAACGAACACGTGTCGCTGAACTACCCGGAGCCGCAGTGGCAGGACGGCGTGCGTTCCGCCGCGGCCGCGTGCGCGGAGATGCTCGTCCGCCAGGAGTCGAGGCTGCTGGTGGTCGCGGGGGAGGACGAGGTGGTGGGCGCGTTGTGGGAGGCGCTGCCCGCCCCCGTCCGCCGCGACGTCGTCGTCCGGTGGAGCGGCCGCGCTCTCACGCCGGGCCGGATCGTGGCCGAAACGCGTGCCGCCGCCCGTTCGTGGACCGAGGGCGTGCTGGCCGACTTCAACGAACGCGGCCGCACCCATCGGCTGGCCGTGGAAGGCGCCGACGACACTCTGCACGCGATCGCCGCGGGGCGTCTCGACGACCTCCTCGTCGGCTACCCGGAGGACGTCACCGCCACCGCCTGGTACGGCCCCGCCCCGACCGACGTGGCCCGAGGCTGGTCTCCGGCCCGCCGCTGCGGCATGCTCGCGGACGTAGCGGTGCGCGCCGCCCTGTTGAGCGGCACGCGGGTGCACATCATCACCGCCGGCCTGCCGTCCGCGCCGTTCGAGAACATCGGCGGCCTGTGCCGCGCGCAGCTGGCCCTGGTGCGCTCATGACCACCGACCTGGTGCCGCTGCGCACCGCTTTCGACGTCGGCTGGCTCGGCTACCGCCGCGACCAGGTCCAGCACTACGTGGGCGAAACCGAACGCGACTTCGAACTGCTGGCCACCGACCGCGACGCCGCCGAGGCCCGCGCACTCTCGCTGGCGAAGGCCCTGGAAGCCGCCCGCGAGGAGAACCGCCTGCTGCGCGACCGCATCGACCGTCTCTGCCGCCAGCCGCTGTCGCCAGACTCCGTGGGCGAACGCCTCCGCCACGCCGTCGACTCGGCACTGTCGGAAGCCGCCGCGATCGTGGAACGTGCCAGCGCGATCGAGGACCACGTCTGGGCATCCGCCCGGCAGACCCACGCCGAGCACCGCGACCTGCTGACCACGACCCGCGAACGCATGTCCCGCCTCGTCCGCGAGGGCGAGGCCCGCCGTCGCGCGCTGGACGAGGCGGCGGCCCAGCAACGCGCGCAGGCCGACGAGGACTTCGAGCTGGCGCTGGCGTTGCGGCGCAAGGAAACCCTGCGGGACGCGCGGCTGGTCGAGGAGACCGCGCGGCGGCGGGCGGACCAGACGGTGCGGGAGGCGGCACGGCAGGTGGAGGTGCTGCGGGAGCACCGGGACCACGTCGCCGAGGTGCTGCGGGTGGTGCACGCGCTGCTGGGCAAGGCCGCCGGACACGTGCGGACGGGAGAAAGCGCGCCCGGCGGTCGCGGCCGGGCAGTGGAAGGGGCGCGGACTGGGGAGAACGCGCCCGGTGGGAGCGGCCGGGAAGTGGAGGGGAGGCGGGCGGGGGAGAGCGGACCCAGCGGGCCGGCGGAGTGGGGCGGTCGGTGGGCGGAGCGTGCGGGGACGGGGGAGAGCCCGGCTGGTGAGCCGGTGGCCGGGGCAGGCGGGTCGGCCGCGGGTTCGGCGGTGCCGGTCGGTGCCGGTCGGGAAGTGGTCGGTCCGCGGTGGGACGAGAGTGTGCTGGGTGGGCCGTCGGTTGCGGAAGGCCAGCGGGTGCGGCATTCGGGGACCGGTGAGCAACCGCGCGCCCCAGGCTCGCCATCGCCCACCACAGGCCGGCCATCGCCCACCACAGGCCGGCCATCGCCCGCCCTCGGCCGGCCATCGCCCGCACCAGTTCCGCGCGCGGACCACGAGCGGTGTGCGCACGATAAGCGCCGAGCGCATGACGAGCGGTGTGGGCATGACGAGCGGTGTGCGCACGATAAGCGCCGAGCGCATGACGAGCGGTGTGGGCATGACGAGCGGTGTGCGCACGATGAGCGCCGGGCGCACGATGAGCGCCGGGCGCACGATGAGCGCCGGGCGCACGATGAGCGCCGGGCGCATGACGAGCGCCGGGCGCATGACGAGCGCCGGGCGCATGACGAGCGCCGGGCGCATGACGAGCGCCGGGCGCATGACGAGCGCCGAGCGCATGACGAGCGCCGAGCGCACGATGAGCGCCAAGCGCACGATGAGCGCCAAGCGCACCACGAGCGGCCCGCGGACCACGGGCGGGTCGGAGGCGGGCCGGCGTGAAGATCCTTCCCCTGGCCCTGGCCCAGTTCATCGCGAGCTACGCCGCCACCAACATGAACGTCGCCATCAGCACGATCGCCGACGACCTCGGCACCACGATCACCGGCGTCCAGACGACGATCACCCTGTTCACCCTCGTCATGGCCGCGCTCATGGTGCCGGGCAGCAAGCTCACCGACATCTGGGGCCGCCGCCGGTGTTTCGTGCTGGGCCTCACGATCTACGGCGCGGGCGCGTTGCTGGCGGCGCTCGCGCCCGGTCCCGGACTGTTGCTGGTCGGGTACGCGTTGCTCGAAGGCATCGGCTCCGCGTTGATGATTCCGCCGATCTACATCCTCGTCACGGCGCTCGCCAAGGATTCCACAGCGCGGGCCAGAGGCTTCGGCATCGTCTCCGGCGCGGGTGGGCTGGGTGCGGCGGCGGGGCCGTTGCTGGGCGGCCTGATCACCAGCGCGTTCAGCTGGCGGGCTTCGTTCGGGCTGCAGGTGCTGGTCGTCCTCACGATCATCGTGCTGGCCAGGAACCTGCCCAGGACCGCGCCGGAAGGCGGGAGGTTCGACGGGATCGGTGCGATCCTGTCGGGCGCCGGGCTGTTCCTGCTGGTGCTGGGGGTGTTGCGCACCAACGTGAACGGCTGGCAGACCACCACGTGGTTGCTGATCGGCGCGGGGGTCGTGGTGCTGGCGTTGTTCGGGGTGCACATCAGCAGGGCGAAGAACCCGTTGTGCGACCCGAAGCTGTTCAAGGACCGCACGTCGAACCTCGGCCTCGGCACGCAGCTGATCCAGTGGCTCGTGCTGCAGGGCACGTTCTTCGTGCTTTCCGTGCACCTGCAACAGGAACAGCATCTCAGCGCGATCGAGACCGGCGTCGCGCTGTTGCCCGCCACCGTCGGCATGCTCGTGACCTCCGCGCTGGCGGGCAGGTTCGCGCGCAAGTACGCCCAGCCCACGCTGATCCGCGTGGGCTTCGTGCTCACGATCTTCGGCACCCTGCAGCAACCGGTCGGGCTGTTCCTGCTCGGCGCTGGCATCGGGATCATGCTGACGGCCTCGGTGAACGTCGTGCAGTCGCGCTGGCCCGACGAGGACCAGGCGGACGTGTCCGGGGTGTCGCGGGCGATGTCGAACCTGGGGTCCTCGTTCGGCACGGCGCTGGTCGGGTCGGTTCTCCTCGGGGCGGGGCATCCGTACCGCGCGGCGCTGACTTTGCTGGTCCTGTTCTCCACCGCGGGTCTCGTGCTGGCGTTGTTCATCCGGAGCGACGGCGAACCGCGGCGAGGATGACCTTCAAGGCCACGCCCAGCAGGAGCAGGTCCAGCACCATCTGCACGGTCACCAGCACCCGGGCTGTGGTGGAAACCGGGGTGATGTCGCCGAATCCGACCGTCGCGAACACCGTGACGACGAAGTACAGGGCATCGGTGCGGCTCAGCGGAACCGTGAAGCTGCCGGGCTGATGCCGGGCCAGCAGGAAGCAGGCCTGGGCGAACACCATGAGGAACAACGGAATCACCAGCGCGAGCGCCTGCACGCCCTGCCAGCCGGGGTGCTCCGACCGCCCGATCATCCGCACCTGCCACCAGAACACCACGACGACCAGCAGCAGAGCCGCGACCAGCCGGAGCACGGTGAATCCGTCCTCCGGCTGGTCTATCGGCAGGCGGTAGTAGACCAGCAGCAGCACCCCGACAGTCGCTGCCGGCCGCACCACCGCCCAGGTCACGAGGTGAACGTCTCCTTCAGCAGCTTCTCCTGGTCCGCGGAGAGGTTCGTGGTGATGAGCGAGGCCCCGGTCTGCTTGAACTGGTCGGCGACCCGGTCCACGACCGCGTTCTCGGACATCACGAACAACGCGGACGTGCCCGGCGTGACGCTTTCGCGGACGTCCTGGACGAAGTTGTCATCGATGCCTGCCCTGGACAGCGAGCCGGACAGCGCGCCGATGCCCGCGCCGATCACCGCCCCCAGCACCGGGATGAAGAAGATCAGCCCGAACAGCAGCCCCCAGAACGCTCCGCCTAGCGTGCCCGCGCCGGTGAGCTTGCCGAGCTCCTTGGTCTTCGGGCGTTTCGCACCTTCCTCCCAGTAGACGTACGCCGTGTCGCGGATGGTGATCAGTTGCTGGTCCTGGAGCTTCTGCAACAGGTCGAGCGCGTTGCGCGCCCCGTCGGAGGTGTCGAACTTCCACACGGTCAAAGTGGCCATGGCCGAAACTGTGCGAGAAGAACAGAGCACGAGTCCTCACCCGCCGAGGGTGAGCTGTTCGTCGAGGGTGACGGCCGCGTCGATGAGGGCCAGGTGGGTGAACGCCTGCGGGAAGTTGCCGAGCTGCTCGCCGGTCAGCCCGATCTCCTCGGCGAACAGACCGAGGTGGTTGCCGTAGGTCAGCATCTTCTCGAACACCAGCCGCGCCTCCCTGGCCCGTCCGGACAGTGCCAGCGCGGTCACGTAGTTGAAGGTGCACAACGAGAAGGTGCCCTCCGACCCGCGCAGTCCGTCCGGTGCGGCCTCGGTGTCGTAGCGCAGCACCAGACTGTCGTGCACGAGCGACTCCATGGCGGCCAACGCGTCCAGCCACACGGGGTCGTGCGGGGAGACGAAACCGACCTGCGGCAGCCGCATCAAGGACGCGTCCAGCGCGGATGAGCCGTACCGCTGCACGAACGCTCCGGTCGTCCGGTCCCAGCCCCGTTCCCACACCTGGCCGTAGATCTGGTCGCGCGCCGAACGCCAGCGCTCCACCGGCCCCGGCCTGCCTTCCGCAGTGGCGATGCGGATCGCCCGGTCGAACGCGACCCAGCTCATCACCCGGCCGTAGGTGAAGTCGGCGCGCCCTGACCTGGTCTCCCAGATGCCCTCCTCCGGCTGGTCCCAGTTCTGCGCCAGCCACTCCAGCTGCTCGACCACCGCGTGCCAGCCGCGGTGCGAGATCCGCAGACCGCACAGGTGCGCCGCGTACACGCTGTCCATGAACTCGCCGTGGATGTCGAGCTGCAGCTGGCCCGCCGCCCCGTTGCCCGCCCGCACCGGCGACGATCCCCGGTATCCCTCGAAGTGCTCCAGCACGTGCTCGGTGAGATCGGCGGACCCGTCGACCGCGTACATCACCTGCAACGGCCCTGCCTCTTCGCAGCGCTCGGTGAGGAATCGTCCGAACGCCGCGGCCTCCGAGGTGAAGCCCAGGCGCAGCAACGACGACACGGCGAACGACGCGTCACGGACCCAGGTGTACCGGTAGTCCCAGTTCCGCTCGCCACCGAGTTGTTCCGGCAGGCCGGCGGTCGGCGCCGCGATCAACGCACCGGAGGGCGCGTAGGTCAGCAGCTTCAACGTGATCGCGGACCGGTCGACCGCCTCGCGCCAGCGGCCCCGGTAGGTCGACTGGGTGAGCCAGCTGTGCCAGAACAGCACCGTGGCGTCGAACAACTCCCGCGCCTCGGCCGCGCTGACCGCACGGGGCGGACCCGTGGCACCGGACTCCAGCACGATGCCACGGGTCTGGCCCTCCGTCAGGGAGAGCGTGGCGCGCAGGTCCTGCGTGTCGGTGATCTCCCCGGACACCACCCGCGGATCGCCGGGTTCGCGGACCGCGTGCAGCACCAGCCCGAACTGGCCGCAGTCGAAGATCACGCCGTCGTCGGTGATCCGCGCGCGGTGGGCGCGACGGCCGTAGTCGAACCGCGGCGCCACATCGACCTCGAACGTCATGCGTCCGCGCACGCACCGCACGATGCGCACCAGCCGATGCCGTTCGGTCGCGTTCTCGTCCGGCAGGGGTGGCATGAAGTCGACGACCTCACCCGTGCCCTCGTCGGTCATGAACCGGGTGATCAGCACGGCGGTGTCGGGGAAGTACAGCTGACGCCCGGTGTGCCCGGAGGAAGGCCTGATGCGGCAGAACCCGCCGCGCTGCCGGTCGAGCAGTGAGGCGAACACGGACGGCGAGTCGAACCGCGGGCCGCAGAACCAGTCCACGGTGCCGTCGGTGGACACCAGCGCGGAGGTCTGCAGGTCGCCGATCAGCCCGTGGTCGGCGATCAGCGGGTACGGGGGTTGTGTCGTCATGGGATCGAGACTTCGCGGCAGGGCGGGGACAGGTCTTCACCCTCCCGGACCGAGCACCGCGCCGCCTCTCGCGCGAAACGGGTGAAGATCCGCGCCGCGCGCCGGTGCCACGGTGACCGGGCAATTCCTCGTCCCGAGACAACGGAGGCACGATGCGGGAAACAGGCTGGCTCGGCTGGATCTGGTTCGCGGGCATCATGATGATCGTCATGGGCTCGTTCAACGCCATTGAGGGGCTGGTGGCGTTGTTCCGCGGTGAGTACTACGTCGTGACCGAGGAGCAGGTGCTCGTCTTCGACCTCACCGCGTGGGGCTGGATCACCCTTCTGATCGGGATTCTGGTGGCGCTCGCCGGCGCCGCGCTGCTCTCCGGTGCCGCGTGGGCCAGGGTGCTCACGGTGGTGCTCGCGGTGGTCAACTCGGTGGCACAACTGGCGTTCATGTCGGTGCACCCGGTGTGGTCCACGATCGTCATCGCGCTGTGCGTGATAGTGATCTGGGCTGTGGTCGTGCACGGTTCCGAGGCGGACGCCACGATGACGACCAAGTACGAGACGACGCACAACCACTGATGCCTCGCGCACTCACGATCCTGCTCGGTGGCGCGGCCGCGGTCGTCGTGGTCGCCGGTGTGCGGGCGGTCGCGTGGCTGGTGGCGCCGGCGATGCTGGCGTTGCTGGTCGTCATCGCGATCAGTCCCGTGCACCGGCGGCTGCGCGGCCGCGGCGCGCCGCCGTGGCTGGCGACGCTCGCGGTGGTGGTGCTCGTCTACGGCGTGCTGGGCGTCGTCGCCGTCACGGTGGCGATGTCCGGGGCGCGGCTGGCGTCGATGCTGCCGGAGTTCGCGCGTGACGAACTGGTCGTGCGGGCCGTGCGGGCGATCGACGGCCTCGACAGGGGGCAGCTCGTCGGCGCGATCGGCGGGCTGCTGACCGAGCTGACGAGCCTCACCACGAGTCTGGTGTTCCTGGTGGCACTGCTGCTGTTCCTCGGTGTCGAGGTCGGCTGGGCGAACTCCCGGCTGGCCGACATCGCGGCGGATCGGCCGTACCTGCGGGAGGCGCTGATCGAGTTCGTCCGCCGGACCCGGCGCTACGTGGTCGTCACGACGGTGTTCGGGTTCATCGTGGCGGTGCTCGACACGGTGGGACTGGCTCTGCTCGGCGTCCCGCTCGCCGTGTTGTGGGGGGTGTTGTCCTTCGTCACCAACTACATCCCCACCATCGGGTTCATCCTCGGGGTCGTGCCGCCCGCGGTGCTCGCGCTGCTCCAGCACGGCCCGCGCCGGGCGCTGGCCGTGCTGGTGTTCTACGTGGCGCTGAACTTCGTGGTGCAGTCGCTGATCCAGCCGCGGTTCACCGGCGACGCCGCCGGGTTGTCGACCACCGTCACGTTCCTGGCCCTGGTGTTCTGGGCCTGGGTGCTCGGCCCGCTCGGCGCGTTGCTGGCGGTGCCGCTCACGGTGCTGGTGAAGGTGTTGCTGGTCGACATCGACCCGGCGGCGGGCTGGGCGGCGGCCCTGCTCAGACCGCCGCGAAGAGGTGACAGCCCCACGGCTCCAGTGCCACGAACAGCGGACTGAGATCGTCCTCGTGCTCGTACACCATTCCGTCGAGCAGATCGGTGTACCGGTGCAGCTCCACCGGTAGCAGCCCCTGGGCCGGCCGGTCGGAGTAGTTCACGACCACGACGTGCCGGGCACCGCCGGCGGCTGTCCACGTCCACGCGAGCAGTCGCCGGCACGACTGGTTGTCCGGCCAGCCCTCGGCGTCGAGCAGCCGCCACTCGCCGAGCCGCACCTGGTGATCGCTCACGATCGCGAGCAGGCGCCGGTACCAGGCGGCGAGGTCGTGGTCGAGAGGTTCGTCCGGCCGCCGGGCCAGGAACACCGGCGGCCGGACGCGCCTGCCCTCGAACTGTCCCTCGTGCCAGAGCGTCGCACCGGGCAACGTCGCGATCGCCACGGCGGCTGCCCGCGCGGCGGCCGGCGAGAGCCGGCTCGCGATGCGCGGCTCGTCCTGGTTCTCCAGGAACCGCAGGAGCCTGGACTGGTAACCGGGATCGGCTCGCAGGTGATCGCGCACCCCGTCGTTGCCGAGAAGCCGGTCGTAGAGGCGCTTGTCGTAGCAGAAGTTGAAACCCTGCTGCTGCAACGGCCATTCCATGTCCCAGTACGCCTCGGCGATCAGCACGGTCTCCGGGTGGTCGGCCCGCAGGCCCCCGATGACCTCCGGCCAGAAGTCCTGCTCCGGTGCCGTCCTGCCCCACGTGCGCGCGAAGACCTCGTTGGTGGCGAGCATGGCCATGTCGCAGCGGATCCCGTCGCAGCGTGCGGCGACCGAGCTGAGCGTCAGGGTGGCAGCCGCGCGGAACGCGGGGGAGAAGGCGTCGAGCTGCAGGACGTCCGGCCACGGCGGGAAGTACGGATCCTTGCCACGAGCCAGGACGTTTCCCCCGACGACGAGCCACCTGCGCGGGTCGTCGGTGTAGTCGTCGGCGTCCCCGCGCACGAAGAACTCCGGATGCTCCAGCACCCAGGGATGGTCCGGTGCCACGTGGTTCGGCACGTAGTCGAGGATCAGCCGCACCCCGCGGGTGACCAGTTCCGCGCGTGCCTTCGCGAGGCCTTCCTCGCCGCCGAGCTCCTCGGCCACGGCGTAGCGGCGCACGCAGTACGGCGACCCGGCGACGTCCTCCGCGCGCAGGTCCGGCAGCGCCGCGCGGAACGACTCCCGCAGGCCGGGATGCGCGTTCGCGATCGCCAGCCCCAGCACGCTGCGTTCCCACACGCCCATCAGCCACACCGCGTCGACCCCGGCCGGGGTGACCGCGTGCCAGGCGGAGGCGGGCACGTCGCCGAGGGTGACCTCGCGACCTGCCTGGTGCGACAGCTCGTTCAGCCACACGGCGGTGTTGATCTCGTAGATGACCGGCTGCTCTGGCCAGCTCATCGCGCCACCTCCCGCGGCAGCAGGGCGACCAGTGCCGTCCACCCGGTCTGATGGCTCGCGCCGACGCCCGCGCCGTTGTCCCCGTGTAGGTACTCGTAGAACAGCGGCAGCTCCTGCCAGTGCGGATCCCTGTACCGCGTCTGCCCGCCGTGCACCGGGCGACCGTCCACACCGGACAGAAATGTGTCGAGCAGCCGTTCGCCGATGTCGTCCGCCACCTGGCGGAGGGTGCGCTGCCGCCCGGAACCGGTCGGGCACTCCACGGTGAACTCGTCGCCGTAGTACTCGTGCAGGTGCCGCAACGCCCGGATGACCAGCGCGTTGATCGGGAACCACACCGGTCCGCGCCAGTTCGAGTTGCCACCGAACATCCCGCTGTCGGACTCGGCCGGCAGGTAGCCGACGCGGTGCTCGACACCGTCGACGGTGAGCACGTACGGATGTTCGGCGTGCCACCGCGACAACGAGCGGATCCCGTGCGGGCTCAGGAACTCCGCGGGGTCGAGCATCCGCGCGAGGATCCGGCGCAGCCGGCTCTCGTCGAACAGCGAGAACAGCACGGGGCCGTCCGCGTCGGTCTGCGCTCCGTGCCCCCACAGCGCGGCCCGCACGGCCGGATGCCGGTCGAGGAACTCACGCATGCCGTCGACCAGCTCGGGATGCTCGCGCCGGACCTCCGGCCCGATCACCGTCGCGGCGGCCAGCGGCAGCAACCCGACGGCCGAGCGGACCTTCAACGCCGTGGTGGTCCCGTCCGGATGCCGCAGCACGTCGTGGAAGAAACCGTCCTCCTCGTCCCACAACCCGCTGCCGACGTTGCCGGTGGCCGCCGCGATCCACGCGAGGTTCTCGAGCAACGTCGCGGCCTGCTCCACCTCACCCAGTTCGAGCGCCATCTGGATCAGGTTCTGGCAGTACAACGCCATCCACGCGGTGCCGTCCGCCTGGTCGATCCGCCCGCCGGTCGGCAGGGGAGCGCTGCGGTCGAACACCCCGATGTTGTCCAGCCCGAGGAACCCGCCCTGGAACAGGTTGCGGCCGTCGGCGTCCTTGCGGTTGAGCCACCAGCCGAACGCGCGCAGCAGCGGCGGGAACACACGCGCCAGGAACTCCTTGTCGCCGTCGTACTGGTAGACGAACCACGCGGCCCACGCGTGCGCCGGCGGGTTGACGTCGCTGAAGTTCCACTCGTACGCCGGGATCTGCCCGTTGGGATGCAGGTAGCGGCGGCCGAGCAGCAGGTCGATCTGCTGCTTCGCGAGCTCCGGGTCCACGACCACCAGCGGCACCGCGTGGAAGGCCAGGTCCCACGCGGCGAACCACGGGTACTCCCACTTGTCGGGCATGACGATGACGTCCTCGGCGACGAGGTGCCGCCAGTTCTGGTCGCCTCCCAGCGGATCCGCGCCCCGTTCGGTCAGCCAGCGCTCGACGTCGAACGCGTAGTACTGCCGCGACCACAGCAGCCCCGCGAGCGCCTGCCGGCACACCAGCCGTTCGTCGGTGCGCGGATCACCGCCGAGCACCTCGTCGTAGAAGTCGTCGGCTTCTTCACGCCGCTTGGTGATCGTGGCGTCGAAGTCCGCGAACGGGTCCTGGAGACTGTGGTCGCTGAGCCGCACGCTGACCGTGGCGCTCTGCCCCGCGGGGATGCGGAACTCGTGGTGAGCGGCGGCTTTCGTGCCGACGCCGTCCGGTGTGACGGCGGTGAGATCTCCGTGCAGCACGGCCCGTTCGATGCCGTCCTTCACGTGCGGGGTGACGTTGGACGAGCCGAACACGCGCTCGTTGTCGGTCTCGTTCTCCGTCACGAGGATCGGGGCCGGCGGCGCGACGTACCACCACCGCACGCCGAGTTCCGGGTGTTCGGCCCGCACGGTGCCGGGCTCGCAGGTGTGCAGCGTCGGCATGCGGACATCGCCCGCCCACGACCAGGTGTGCCGGAACCACAGCGTGGGCAACAGGTGCAGCGTCGCTTCTTCCGGGCCGCGGTTGTGGGCCGTGACGCGCATCAGCACGTCCTCGGGACCGTCCTTCGCGTACTCCACCACGACGTCGAAGTAGCGGTCGTCGTCGAACACGCCGGTGTCGAGCAGCTCGTACTCGGGATCCTGCCGGGTGCGCGCGGCGTTGGTGGCGACGAGGTCCTCGTACGGGAACTTCGCCTGCGGATACTTGTAGAGCATCCGCAGGTACGAGGAAGTCGGTGTGGCGTCGAGGTAGTAGTAGCACTCCTTGACGTCCTCGCCGTGGTTGCCCTCGCCGTTGGTGAGACCGAACAACCGTTCCTTGAGGATCGTGTCGGTGCCGTTCCACAACGCCAGCGACAGACAGACGCGTTGCCGGTCGTCGCTGAACCCGGCCAGCCCGTCCTCACCCCATCGATACGCCCGATACCTGGCCTGGTCGTGGGTGAACGCCGTCCAGGCGTCGTCGCCACCCTCGCGGACCGTTCCCCACTGCCGTTCGCTGAGATACGGTCCCCACCTCCGCCACGGACCCGCCTCCTGCAGTCGCTGCTTCTCCGCACTGACCACGTCGCCCACCTCTCGTCGCTCGGAAACCCCAGGCTGGCTGGGAGATCGGGCGTGCCGGTTCACCTCGCGCGGATGGTTCGGAGGTCCGCGACCACCCGTGCCGGAGGAGTTGGCCCCTCGCTGCGGCGGGCGTGGCGCGAGGAGGATGAGGGGATGGCGACCGCGTTCGTGCTCGCAGGCGGTGGGAGCTTGGGCGCGACGGAGGTCGGCATGCTGGCCGCGCTCATCGACGCGGACGTCCACCCGGACTTCGTCGTCGGCACCTCGGTGGGCGCGGCCAACGCCGCCTGGTACGCGCTGCATCCGTCCGATGTGGACTCGCTGGTCGACCTCTGGGTCTCGTTGCGCCGCACGGACGTCTTCCCGATCCGGCCGGTGCGCGGACTGCTCGGCCTGTTCGGCTTCCGCGACCACCTCGTGCCGAACGCCGCGTTGCGCCGCCTGCTGGCACGCTCGCTGGGCTCGATCGACCTGACCAGCACGGTGATTCCCGTGCACGTCGGCGCGACCGACGTGTTGTCCGGGGAGGAAGTCCTGCTGTCGAGGGGAAACGCGGTCGACGCGGTGCTGGCCTCGACCGCGATTCCCGCGGTGTTCCCACCGCTGCACCTGGACGGCCGGTACCTGATGGACGGCGGCGCGGTGAACAACAACCCGGTGTCCCACGCGGTCGCGCTGGGTGCCGATCAGGTGTGGGTGCTGCCGACCGGCTACGCGTGCTCGTTGACCTCGCCGCCGAGAAGCGCCGTCGCGATCGCGTTGCAGGCGTTGACGTTGCTGGTCAACCATCGGCTGGCGGTGGACGTCGAACGCTATCGGGACGAGGTCGAGCTGCGGGTGGTGCCCTCGCTCTGCCCGCTGCGGGTGTCACCCGGTGACTTCACCCGCGGGCGGGAGCTGATCGACGCCGCGTACGCGAGCACCCGCGACTGGCTGGCGGCCGGGTGCCCGGCCGGTTCGGCGCATCAGGCCTGCGGCTCGAACGCCTAGGTGAACCTCTTGGCTCGTTGGTCTCGAAGGGCGTCTGCAAGTACTACCAACACTTGATCGAATCGCCCTCAACCACACCCAACCTGTTCGCTGTCCGCCGCAGCAGGTCCGGGAGCAGTTGGTAGTGGAGAAGTGCTTGTTGATGTTGAGTTGGTGGTACTTGCAGACGCCATCAGGGCCAGGCGACGACCGCGTGGCGCGTCACGGACAGAACCTTTTCGGAGGCCTGCTCAGTAGAAGCAGCCGGTCCTCGGCAGCGAGGACGGCGCCGGCGGCGTGCGGCCGTCGTAGATCGCGAGCAGGAAGTTCTGCGGGCAGTACGACGTCCCGCTGATCTTGATCGCGAAGTGCAGGTGCGGGCCGGTCGAGTTGCCGGTGTTGCCGGTCGTGCCGACCCGGTCGCCGGCCTTGACGGCGGCACCGTTCGCCACGGACCACCCGGAGAAGTGGCAGTAGATGTAGTCGACGCCGCTCTTGACGATCCGCAGGCCGTTCCCGCAGCCGCTGGGCTCGTTGATGCGGTAGGCGGTGCCGGTGACCGCCGCGTACGCCGGGACGTTGTTCACGGGCAGGTCGATGGCCGGGTAGTCGTGGTGCGGGTCGTCGTACTCGCTGCGCGGCAGGGCGCTCTTGGCCAGCGGGAGGCTGTAGGAGCCGCCACCGGACGACGGGGTGCCGCCGACGAGGGTCTGCCAGGTGTTCGGGCCGACGACGCCGTCGGCGGACAGGCCCTTCGAGCTCTGGAACGCGACCGCGGCGTTGTGGGTGCCGCCGCCGAAGTCGCCGTCCTCCGCCAGGCCGTAGCCGTAGCGGTTGAGCTGGACCTGGGCGGCGCGGACCGCGTTGCTGTTGTTGCCGCGCTGGACGCTGACGATCAGCTTCGGCCAGGTGTTCGGGCCGATCTCACCGTCGGAGGACAGGCCGTTGGCGCTCTGGAACTGCTTGACCGCGGTTTCGGTGGCCGGGCCGAAGTCGCCGTCGGCGCTGATGTTGTAGCCGCGGTGGCGCAGGAGGTGCTGGGCCGTCAGCACGTTCGACCCGTTCTGGCCGACCTTGACGTTCGGCCACGCCGGCAGGGCGGCCTGAGCAGGGCTGACGAGTCCTATCAGAACCCCGAACGAGATCAGGGCGGCAACGAGGATTCTCATGCCCAGCACGCTAGGAACGCACCAGCAGCGGGCGCCCTAGTCGCGAGACCAGTTGCGTGCGGTCGCGGCAGCCGAACTTCCTCAGCAGGTTCGAGACGTGGTACTTGACCGCGCTCACCGTGATGAACATGGCGGCGGCGATCTCCGCGTTCTCCCGCCCCTCTGCTATCAGCCGCAACGTCTCGCGCTCACGGCCGGTGAGGGACGCCGGCGGGGGAGTGGGCAGCAGCGACGACACCAGCCGCGGCGACACCCAGCCGCCGAACCGGTGCACGTCGTGGATCGCCCGCACGATGTCGTCCAGCGGGTCGTCGGCGAGCACGAGCCCGGTCACGCCCGCCCGGACCAGTCCGTCCACGGCGCCGACGAACGGCAGCACCGCGACGGTCCGCGGCCCGCCGGCGGTGGCGGCGTCGGTGACGGTCACATCGGCGGGAGTGCCTGGGGCAGCCCACGACAGGGTGGCCAGGCGCGAGGAGATCTTGTCTGCCAGCAGGGCGCTGCGCAGCGACAGCGCGACATGGATTTTCCGCACAGCCCGGAACGGTCTGGTGAGGACCGTATTTTCCCGTATCGGCTTCGTATAACGCCTGGTCGTTGTTACCGTTCCGCCGGTCGAGGGGGAGGGTGCGTGGAGTTCCGGGTGCTTGGTCCGCTCGTCGTCGTGGCAGGGAACGCCGAGGTGCCGTTGCGCTCGGCCAAGCAACGGATCCTGCTGGCGATGCTGTTGCGGCACGCGAACACGCCTGTCTCGCCGCAGCGGTTGATCGAGGCGCTGTGGGAGGTCCCGCCGGCTTCCGCGCAGGAGAACGTCCGGCTGTACGTCTACCAGCTCAAGCGCGCGCTCGATCTCGGCGACCGGCTCACGCGCGAGCCGGCGGGGTACGAGCTCACGATCCACGCCGGTGAACTCGACGCGAACCGTTTCGACCAGCTGGCGGAGGACGGCGAACGGGCGCTCGCGGACGGCGACCCGGCCAAGGCGGCCGACCTGCTCGCCGAGGCCCTCGGCAAGTGGCGCGGACCGGCCTACCCGGACCTGCCCGGCCAGTTCGCGGCACGGTTCGACGAGGCACGGCTGAGAGCCGTCGAAACGCGTGTCGCGGCGGAACTGGCGCTCGGCAGGCACGCCGAGGTGATCGGTGAGCTGGCCGAGCTGGCGGAGGCCCACCCGTACCGGGAACCGTTGCACGCCAAGCTGATGACCGCCCTCTACGGCGCGAACCGGCAGGCAGAGGCGCTGGAGGTGTTCCGCCGGGCGCGCGAACGGCTCGTGGACGATCTCGGCATCGAACCGGGTCCCGACCTGCGTGGCCTGCACGAGACGATGCTGCGGGGTGAACAGGTCGACGAACCCGCTCCGCCGAAGCTTTCCCGTGCCGACTGCCCGTATCGCGGCCTGATGGCGTACCAGCCGGAGCACCACCCGTGGTTCTTCGGCCGCGACCACCTCGTCGAACTGGTCACGCGCAGGATCGAGCGCTATCCCGTGGTCGGGGTGTTCGGTGCGTCCGGCAGCGGCAAGTCCTCGTTGCTGAGGGCCGGTGTCGTAGGCGGCCTCGATGAGACGTGGCGGCCGGTCGTGATCACGCCGACCGCGCGCCCGGTGGAAGCGCTCACCACCGCGCTCGCGTCGATCACCGGCAAGCGCGCTGACCTGGGCAGCGATCCGGCCGCGTTCGACGTCGACGTGCGCAACGCCCTCTCCGGCGGTCCCGACGACGTGCGCGTGCTGCTCGTCGTGGACCAGCTGGAAGAGCTGTTCACCCTGTGCGCCAGCGAAAGTGAGCGCTCACAGTTCATCGCAGTGCTGCTGGACGCGGCGCAGGGACCACACCGGCGCACCCGCGTCGTGCTCGGCATCAGAGCGGACTTCCTCGCCCACGTCACGCAGCACCCCGGCCTGGTGACCGCGCTGGCCGACGAGGCGACCGTGCTGGTCGGGCCGCCCTCGACCGCCGACCTGCGGGACATCGTGCTGCGCCCGGCGGCGATGAGCGGCCTGTCCGTCGCCGCCGACCTGCTCGCCACCGTCCTCGCTGACGTGGACACCGAACCCGGCGCGCTCCCGTTGCTCTCGCACGCGCTCGTCGAGACCTGGCAGCGGTGCGGCGCCGAGCTGAACCTGGCCGCCTACCGGGCCGGTGGCGGGGTGCACGGCGCGATCGCCCAGACCGCCGAACGCGCCTACGACGAACTCGGCGAGGCCGAACAGCAGGCCATGCGCCGGATCCTGGTGCGCCTCACCGCGTTCGGCGACGGCACCGAGGACACCCGCAGGCCGATCCGCCGCGCGGAACTCGACGGCATCGCCGCACCGCGGGTGATCGACGGCGTGCTGGACCGGCTGGTGACCGAACGGTTGATCGTACTTGACGACGACACCGTCGAGATCGCGCACGAGGCCCTGATCCGCGCCTGGCCGCGGTTGCAGCGCTGGCTCTCCGACGACCGGTCGACGTTGCTGGTGCACCGCAGGCTCACCGCGGCCGCCCACACGTGGACCGAGCTGGACCAGGACGACGGCGCGCTCTACCGGGGCACCCAGCTGGTCACCGCGTCCGCCTGGGCGCAGGACCACCCCGGCGAGCTGAACGCGGCAGAGGAGGCGTTCCTCCAGGCGAGCCGCGATCGCGACGAGGCCGAGCAGGTGACCGTGAAGCGCCGCAACCGGCTGCTCACCAAGCTCGTCGCGATCATGGGCGTGCTGCTGGTGCTCGCCGCGGGCGGTGGCGGTGTCGCGTGGTGGCAGTCGCGGGAAGCCCAGCTGCGCCAACGGATCGACCAGTCGCACCAGCTCGCGCTGTCCGCGCGCGGCCTCGTCGACACGGCTCCCGACCTCGCCGGGCAGCTCGCCATCTCCGCGTTCCGGCTGCACGCGGACGACGACACCCGAGGCGCCCTGCTCAGCACCGCCTCCGCACCCCGGCGGCGCGTCGACCTGAACAACGACGGCCCGCCCGTGCTGGACGTCAGCGTGTCGTACAAGGGCGACGTGATCGCCACCGCCGACCGGGACGGCAACGTGACCCTGTGGGATCCCAGGACGCGTGAGCGGACGTTGCTGCTGTCCGACCACAATGGACTTACGGAGGGCGGTTACGCCCGGCAGGTCGAGTTCAGCGCGGACGACAGGTACATCGCCTCGAACGCCACCATGCCGACGTTGGCCGGCAGCCCGGGCGACGTCGTGGTCTGGGATCTGTCGACCCGCCAGGTCGTGTTCTCGAAACGGTTCGACGTGCTCACCACCGGACTCGCGTTCCACCCGGCAGGGACGTCGTTCGCGGTCGGTGTCGCGGGCGGCGACGTCCAGGTGTGGGACGTCGTCTCGAAGGTCAGCCGGACGCTGAAAGGGCACGCGCACGAGGTGAACTCGCTGGCGTTCAGCCCGGACGGGGCGCTGCTCGTCACCGCGAACGGCAAGGACCACCCGCTGGTCTGGGACGTCGCGGCCGGCACCCGAATCGGCGAGATCCCGTCGCTGGAGGTCAACAACGTCAGCTTCGACGGCCCCGCCAAGATCACCACGGCCACCCTGCGCAACGGCGTGAACTTCTGGGACGTGACCGGAAAGCTGCTGTCCGAGCTGCCGAAACAGGGCCCGTACGCGTGGGAGGCCTCCGCGCCGGTCGGCGGGCGGATGGCGGTGGCGGACGAGGACGGCCTGATCACGATCTGGGACATCCGCACCGGCCGCCCCATCACGACCTACCGCGACCGCGGCCGCACCGAGTCCAGGTCGCTCGCGCTGGGCCGGGACGGCACGCTGCTGGTGTCCGGCGGTTTCGGCCGGACCGTCGCGGTGCGCGAGGACGCCGTGCCCGCGTTCACCGGCCATGCCGACGGCGTCAACGACATCGACGTCTTCGAGGACACCGTCGCGTCCGCGGGTGACGACGGCACGGTGCGGTTGTGGCGGCTCGACGGCACCGCTCTGGCCACTTTGGATGGTCATCCGGACCGGGTGGAGTCCGTGTCGTTCAGCCTGGACGGCTCCCGGCTGACCGCGCTGACCCGCAACCACACCATCACGATCTGGGACGTCGCCCGGCGCTCGCAGCTGTCGTCGTTCTCCTACAGCGGTCTGGGAGCGTCGACCGACATCGCCTACCAACCGGACGGGCGTGGGCTCGTCACGGCGTCGCTCGGCCGGTTCCGCTGGAGCCTGCCCGGCCTCGTCCAAGGGACGTTCTCCGGCGGCCCGTACATCGCGAGCGCCGTCGAGTTCACGCCGGACGGCAGGTTGCTGATCTCCACCGACCCGGCGGGCGGCGCGATGCTGTGGAACGTCGCCGCCGACAAGCTCGAACGACGGGTGAGCACCGGTCAGGGCGACGTGCGTGACGTGGCGATCAGCCCGGACGGCACGCGGTTCGCCACGGCGGGGGCGAACCGGACGGTCAAGGTCTGGGACGTGGCCACCGGTGCCGAGCTGATGACGTTGTCCGGCCACTCCGCGCCGGTCGTGACGCTGGCGTTCAGCCCGTCCGGACACGCGCTGGCGTCCGGGGGAGAGGACCACGCGGTCGTCGTGTGGGACCTCGGCACCCACACTGGCGCCACGCTGACCGGGCACACCGGTCCGGTGCAGGCTGTGGCGTTCACGCGGGAGGACGAACTGGTGTCCGGCGCGAACGACTCGCGGATCATCCGCTGGTCGCTGTCCACTTCGGACGCCGAGAAGCGGATCTGCGCGGAGACCTATCCGCGTTCCGAGGTGTGCGGGACGACGAGGCCCGACTCGTAGGCGATGACGACGAGCTGGGCGCGGTCGCGGGCGTGCAGCTTGGTCATCGCGCGGTTGACGTGGGTCTTCGCGGTGAGCGGGCTGATCACCATGCTCGCGGCGATCTCGTCGTTCGACAGGCCCCGCGCCACCAGCACGACGGCCTCGCGCTCCCGGTTGGTGAGCTGGGTGAGGCTGGTGCTGGGTTTGAGCGGCTGGCTGACGTACCGGTCGATCAGCCGTCGCGTGATCGACGGGGCGAGCAGCGCGTCACCGCGTGCCGCGACCCGGACGGCGTGCAGGAAGTCCTCTGGCTGGACGTCCTTGACGAGAAACCCTGCCGCACCGGCTTTCAGGGCGTGGAAGACGTACTCGTCAAGGCCGTAGTTGGTCAGGATCACGACGTGCGTGCTGGCCAGCGAGGGGTCGGCGGCGATGTGCCTGGTCGCCTCGATGCCGTCGACCTCGGGCATCTGGACGTCGATCAACGCGATGTCCGGGGCGTGTTTCCGGGCCTGTTCCAGGCCTTCCCTGCCGTTCGCGGCCTCTGCCACGACCTCGATGTCGTCCTCCGCGTCGAGCAGCGCGCGGAAACCACTGCGGATCAACGGCTGGTCGTCCACCAGCAGGACGCGGATCACGGCTGTGCCACGGGGAGTTCGGCCTGGACGGTGAAGCCGCCCTCGCTGCGCGGTGCCGCGTCGAGCTTGCCGCCGAGCGCGGTGACCCGTTCCCTCATGCCCAGCAGTCCCACGCCCGGAGCCGCGGTGTCCTTGGGAAATGCCGTGCCGTCGTCGTCGACGCGGATGAGCAGCGCGTCCGGCCGGTAGTCGATGCTGATCTTGGCGGTCGCGGCGGCGGCGTGCCGCGCGATGTTGGTCAGCGACTCCTGCACGATCCGGTACGCCGTCCGTTCCACCGCCGCGGGCACACCGTCGTGGCGGCCTTCGATCGTGAGCTGTGCGTTCAGGCCGGTGGCTCTGGCTCGTCGGACCAGCTCGGGGACGTCGTCCATGCCGTGCGGCGGGTTCTTGTCGTCGTCTCGCAACGCCTCCAGCGTGGCGCGGAGCTCTCTGGCCGCTTCTCGTCCGGCGTCCCGGATCGCGACGAGGCTGTCCGGTACCTGTTCGCCGCGTTTCTGGGCCAGGTGGACGGCGACCTCGGCCTGCAGCTTGATCACCGAGATCTGGTGGGTGAGCGAGTCGTGGAGTTCGCGGGCGATGTGCAGGCGTTCCTCGTTCGCGCGCCTCCTGGCCGTTTCCTCCTTGGTGTGCTCGGCTTCGTCGGCCCTTCGTTCGGCCTGCCTGAGCGCTTCCCCTGCTGCCGCGGCGGCGATGAGCCAGGCGATCTGGAGGACGTCCCGGGTCTGCGCGAACGCCTCGAAGGTGGTGAGGTCGCGCGGCGACACGAGTGCGGCGAGGGGGAGCGTGACGATCATCAGCACGGACCCGGCGAGCGTGACCGCGCGATGGCCGGCCCTCATCGTCGCGTAGACGGCGAACAGGAACGCGATCACCGGTACCTCGGCCCCGGTCGCCTGGTATCCCAGCGCGAGGAGTCCGGTGGCGGCGAGCACGGCTCTGGGTGCTGTTCTGCGTGCGACCAGTACGAGCCCGCTCGCGGCCAGCAGGACGTACCCCGCGGGCGTGGCCGGGTGCCCGGCCACCACGAGGCTCGCCGCGACCCCTGCGGCGATCGCCCAGTCCAGCCAGCGCCTGCTCATGGGTGCACCTTAAACCGATGTTCGCGCTGGTAGATCCTGCGTGGGGAGGACTGTTCGGCTACCGCGCCCGCAGTAGGCACTGTCTGCGCTCGCACGACGACCTGCGGTGGGTCTCTCGGACAGGCTGGTGCCATGTCACTTGCACAGGCTGCTTATGAAATGACCGCGGGGCGCGCCTGGTCCTTGGTGGGCGGAGCGCTCGGCCTGGTCGGTGTGGTGTTCGGTGTGCTGGCGCTGACGCGGCGCCGGGGTGCCGTCGTGGCTGTCGCCGCCGGCGCGGCGGGGGTGGTGATCGGCGCGCTGGTCGTGTTGATGGCCAAGGGCGGGCCCGGCACCGGCTACGGCATCGTCGGCGGCTACGTCTCGCTGGTGGTGGGAGCCGTCGCCGGTGCGCTGGGCGGCCTCGCTATGCGAAGAGCCTCTCGGGCTGGTGCACGGCGCGCCGCGTGATCAACCCCGCCGCACCCCGCACGACGGCGAACTCGCCGAGCGGCGAGGCCGTCAGCCGGGTGTGCCGCTCACCGCCCGCGAGCACCCTGGTGTCCATTTCGGACTGGACGGCAGCGCTGAGATGCTCGTACAACACGGCATAGCTGCCGCCGAGCACGACCGTGGGCACGTCGAAGAGGTTCATCAACGTGGCCAGCCCGACCCCGAGCGCCGTCCCGGCCTGGTGAACCGAGTCGAGCGCTTTGGGATCACCGGCCTCGAGTGCTTTGTGGAGCGAGTCGAGCCTGCGCCGTCCCGCCTCGCGCAGGATGACGTCAAGCCCCGCATACCGCTCCACACACCCACGGCTGCCGCAGGTGCACTTGGTGCCGTTGCGTTCGATCACCACGTGCCCGAGCTCGCCCGCGAACCCACTGGCCCCGCGGTAGACCTCACCGTTCAGCACCACGCCCGCACCGATGCCGACGTCCGCCGACACGTGCACGAAGTCCTCACCCGCGAGGTGCCGCGGCCACAGGTGAGCGAGCGCGGCGAGGTTCGCCTCGTTGTCCAGCTCGACGTCGAGCTGGAGCCGTTCGCCGAGCGCCGCGGCCAGCGGTACGCCGACGAGGTTGGGCAGGTTGGGGGCCCGGACGACAACGCCGTCGTGCACCACACCTGGCACGGCGAGTCCGGCGCCGAGCAGCTTGCGCGGTCCGGTGATCTCGCGGATCAACTCGGCGACCCGGTCGAGCACCTCGTCGGGTGTCGCCTTGCGCATGTCGGCTGGCACCAAGTGGCGGCGAATGGTCTCGCCGTCGAGGCCCAGCGTCTCGACGGCGAGGTGGCTGACGTTGACCTCCGCGCCGACCGCGACCGGCCCCTCCGGGTGGAAGCGCAGCGGCTTGGACGGCCTGCCGACGCCGGCGAACGTGGCGGGCTCCTCGAGGAGGATCCCGTTGGCCAGCAACGGCTCGGTGAGGTTGGACAGCGTCGCCTTGGTCAGGCCGGTGCGGGCCGCGAGGTCGGCGCGCGAGCCGGGCCGGTCGACCAGGGCGAGCAGGACCGTCCGGAGGTTGCCGAGGCGAACCTGGCGCAGGTGGTCGACGGTGGTCATCGCGCCCAGTATCGCTGCGGGGCCGCGGTGGGCAGCGCGCGGACTCCGGGCAGGCGGCGGGCCGGCGGCCGGATCCTCGCTGGATCACGGTGAGCTCGGCGCGGGTGGCCGGTCGTGGTCGCCGGGCCCAGGATCGCGGCAAGGCGGTGGACCGCATCCGATCGCGAGGACGCCGTCCGGCGCACCACCGCCCGGCCGCCACGGCGAACCGCGCCGGCCCTGGGCACCTGTCGTCGCCGCGCCGCACCCCCGTCTCCCGACGCGCGTGGGGTCCACCTCTCGGCCGGACCCCCGTCTCCCGACGCGAGTGCGGCCCACCGCTCGGCCGTCATCGGCTCAGGTACCGCTCTGCCGCCTCCCCGTACCGCGCCCGGATCTCCGGCACCGCCGCCCCCTCGAACCGCGTGCTCTCGGCCCCGGACCACTCCGGCGGCAGGTCCCCGCCCGCGAGCGCCCAGGCCGCCTGCCGCGCGGCACCGTCAGCGACGTACTCACCCGGCGCGGGCACGGTCACGGGCACCCCGAACACCATCGGCGCGATCTCCCGCACCGCAGGGGACGCCGCGGCCCCGCCAACAAGGCGCACGCCCGTGACGTCCGCGCCCTGCGAGGCGAGGGCGTCGAGTCCCACCGCTAGGCCGCACAGCATGCCTTCGACGGCGGCGCGGGCGATGTTCGCGGGCGTCGAGTTGCTGAGCGTCAGGCCGTGCAACGCGCCGGTCGCGTCCGGCAGGTTCGGGGTCCGTTCGCCCTCCAGGTACGGAACCATCACCACGCCTTCCGCACCGGGCTTGGCCGACAACGCCAGCGCGCTCAACCGAGCCAGGTCCACGCCCAGCATGCGGGCGGTGGCGTCCAGCACGCGGGCGGCGTTCAAGGTGCAGGCCAGCGGCAGGTAGCGGCCCGTGGCGTCGGCGAAACCCGCCACGATCCCGGAGGCGTCCAGAGCCCTGACCTCGCTGGTCGCGGTCACGACGCCGGACGTGCCGAGGGACACCACGACGTCCGTGCCCCCGCCGACGCCGAGCATGGCCGCCGCGTTGTCGCCGGCGCCCGCGCCGAGGCGCACCGGGCCGTCTACGGACTCGGAGGGACCGAGCACTCGCGGCAGCAGCACGTCGGAACGGCCGAGGCCGAGGGAGACGAGGTCGGGCACGTACTCGTTGGCCACGGAGTCGAAGTAGCCCGTGCCGGACGCGTCCGAGCGGTCGGTGACCAGGTCGGCGAGGTCACCGCTGCCGCGCAGTCGCCAGGTCAGCCAGTCGTGCGGCAGGCAGACGGCGGCGGTGCGCTTGGCGTTGGCCGGTTCGTGCTGGGCGAGCCAGCGGAGTTTGGTGATGGTGAACGACGCGACCGGGACCAGCCCGATCCGCGCGGCCCACTGCTCCGCGCCCAGCTCGGCGGTCAACGAAGCCGCCGCCGCCGCGGACCTGGTGTCGTTCCACAGCAACGCTTCCCGCACGACGTCGCCGTCCTCGTCGAGGCAGACCATGCCGTGCTGCTGGCCCGCCACGCTCAGAGCCGCCACGTCGTCGAGCCCGCCGGCGTCCGCGAGAGCCAACTGCAGTGCGCTCCACCAATGCGACGGGTGCACCTCGGTGCCGTCCGGGTGGGACGCGCGGCCCTCCCGGACGAGCTTGCCGGTCTCCGCCTCGCGCACCACGACCTTGCACGACTGCGTCGAGGAGTCGACGCCCGCGACGAGCGTCATGTCAGCGCGCCCCGGCGAGGTGCTCGAGCGCGAGCTGGTTCAGGCGCACGAAGCCGTAGCCGCGTTCGCCGGCCTTGTCCGGGTCGAAGCTGTCGTCGTTGATCAGGTCCTCGTAGGACTCGCCGTCACCGAGCGTCGGCTTGCCCAGGTCCGCGACGCCCGCCACGGCCAGCGCCTCCTGCACCTCCGGGTCGGCCCGGAACGCCAGGGCGCGGTCGCGGAGCAGCAGGTACGTCGACATGTTCGCCTTCGCCGAGTCCCAGACGCCGGTGATGTCCTCGGTGCGCGACGGCTTGTAGTCGAAGTGCCGCGGCCCTTGGTAGCCCGCCGTCTCCAGCAGGTCGACCAGTGCGAACGCGTTCATCAGGTCGCCGTGCCCGAACACCAGGTCCTGGTCGTACTTGATGCTGCGCTGGCCGTTGAGGTCGATGTGGAACAGCTTGTCGTGCCACAACGCCTGCGCGATGCCGTGCACGAAGTTCAGCCCGGCCATCTGCTCGTGCCCGACCTCGGGGTTCAGCCCGACCAGGTCGGCGCGGTCCAGCGTCGTGATGAACGCCAGCGCGTGCCCGACCGTCGGCAGCAGGATGTCGCCGCGCGGCTCGTTCGGCTTCGGCTCGATCGCGAACCGCAGGCCGTAGCCCCGGTCCGTGACGAACTGGGTCAGCAGGTTCATGGCCTCGCGGTACCGGTCGAGCGCCGCGCGGACGTCCTTCGCCGTGTCGTACTCCGAGCCCTCACGCCCGCCCCACAGCACGTACGTCTCGGCGCCCAGCTCGGCCGCGAGCTCGATGTTGCGCAGCACCTTCTTCAACGCGAACCGCCGCACCGCGCGGTCGTTGCTGGTGAAGCCGCCGTCCTTGAAGACGGGGTGGCTGAACAGGTTCGTCGTGACCATCGGGATGACCATCCCGGTCTCGGCCAGCGCGCCCTGAAGCCTGCCGATCTGCTTCTCGCGGTTCGTCGCCGCGAACCCGAACAGGTCGTCGTCGTGGAACGACAGGCCGTAGGCGCCCAGCTCTGCCAGCCGGTGCACCGCCTCGACGACGTCCAGCTCAGGCCGCGTGGCCTCGCCGAACGGGTCACGACCCTGCCAGCCCACGGTCCAGAGACCGAAGGAGAACTTGTCTGCCGGTGTGGGCGCAGCGGGCGCAGTCATCTTCCACCTCGTTCATTCGTTCAATGCTTGAACTTAGTGCGGACAGTACGACGCGCGGCCCGTGATCGCAATCGCTCAGGCGTGATGCCGCGTCGCGACCGCCTCGACCGCGGGCGCGAGTGCCTCGACGATCTCGCGGTAGCCGGCGGCGGACGGGTGGAAGCGGTCCGCGGCGAAGAGCGAGGGATCCGCGGCGAACCGCGGTGTGACAACGCGTTCGACGTGGGCGACCACGCCGCCGGCCCGGATGACGGCCTGCTGCTGCACCTGGGCGTAGTCCCGGCTCACGGCCGACACGACGTCGCGCAACGCGGGCGGCACGTGGGCGACGACGCTCAGGTCGGGCGCGGTGCTGACCACGACCTCGGCGCCCGCCAGGCGCAGCTCCGCGACCGCGTCGTGCAGCTGCTGTGCACCGACGTGCGCGGGGATGAACCTGGTCAGGTCGTTCGCCCCGATCACCACCACAGCGATGTCCACTCCGCTCGCCACCGCGGCCCGCACCTGCGCACGCAGGTCTGCCGAGCGCGCACCCGGTACGGCGTGCACGCTCAGGTCGACGGCGTGCCCGGCCGCACGGAGGCGGGCGGCGAGCAACGGGCCGAGCGTGTCCTCGCGGCGGGTGCTGCCAACACCGGCGGCGATGGAGTCACCGAGCAAACACAGACGCATACCCCTTAAAACGGCAGGCGTCGAAGTGCTGTTCCTGGTCAGACTGTGACGGTGGACGAACTCCTGGGGTGGTGCGTGGTCGCGAACGTCGCCGCCACCGATCTGTTGCACTTCCCACCCGGAACGAAGGAGTGGAAGCGGGGTCGGGTGTGCCAGGGCAGTGGGAGTCGCAGGCGGCGGCGGAGAAGGTCGTCGAGTGGTGGGTTCGCGACGCGGTCGTGAACCCGAAGCTCTCGTTCGAGCTCGGCGACGTGTTCCGCGATCAGCAGGAGGTGGACGCGGTTGGTGCTGTCGCGGGCCAGGTTCAGGCGCTCCTGATTCGCCAAACCGCTGTCGTATGAGCTTTCGTCCGTCTACACTCCACGATCAACATCCCACGATCACCATCACCGGGCGAGCGACGAGAGGAGACCGGCCATGCGCACCGCTGCCGTCCTCCCGTCCCGTTTCGACGTGATCCTCGTGTCTCCGCACCCCGGCTGCCCGCTGCGCGCCGGGCACCGGAGTGTCTGACGAACCCCGCTGAGGCGTTCGTCGGCTCATCGCGCTGACCTGTAGTCCTTTCGCACCGAAAAGGCACTGAGCCATGCGCACGACCACGCTGAACGCCGTCCGCAACCTGGGCATCCTCGCCCACGTCGACGCCGGCAAGACCACGCTCACCGAACGCGTCCTGTTCGCCACCGGCACCACCTACAAGCGCGGCGAGGTCCACGACGGCACCACCGTCACCGACTTCGACCCGCAGGAGCGCGATCGCGGCATCACGATCTTCGCCGCGGCCGTCAGCTGCACGTGGGACGGGCACCGGATCAACCTCATCGACACGCCAGGGCACGTCGACTTCTCCGACGAGGTCGAACGGGCGCTGCGCGTGCTGGACGGGGCTGTCGCGGTGTTCGACGGGGTCGCGGGTGTCGAACCGCAGAGCGAGTCGGTGTGGCGGCAGGCCGACCGGCACGGCGTGCCGCGGATCGCGTTCGTCAACAAGCTCGACCGGGCGGGCGCGGACCTCGACCACGCCGTGGAGTCCATCCGCACGCGGCTGCACACCGTTCCGTTCGTGGTGCAGCTGCCGATTGGCGCGGAGGACGGGTTCACCGGCGTCGTCGACCTGGTCCGCATGCGTGCGCTGACCTGGGAAGACTCGTTCGAGGAAAGTCCCGTACCGGAAACACTGATGGCGGAGGCACAACGGCGTCGTCGCCTCCTGGAGGAGACGGTGGCGGAGCTGCATCCGGACGCGCTGGAGGAGTTCTTCACTGGAGGTTTGTCCGATGAGACGTTGCGGAAGGCGTTGCGGGAACTGACCCGCCAGGGTGCCGGCACCGTCGTGCTGTGCGGCTCGGCGTACCGGAACCGGGGTGTCGAACCGTTGTTGGACGCGGTGATCGCGTACCTGCCGTCCCCTGTGGACGTTCCGCCGGTGCGGGGCGTCGACGGCCAGGAACGGCGGCCGGACCCGGACGAACCGTTCGCGGCGTTGGTGTTCAAGGTGAACGCCACTCCCAACGGGCGGTTGACCTACGTCCGCGTCTACTCCGGCACCCTCCACAAAGGAGAGACGGTCAGCGTGGCGGGACGGGCCGAGCGCATCGGCCGGATCCTGCGCGTCCAGGCCGATCGGCACACGCCGGTCGACCAGGCCGTCGCGGGCGACATCGTGGCACTGGTGGGGCTGAAGTCGGCTCGCACGGGGACAACCCTTTGCGCGCCAACGGCTCCGCTGCTGCTGGAACCTCCGGTCTCGGCCGATCCGGTCGTGTCGGTGGCGGTCGAAACGAAGACCAGCGCGGACAACGCACGCCTCACGGAAGCGTTGGCGCATCTGGTCGACGAGGACCCGTCGCTGCAGGTCAGGACGGACCCCGAGACCGGCCAGACGGTGTTGTCCGGCCTGGGTGAGCTGCACCTGGAGGTCGCGGTGGAGAAGGCGCGCACGAACCACCGCATCGAGATCACCATGGGACGGCCCCGCGTCTCCTACCGCGAAACGCTCGCTGCGGGCGTCACGGGATTCGTCTACCGGCACGTGAAGCAGGACGGAGGTTCGGGACAGTTCGCCCACATCGTCATCACCACCGAACCGCTGGAGACCGGGTTCGAGTTCCGGTCGGCGGTCACCGGCGGGCGGGTGCCGCAGGAGTTCGTCCGCGCGGTCGAACAGGGCTGCCGGGACGCGCTCGGCGAGGGCCCGCTCGGCCACCCGGTGACCGGGCTGCGGGTGACGCTCACCGACGGGTCCACGCACGTCAAGGACTCCTCGGAGATGGCGTTCCGCACGGCGGGCCGGCTCGGGCTCCGCGAGGCGCTCAAGGCGGGCGCGATGACGTTGCTCGAACCGATCGCCGAGGTCACGGTCACCGTTCCGGACGACTACCTCGGCGGCGTGCTCGGTGACCTGGCCGCGCGCCGGGGCCGGATCCTCGGCTCCGCAGCCAGGACGGGCACGACGGTGGTGACGGCGAGCGTGCCGTTGGCGGAGATGTTCGGTTACGTGACGAGGTTGCGCAGCCGGACACAAGGCCGCGGCTCGTTCACCAGCCGCCCCACCGGTTACGCGCCGGCATAGCGAGAACGCGGGCCTGTGCTGTGAGAGTCACAGCACAGGCCTGTGCCATGATCGGCAAGGTGGATCCCCTGCGCGTCATGTCGTTCAACCTGCGGTACGCCTCGAACACCGAGCCGAACTCGTGGGTCGCGCGGCGCCCGGTGATGGCCCAGCTGCTGCTCAACGAACGGCCGGCGTTGTTAGGCACCCAGGAAGGGCTCTACGGCCAGCTGCGCGACATCGCGCACGACCTGCCCGGCCACTACGACTGGATCGGGCTCGGCCGTGCGGGCGGCAGCCACGACGAGTTCATGACGGTCTTCTTCGACACGCTCCGGCTGGAGCCGCTCGAGTTCGACCACCACTGGCTCTCCGCCACACCGCACGTCGTGGGTTCGAGGTCGTGGGGCAACAACGTCATCCGCATGGTCACGTGGGTCCGGTTCGCGGACCGCTTGACGGGCAAGCAGTTCGTGGCCGTCAACACGCACTTCGACCACGAGTCGGAGAACTCCCGCCTGCGCAGCGCCGAGTTCGTGCGCGACCGGATCAACGCCTTCACGTTGCCGGTGGTGCTCACCGGCGACTTCAACGCCCCGGCCGCCTCACCCACCTACTGCACCCTGACCAACGGGCTGACCGACACGTGGCTCGCGGGGTCGCGGACCACGCCGGCGTACGGGACGTTCCACGGCTACGGACCGCTCATCCCGGACGGCCCGCGCATCGACTGGATCCTCACCCGTGGCGCCGCGATCCAGGCCGCCGCGATCAACACCTACCACCGGGACGGCCAGTTCCCGTCCGACCACCTGCCGGTGCAGGCCTCGATCATCTTCTAGGCGCCCACTCGGGCGGCAGTTCGTGCGAACAGGTCGGCGCGCCATCCGTGCGTGCCTGCCGCAAGCCCAGGTAGGGCCCGGCGATCTCGTCGCGAGGCACTCCGCCCAGCGCGAGCACGGCGTCGCCCGCGGCCAGCACCTGGCTCCGCATCCGTTCGTGGTCGACGGCAGCGGCGCCGAACGACGGCGCCCAGAGCGTCCACGGCCCGGAGATCATCGCCATCGTCGGGATCAGGTGCGAGTGGAAGTGCGTGCCGATGCCACCGAACGAGCACTGCGGCGGCGCCCGGCCCGGCACCGGAACATCGCTGCCGGGCAACACGAAAGTGCGGTCCACCGCGCGTCCGGCCAGCGCCGTGGCGGCGGCTCGGGCGAGCACGGGACTGCCTGCGAACCAGCCCGAGAACTCGGCCGCGCCCGTTGGTCGCAGGGAACCCGCGCTGGGCAGGAACTCCCGCGTGCCGAGGTGTTCCAGCACGAACGCGAACGCGACGGAACCCTGGTCGTACTCGGCATCCAGGGCTCGCGCGCGGAACTCGCTGCCTTCCGCCGGGCGGTGCAGGTGGCCGGTCGCGAAGACGAACTCGATCGTGCGCGGCCGGCAGCGCAGCGGCAGCCGGGCGAGGTGGTCGGCCAGGGCGAGGAGTGCGACGGTTCCGTTCTCCTGCACCCAGCCCACGCCGTCGGTGTTGGTGTCGATGACGATCCGCTCGCTGCTCAGTCCCGGCAGGGTGGCGATCAACGAGCGCGTCGACCCCGGGAAACGCCCTGCCAGCACGCCGATCGTCGTGCGGTGGCCGACCTGCAGCTTCAGCGCCGCGTCGGAGCCGACGAACACGCCGGGCACGCGGTAGTGCGTGCCGAGGTGCGGATCCCAGTAGCCCCGCACCTGCTCGTGCGGGAACGGGAAGGCGATGACGACTCCGGCGGCTCCGGCGACGCCCGCGTCGACCATGTCGCGGTCCAGCAGGGGTTCGGCGAAGTAGCCGCGGTCGACGGCGGGGAAGTCGCGCAGCACGACCTTGCCACGCGCGTTGGCGGCGGTGATCGGCGTGCCGGTGGGCAGGTGGACCAGTTCACCGGACCGCAGACCCGGAGCGGAGTAGGGGATGGCACCCGCGACTGGCACCACGCCGTCGGAGACGAGGAAACCAGGGCCCGGCTGCCAGCGCGTGATGGGGAAGCGTTCGGAGCGCACGGACATGCCGGGAAGCCGGGAGACGTGGCGTTCCAGCCAGGAGATCAGGCGGTGGTGGGCGGGGCTGCCGGTGGCGCGGACGCCGAACCCGGCCATCTGGGCGTTCGACTCGCGCAACGAGACGGCGGAAGCGAACGTCCGGTCGTCGATCGACGTCGGGCAGCCGCGCGGGCCGGCGGCCGCCGGAGAGGACAGTTGGAGGGAGAAAATCGTTACGACACCTATGAATCCAAGCGATCTGGCGGGGCGCACGACGCAACTCTGGCCATCACGAGACACGCTCACAATCCGCTGTCCAGGTAATGCGGTCAACGGTGAACGCAATGGTTCAGACCATTATCCGCTACGGTCCGCCAGATGCGCTTGAATTCGACGCTCGGCCGCGTCGCGGTGATCGCGTGCGCGCTGATGTCCACCCTCGGCTCGACGACCGCGGCCACCGCTTCGCACGGCAGCGAGTGCGGGACACCGTCCATCGACCGGTTGCAGCAGTGGATCGCCAGTGGCGAAGGCGCCACCGAGCCCGCGACCGGCAGCATCCTCGTGCCGAGGAACCGGCACGATCACACGGCGAAGATCAAGTTCCTCGCCGACGACTGGGCCGTCATGGTCGTGTGGCTGGGCAACAAGTTCGAGGCCCAGGCCGACCTCTCGAAGTCGCACGGCTTCTGGATGACCTACCGCGCCACCAACGACCTCCACGTCCAGCTGCGGCCCGCGTCGCACTGGAGCGGCGGTGACAAATGGGTCACTAAGATCCCGTCCACTCAGGGCAAGCTGGTCAGGAAGTTCTTCAGCTTCAACCCTGACAAGTGGACAACCTTGCCCGAGCTCGGCAAGCCCGCCTACCCGCTCGCAGAGGCGCTCGACGACGCCCGTGGCCTGGTCTTCGTCGGCAAGACGAAGAACGACCTGGAGTTCCAAGGGCTGAAAATCGACGGTTACCGGCCACCCTGCGTTTACTAGAAACCGGTTACTGTCCCGGGACGTGAGAGCGCTCCCGATCATCCTGGTCACTGTCCTCACCGCCGCGCTGGCGACTCCCGTGAGCGCGGCGGTGAGAGACGACACGAGGTACGTCGACCCGTTGATCGGCTCGGCGGGCGGCGGCAACACCTATCCGGGTGCCGTACGGCCGTTCGGGATGATCTCGTGGAGCCCGACGTCGACCCGAGGCGACCAGACGAACACGGGCGCCGCCAACGGTTACGCCTACGACGCCACGCGGGTGCGCGGCTTCAGCCTCACCCACGTCAACGGCGCGGGCTGTCACCCCGGCGCGGCGGGGGACGTGCCGATCATGCCGCACGTCGGTGAGATCACGACCTCGCCGACCGCCGACACGAAGGACCAAGTCTACGCCAGCGATTTCGCGCACGCCGACGAGATCGCCGAACCCGGCCGGTACCGGGTGGGCCTGAAGTCCGGCGCGAAAGCGGACCTGTCCGTGACGACGCGGGCGGGCATCGGCGAGTTCACCTATCCCGCGAGCGACACGGGTTCGCTGCTGTTCCGCACCTCGAACTCGCTCAACGGCAGCGAGGACGCCGAGATCACCATCGACCCGGCGAGCGGCACGGTCTCGGGCTCGGTGCTCACCGGCGCGTTCTGCGGCAGGCGCGCGAACGGTGGCGTGAACAACCAGAAGACCTACTACCGCCTGTACTTCACGGCGTCGTTCGACCGTCCCATCACGGCGTACGGCACGTGGGTCAACAGCGAGCTCAGGCCGGGCACGACGACCGCGACGGGCGGCGAGGGCTACCTGACCGGAAGTGCGCGCGCGGGCAGGGGTTCCGGCGGTTATGTGTCCTTTGCGGACACCAAGGTGACGACGCGCATCGGCATCTCCTACACCAGCGCGGAAGCCGCCAAGCGCAACCTCGCGGCGGAGATCCCGAAGCGCGCCACCGTGGCCGACGTCGCGAAGGACGCCCGGCAGGCCTGGGCGAAGCAGCTGCGCGCGGTTGAGATCGACGGTGGCACGGCCGACGAGCGGACGATCTTCTACACGGCGCTCTACCACGCGTTCCTGCAGCCGAACGTGGCCAGCGACGTCGACGGCACCTACCTGGGCAGCGATCGTCAGGTCCGCCGGCTCGCACCGGGCCAGAAAGCCCAGTACGGCAACTTCTCCGGCTGGGACCAGTACCGGGCTCACACCCAGCTCCTGGCGTTCCTCGAACCACGGGTCGCGAGCGACTACGCCCAGTCGTTGCTGAACCTCGCCTGGCAGAACGGCGGCGTCTGGGACCGCTGGGTGCACGTCAACGGCCCGACGCACGTCATGACGGGCGACCCGTCCGCACCGGCGATCGCGGGCATGTACGCGATGGGCGCCAAGGACTTCAACGTGCGCGCGGCCTACGACTCGTTGCTGCGCCAGGCCACGGTTCCGCACCCGGACGGTCTGTCCGACAAGGGTTGCCCCGGCCAGTGCGAGGGCCAGCGCCCCAACCTCGCCGAATACCTGCGCCTCGGTTACGCCCCGCAGGACACCTGCCACTGCTGGGGCGGCGCCGCGGAGACGTTGGAAGACTCCGTGGCCGACCAGGCGCTGGCCGACCTGGCGCGACGCCTCGGCCGTCCCAGCGAGGAACTGCGGAAGCGCGCGGGCTGGTGGCGCAACACCTTCAACCCCGCCACCGGCTACCAGCAGGCCCGCAAGGCCGACGGCACCTGGGTGACCCCGTTCAACCCGGCCTCCGACCAGGGCTTCGCGCAGGGCAGCAGCGCCACCTACACGTGGATGGTCCCGCACGACGTCGCCGGGCTGGCCGAGGCGATGGGCGGCAAGGACACCGCCGCCACCAGGCTCGACGCGTTCTTCCACCGCGTGGACGGCTCGTGGGCGACCGGCGGCGACGCACTGAGGTACGACCCGACGAACGAGCCCGGCATCCACACCCCGTGGATCTACAACGAGCTCGGCCGCCCGCACCAGACCCAGGAAACCGTCCGGGCGATGGCGCGACTGGTCTACCGCACCGGCCCGTCCGGCCTGCCCGGCAACGACGACCTCGGCACGATGTCCGCCTGGTACGTCTTCGCCGCGCTCGGTCTGTACCCGCGCACGCCCAGCGGCGCCGAACTGCACCTGTCCAGCCCGATGTTCCCGAAGGCCCGGATCGCCCAGCGCAACATCACGATCTTCGCGCCCGGCGCCCCGGACATCTACGTCCAGGGCGCCAGGTGGAACGGCCGCGAGGTGGACCAGCCGTGGCTGCCCGAGTCCTTCGTGCAGCGCGGTGGCGTTCTGCGCGTGGATCTAAGCGGAGAACGGTGAGGCTGCACCCTCAGCACGGGTGCGGCGGCCACGCCGGGCGGTGGAGGACAACGGCATGGCGATGTCCTCCACCGCACAGGTCGATGTCGGGGTGGCACGCGGGCTGGCCGTCCTTGACCGCGATGTCGCAGCCGCACCCGTTGCCGCACAGGTGGTCCCCGGCATTGTTTGAATGAACCAGACCCCCTTTGCCGACCCGATTCGATTCGCGCATTTACGGGTAATTTGTCCGTTCTGCCGATTCCGGAGTTTGCGATCGTGGCTGGTGAGGGAACTTCCTGGCGATGAACGGTGACGAGGAGATCGAAGAGGAACTGCCCACGGATCGGCCTTCTCCGGTCCTGATCGCGGCGAGCGTCACCGCACGAGGTGGCGCTCTGTGGGTGCCCGTCGCCGGTCTGCTCACGCTGGCGGGCAAGGGAAAGGCGGCCAAGCGAGGGCTGCTCGCCGCGGCCGTCGCGATGCCGGTGGGCCACCTGGTGAGCCTGGTGGTGCATCGGCGGAGACCGCAGGCCGCGAACATGCCCGCGCGGCAGGCCTTACCGGAACACCCGGACTCCTCGTCCTTCCCGTCCAAGCACGCGGTGACGGCCGCCGCTTTCGGCACGGCCACCGCGTTGGAGGACAGCGGAACGGCCGTGTTCGTGGCGCCGGTGGTTCTCCTCGTCGCGTACAGCCGTCTGCGCACCCGCGTGCACTGGCCCAGTGACGTGCTGGGAGGCCTGGTCATCGGCGCGCTGGTCGCGTTCGCTCAGGCGCGGATCGGGCGCTCGGCCAGGGCCAGGGCGACGGCGCGCAGGTTGGCGGCCGTCGTGCGGCCGGTGTTCTCCGGCCACTCGTGACCCTCGTCGGTGCCGGAGCGGCTCGGCCCGGCCGCGGACCCCGGTTCCAGCACCTCCGGTCCTCGTCACCGACGAGCACCCATCCGGGTCGTGTGCATGCGAGGCGGTGTGTGAACCGCTGTGACCGGGGGTATTCGCGGTTCAGCTCGAACCAGGAGGTCGTGATGCCAGCGGGATCGAACGCGAAACGTGAACGCCAGTACAAGCACATCAAGGACTCCGCCGAGGACCGCGGTGCCTCGCCGAAGCGCGCGAAGGAGATCGCCGCGCGCACGGTGAACAAGAACCGCGCCCAGTCCGGGGAGTCCAAGACCGCCAGCCGATCGTCCGTCAAGGACACGTCGCCGCAGAAGCGCGGCGGGCAGCGGTCGGGCACGAACAGGCCGAAGGGCCCCACGAAGGAGCAGCTCTACAACGAGGCCAAGAAGAAGAACATCAAGGGCCGCTCCACGATGACGAAGAAGGAGCTCGCGAACGCGCTGGGACGCTGACGTGCCGGAAATGGACAAGACCTCGGCGCTGACGATCCTCACCACCGAGCATTACACGCTCCAGATGGTGCGCACCGCGAACATCGCCGACGCGACCGGCAGGGCGGGCCACCTGCTCTCCACGATCTCCGCGTCGATGATCGCGCTTGGCTTCGTCGCCCAGGTGGTCCCCCTCGAGGTGTTGCTGACACTGGTGCTGGTCATCTTCAGCAGCCTGTTCCTGATCGGGCTCGCCACGCTGTTCCGCGCGGTCGAGCTGGTCATCGAGGACGTGCAGGCAGGTCTGGGGATCAACCGGATCCGGCATGTCTACAGCGACCTCGAACCGTCCACGAAGGACGTCTTCGTCCGTCAGGTGCACGACGACACCGCGGCCGTCGAGGCGGACGCCGGCCAGACCGGCTGGCGCAAGGCCCGGCGGCCGCGCCTGATCGGCACCGCGCTGACCGTCGCCGGGCTCGTGAACCTCGTCAACGGTCTCGTCGCCGGCGCCGTCGCCGGTGCGGCGTCGGGGCTGCTGAACGCAGGCCTCACGTGGTCGATCGTCATCGGCTCCGTCGTGGCCGTCGCCGTGGTCGCCGGGTTCGGCGTGGCCATCGGCCGGATCGGACGACGCGGCGTCGCCCCGATCAACACCCGCTATCCCAGGAACCAGTAGGAGGACCGCCGTGCAGTACGACGTCGTCGACCTGATCATGCAGGACCACCGCGAGGTCGAGCGCCTGTTCGACGAGCTCGAGAACCACCCGGAGAAACGGCCACTGCTCACCCCGGTGATGTGCGGCCTGCTCGTCGCCCACAGCCGCGCCGAGGAGGCCGAGGTCTACCCGATCGCCATCAAGGAGGCAGGCGAGACCGACGAGGTCGAGCACAGCCAGGAGGAGCACGCCGAGGCCGAGAGACTGCTCGCCGAGCTCCTGGACTGCGACTGGGACTCCCCGCAGTACGTCACGGCGCTGAAGAGGGTCGTGGACGCGGTCTCCCACCACGTCGAGGAAGAGGAGAAGACGGTCCTTCCCGGCATGCGCAAGCGGCTCAGCGCGGAACGCCGCCACCAGCTCGGGGAACGGTTCGCGAGCAGCCGGGCCGAGCACCTCGGTGAGCTGCCCGGCCAGGCGACGCGCGAGGAACTGCTGATCCAGGCGAAGAACCTCGGGGTGAGCAACGCGGCGAGCATGAGCAAGAAGCAGTTGAAGAACGAGCTGCAGAAGGCCGGTTCCTAGGCCTTCTCAGGCGTTCCGAAGTCACGGGACGACGGCACCAGAGCGGCCAGAGCGGGCGCGGCGAAGCAGATCACCGAGCAGGCGATCAGCACCGCGCCCGCTCCGTACGCCGTGACGGCCGGAGCGATGAGCGCCAGGCCGATCGGCGCCAGGCCGTAGGACATCAGGAAGTCCAAAGAGGACACGCGGGCGAGCTTCGAGGGCTCGACCTCGCGCTGTGTCGCGGTGAACCACGGCACGTTGAACAGGTCGATGCCGAGCCCGGCGATCGCGTACACGGCGATCACGACGACCGGGTGCACCGGCAGCAGCAGGACCAGCGGCGCGAACCCGTACAGCGCGAGGCCGAAGAGCCCGGTCCACCCGGCGGCGCGGGGGCGCCAGCGGGCCATCAGCACCGCGCCGGCCAGTGCGCCGAGCGTGTAGGCGGTCAGGGCGCCCGCGAGCACGGCTTCCGTGCCGTAGCGGTCGCGGCTGACCAGGGGGAGGATCACGCCGGTCGCCGAGTAGCCGGTGGCGATCACCGCCGAGAGCGCGCCCAGGCCGGCCAGGAACCACGGGTGCCTGCGGGCTTCGCGCACGCCGTCCAGGAACTCGGTCACGAATCCCGCACCGCTCGGAGGCGCCACGCTTCCGGTACCGGCAGGGGGCATGAGGGCGGCCGCGAGCCACAGGGCGCCGATGCCCAGCAGAAGACCCTGGGTGTTGACCACGAGGGCGAGCAACGCGGTCAGACCCGGTGCCACCAGCGTTGTCACCCGGATCGACATGGTCATCGCCGCGTTGGCCTGCTGGCGTTGGTCCGGCTCGACCACCTCGGCGGTCAGCGCCGAGAACGCCGGACGGCACGCGCCCTGGCCCGCGCCCATCGCGATGGCCGCGATCGCCGCCAGCACCAGTGAGTTGCCCACGAAGACAGCGAGGACCGGGGCGGCGGCCGCGGAGATCAGGCCGGACCACAGCACCACCTGGCGGCGGGCGTAGCGGTCTGCTAGCACGCCGCTGATCGGGACCGCGGCGAGGAAACCGGCGGTGCGCGCGGCGAGCAGGATGCCCAGTTCGACGGCGGTCAGCGAGCGGGAGAGCACCGCCAGGCCCAGCACGAACGGGAGCGCCCAGGTCGCGATGCCCGACGCGGTGGTCGCCGTCCAGAGGCGGAGGAACTGGGTGCTGCGCAACACGGACGGGCTGCGCACTGTGTCGTGGACCACGCGCTCGACCTTTCGACGGGGTTGATTTGAAAATGATTGTCGTTACAGTAGCGGAGGTCGTTCGCAGAACTAACTGGAGGATCCGATGTCACACCCCGCCCGGCTCGGCCTGGCGCTGGTCGCGGTGCTCGCCGCCGGCTGTGCCACCCCGGGAGGCGCCCAGGCGCCAACGGCTCAGTCGGTGGTGCTGGACAGCTGCGGCAAGCAACTGACGTTCACCGGCACACCGCAGCGGGCGGTGGCGCTGGACCAGTCCTCCACGGAAACGTTGCTGGCGCTGGGACTCCAGGACCGCATGGCAGGAACGGCGAACGTCAAGACCAAGGTGTCGCCCAAGTACGCCGACGCCTACGCGAAGATCCCCGTGCTGTCGCCGAAGATCCTCACCTCGGAACCGTTGCGAGCGGCCAATCCCGATGTCGTCGTCTCGGGGTTCAGAGAGCTCTTCACCGCTGACCGTGCCGGCACGCGCGACGAGCTCGAAGCCCTTGGCGTGCCGACGTTCGTGAGCGCGGTGAACTGCCCGGACGGCACAACCCCTGCGTTCGAACGGCTGTTCCGCGACTACGAGAACCTCGGGAAGATCTTCGGCGTGACCGGGAAGGCGAACCAGCTCGCCGCAGAGCAACGCAGGACGGTCGCCGAAGTCCAAGCGGTGAAACGGGATCCCGTCAAGGTCGTCTGGGTCTACTCGGTCTTCAAGGGCGTCCCGTACGTGGCGGGCAAGGACGGCATGCCCAGCCAGATGAGCAAGATCGCCGGTGTCACCAACGTCTTCGACGACCTGAGCCAGGAATGGCCGGAGGCCTCCTGGGAGGAGATCGCGCGCCGCGACCCCGACGTCATCGTGATCGGCGACCTGTCCGAGCGCGGAAACCTCGGTGACAAGGCCGCCGAGAAGCTCGCGATGATGCGCGAGCACCCGGCCGTCTCGCAGCTGAAAGCGGTGCGGGAGAACAAGATCATCGAACTGAACGGCATCGAGATGGACCCGTCGGTCCGCACGGTCGACGCGCTGCGGGCGTTCGGCGCCGGACTCGACAGGATCGACGGCCGTGGCTGAGGCCGCTGTCCTCGATCCTGTCGTCGAGGTTTCGGTGGCTCCCGTTCGACGTGACAAGAGCGTGCTCCTGACGGTGCTGAGTCTCGCGATCCTGATCGTCTCGCTGGTACTCGCCGTCCGCACAGGAGTGTCCGCGAGTTGGCCAGAGATTGGCAGGTCCGTCGGCGGACGACTGGGGCTTCCGGTCGTTCCGCTGCCACGGCTGCTCGACTCGCTGATCTGGGACCTGAGACTGCCGAGGGTGCTGCTCGCGGCGCTCGTCGGCGCGGCGCTCGCGGTGTGCGGCGCGGTGCTGCAGAGCGTCACGCGCAACTCGCTCGCGGATCCGTACCTGCTCGGGGTGTCGTCCGGTGCCTCGACCGGCGCGGTGGTCGTGGTGGTGCTCGGGTTCGCGGGATCCCAGCTCGGCGTGACCGGCGGGGCACTGGTCGGCGCGCTGGTGGCGTTCGGGTTGCTGATGCTGCTGCTCAGGCGCACCGGCCTGGACTCGTCACGGATCGTGCTCACCGGTGTGGTCGTGGGTCAGCTGTTCGCGGCGCTCACGTCGTTGATCCTGCTGTCGTCCGGTGACTCCGACAGCATCCGTGCCATCACCAACTGGCTGCTCGGGTCGCTCGCGTCGGCCCGGTGGACCTCCGTCGCGGTGTGCGCTGTCGTCCTGGTGGCCGGCCTGCTGGTGGTGTGGCTGTCTTCCGCGGCGCTGGACGGGTTCGCGTTCGGGACCGACACCGCGTCGTCGCTCGGCATCGACGTCCGCACCACGAGGGCGGTCCTCCTGGTGACCACGTCGGTGCTGACCGCCGTCGCGGTGGCCGCGGTGGGAGCGGTCGGGTTCGTCGGGCTGATCGTGCCGCACGGCGTCCGGTTCCTGGTGGGGCCGTCGCACCGCAGGCTGTTGCCGCTCTCGGCCGTGGCTGGCGCGGTGTTCCTGGTCTGGACGGACGCCCTCACCCGCGTCGTGTTCTCGCCGCTGGAGGTGCCGGTGGGCGTGTTCACCGCGCTGATCGGGGTGCCGCTCTTCCTGCTGGTCCTGCGCAAGCGGGGTGAGCTGTGAGGATCGACGTCGAACGGCTGAGCTGGGGCGTGCCGGGCAAGACCATCGTCCGCGACGTGAGCCTGGCGGTGCGGCCGGGGGAGACCGTCGGGCTGATCGGGCCGAACGGCTCCGGCAAGTCGTCGCTGCTGCGGTGCATTGCCGGTCTGCGCACGCCGACCGACGGCGTGGTGCGCTACGACGGCGTGGAAATCGGGTCGTGGCCTGCTCGCGAGAGAGCGCGCAAGATGGCGTTCGTCGAGCAGACGGCCGACACCGACAGCGATTTGCGCGTGTCCGAGGTGGCCATGCTGGGCCGCACCGTCCACCGGTCGCGGTGGCGCGGCCCGGACGCCACCGACCACGAGATCGTCACGGCGGCGCTGGACCGGCTCGACCTCGTGGAACTGGCGGATCGGCCGTGGAAACAGCTGTCCGGCGGCGAACGCCAGCGCACCCACCTCGCCCGCGCGCTGGCGCAACGCACGGCGGGACTGCTGCTGGACGAGCCCACCAACCACCTGGACGTGCGCCACCAGCTCGAACTGATGGAACTGGCGAGCCGCACGCCGCAAACGGTCGTCGTCGCGCTGCACGACCTCGCGCTGGCCGCGCGCTACTGCGACCGGCTGGTCCTGATGCACGGCGGCACCGTGGTCGCGGAGGGGCTCGCGGAAGACGTGCTCACCGCGCCGCTGCTGCGCGACGTGTTCGACGTGGACGCCGAGATCGGCCGCGACAGCCTGGGCCACCTGGCCGTCGGCTACCGCGAGCCGGTCCGCTGAGAAGGGGGATGTTCGTGACCACTGTGGACGATCTGACAGCGGGGGTGCTGGCCGGAAGACACGGCCCTGATCCCGGGGAACTGCCTGCCACCAGCGTGTTCTGGGTCCATCACGGCACTCGGCTGGCTGGCGGTGACGTCACCTACCGCAACCAGTACGTGCTGGTCCGCGTCGGCGACGCGTTCGGTGCCTGTGCGTTCGCGGAAGGCGAGGCCGACCCGGCGGTGTGCGCGAACTACTCCGGCGCCCCGATCGCCCGGCTGCTCACCGAGGCGCCGGCACCGGTGCGCGTGGCGGCGCTCGACGCCTACCTCGGACACGTCCGTCCACACCGGACTTCGGACGCGGAACGAGTCGTGCTCCCGGCGGGAACCCCGGAAGAGCGGGCGAAGGCCAGGGACGCCGCCGTCGCCGGCCTGCTCGACGTCGAACGCGGCGCCAAGGTCGCGTTGATCGGCGTGGTGAACCCGCTGGTCGCCGCCATCCGTGAACGCGGCGCCGAGTGCCTGCCGTGCGACCTGTCGTTGCGCACCACCCAGTGGGGCGATCCGGTGACCCCGGACATGCGGGACGTGCTCGGCGTCGCGGACGCGGTCGTCGCGACCGGCATGACGATCGGCAACGGCACGTTCGACGAGATCCTGCGCTCCTGCCAGGAAAGGGACGTCCCGCTGGTGGTCTACGCCCAGACCGCGAGCGCCGTCGCCCGCCACTTCCTCGGCGCCGGGGTCACCGCGCTCTCGGCGGAACCGTTCCCGTTCTCCCAGTTCAGCGCCGACGAGACCGCGCTGTACCGCTACCGAGCCCGAACATGAGAGAAGACGTGGACCACCACATCGACTGTCACATCGCGGACGCCCTCAGCCGCCCCGCCCTGGTACGTCTCGACTCCCGCACCCTCTGCCTGCGCTTCGAGACGATGAAGGTCGCCTCGGCCCTCGAAGCCGTCCGCTACCTCCTCGAACGCGGCACCATCGCGCACGGGGACACCCTGGTCGACAGCTCCAGCGGCATCTACGCGCACGCCCTGGCGCTCGCGTGCCACCGCTACGGCCTGCACTGCCACATCATCGCTTCCACGACCGTCGACAAGACCCTGCACACCCAGTTGGAGATCCTCGGCGCGACCGTCGAGCCCATGCCGCCGTGCGCCAGCCTGAAGCTCGACCAGAGCCGCCGGGTGGCGCGGGTCCGGGAGATCCTGCGCGACCACCCGCGGCACCACTGGATGCGCCAGTACCACGACGACGTCCACTACCGCGGTTACCGGCCGATCGCCGACCTCATCCGGGAGCACATCTCCTGCGACCGGCTGTCCGTGGTGGGTGGCGTGGGCACCGGAGCGTCGACCGGCGCGCTGACGACCTATCTCCGCGAGACCGATCCGAGCGTGGAACTCGTTGGCGTGCAACCGTTCGACAGTGTCACCTTCGGCAGCGAGCACGTGCACGACCCGGAGATCATCATCGCCGGGATCGGCAGCTCGATCCCGTTCGGGAACGTCGACCACACGCTCTACGACACGGTGCACTGGTTCGGCTTCGACGCCGCGCTGTCCGGCAGCGTGGCGCTGCTACGTGAACACGCGATCTTCGCCGGCCTGTCGGCGGGAGCGGCCTACCTGGCCGCACGGTGGGAGCAACGGCTCGATCCGGAACGTCACGTGGTCGTGCTCGCCCCGGACACCGGGCATCGGTACGTCGACGCGGCCTATTCGCGGCACGCGGAGGCGCCCGCGCCGGAGGATCTGCGGCCCCGGCAGATCACCACGCTCTCGGACATGGACCTGCCGTGGTCACGCATGCACTGGAACCGTGCGGAGGCACCGCCGAACGCGGCTGTCACGCACGCGATTCCGGTGGCCTCCTGAAGAACAGGGTGAGGACGGCCATCACCCGCTGAAACAGGCTCCGTCGCGCACGGGGACCCTCGCGCAGTGCGCGGGCCAGGTCGGGTTCGGAGGCCCGCAACCGCTGCTCGATCTCGACGAGCCGCTGCTGTTCCTGACGGCTGAGCATGTCCGCTCCAGAGTCGGTCCGGATGGGGCACGAGGCTTGTACCCAGCACGTTTGCCGTTCAAACGTGCTGGGGCGACGTTTTTCGGCTAGATCGGTTTCGGCATCGGCGGCAACGGATCCGGGTCGGGTCCTGGCGGCCGCAGGGGGTCCGGGTCCGGTCCCGGTGGCTGCGGCTGGTCGGGACCGGTCGGCCGGGGCTGGTCCGGACCCGGCGTCGTCGGCACCGGTTCAGAAGGCGGTACTGGCTGACTCATGCCCGCCGGGTACCCCGCTTCCGGTCCCGCGCACCAGATTTCGCCTGCCTTCGAATCAGCGTTCGGTGCCCAGCACGGGTTTGACGTCGACGATCGGGGTGCCGTCGAGGGCTTCGAGGTGGGCGACGTGCACCTTGAACCCGTCGACGGCGAGGATCTGGACCCGGTGCAGGCCGATGGGGTTCGGCCGGTCCGGTGACCGGGTCGAGAAGACGCCGGTCTCCGGGCGATCGGGGTCGCTGCGCGGATGGACGGTCAGCACGGACCGGTCCGCGCGGTCGAGCCAGGTCAGCACGAGGACGTCGTCGCCGGCTTTGAGTTCGGCCATCGCCCGCGCGTACTCCGGCGCGAAGACGAGCCAGGCGTCCGGCGCGCCCTCGTCGCCCTGCTTGGGCGCGGAGGAGCGGTCGGTGAGCGGTGATTCGACGTGGCCGATCGGCTGCAGCTTCATCAGGTCCCGCAGAAGGTCTGGTAGGTGGCGCTGAAGTCCTGTGGTGCCGGGGAAGCGTAGTGCTCCAGCCCCGCGCGCTCACCGTAGGGGTTCGTCACGGCGTCGAGCAGGCGTTCCAACGGGCCGAGGTCGCCGTCGGACCCCGCGGCGAGGGCCTCTTCCACGAGATGGTTGCGCGGCACGTAGACGGGGTTGACCCGGTCCATCGCGTCGGCGTCCGGTCCGAGTTCACGCCAGCGCGCGATCCAGGCGTCGATCCCGGCCAGGTCGAGGAACAGCGACCGCGCCGGCTCCGCGTCGGCACGGGCCGCCCCGCTGAGCGCGTGGAAGAACGACGTGAAGTCGACGTGGTCGGTGTGCATGAGCGTGAGCAGGTCCTTGAGCAGCGGCTTCACGTCGCCGGAGACGCCGAGCTTGGCCTGCATGCCCTGGATCCAGGCACGTTCGAAGTGCTCGTCGAACGTGCCGAGCGTCTCGACCGCCAGTGCGACCGCCTTGTCCTCGTCGGTGTCGAACAACGGCAGCAGTGCCTCGGCGAGGCGGGCGAGGTTCCACTCGGCGATGATCGGCTGGTTGCCGTAGGCATAGCGGCCGCGGTGGTCGATGGAGCTGTACTTCGTCTTCGGGTCGTAGGCCTCCATGAACGCGCACGGGCCGTAGTCGATGGTCTCGCCGGAGATCGTCATGTTGTCGGTGTTCATGACGCCGTGGATGAAGCCGACGAGCATCCACTGGGCGACCAACGATGCCTGAGCGGCTACCACCTGACCGAACAGCTCCAGGTAGGTGCTGCCGGGGTGGTGGCGGGCGATGGCGTGGTCGGCGAGGCGGCGCAGCAGGTCGTGGTCGCCGGTGTTGCGGGCGTACTGGAAGCTGCCGACGCGCAGGTGCGAGGCGGCCACACGGGTCAGGACGGCACCGGCCAGGGGCTCGTCGCGCTGGACGACGCCGCCGGTCGCGACCACCGCCAGCGAACGGGTCGTCGGGATGCCGAGGGCGTGCATCGCCTCGCTCAGGACGTACTCGCGCAGCATCGGGCCGATGGCGGCCAGTCCGTCGCCGCCGCGGGCGAACGGGGTGCGGCCGGAGCCCTTCAGGTGCAGGTCGCGCAGCCGGCCGTCGGTGTCGGTGAGCTCGCCGAGCAGCAGGGCCCTGCCGTCGCCGAGCCGGGGGGAGTAGCCGCCGAACTGGTGTCCCGCGTAGGCCTGGGCGAATCCGGGAGCCGCGTTTCCCACCAGAAACGACAGGCCGTCGGAAGAACGCAGCCAGGTGGAATCGAGACCGAGCTCCTTCGCGAGCGGCTCGTTGAGGGCGAGCAGTTCCGGTTCGGGGACCGGGACCGCCTCCCAGGAGACGGCCATTTCCGGGACCGCGTCGGCGAAGTCGCTGCTCAGGCTGATGTGCACGCCCCCAACGGTACCGGGCTGGCCAAACCGGCGATGTGATCGCGCTCTCATGTCGAACTCGTCTGAACCGTTCCGAGAGTCCGCACGTGTCAGTGGCGAACAGGTTGACGGAATGTCCATTCAGGAGTGAGAAACCCATGCGTCGCAAGCAAGTTGGGATCGTTGCTGCCCTCATCGCGGTCAGTGCTGTCGCTCTGACGGCCTGTGGCCAGGGCTCCGCGCAGTCCGGCACGGCCACGCCGGTCCAGGAGCAGGCCCAGGTCCAGGAGACGCAGGCGGCCGCCGGTGAGTCCGAAGTGGACTTCCTGCGCGGTTCGGCGAACTCCAACAAGGCCGACAAGAACACCGGCGACCGCGCACCGGAAGCCGCGGCTCCCGAGGTGAAGCTGAAGTGGGTGGAGCTCCGCGTCGCGAACGCCGGTGGCCTGGAACCCGCTGTGGTGAACGGAAACGGCCGCACGATCTACTGGTTCAGCGACGACCCGGTCAACGGCGGAGTGTCCAATTGCAACGGTGAGTGCGAGAAGGCGTGGACGCCGATCACCGTGGCCAAGGGCACCAAGCTGTTCTTCCCCGGCATCAAGCGGGAGAACATCGGCTTCATCAAGCGCAAGGACGGCAAGACCACGCAGGTGACGATCGGCGGCCGCCCGATCTACCTGTTCAACAAGGACGAGAAGCCCGGTGACATCAAGGGCCAGAACGTCGGCAACAAGTGGTTCGTGATCAACCCCGAGGGCAAGCGCGCCACCGCCCCGGCCGAGGCGCCGGTCACGCAGCCCGCGCCGCCCGCCGCCGGTGCCAAGCCTGCCGGTTCGATCACCTTCTTCACCGGCAAGAACTTCGACGACTTCAGCGGCAACAACTTCGCCACCGGCGTGAAGCCCGAGGCCAAGTGCGGCGACCTGCGCGGCGGCTTCCAGTCGCTGACCCTCGACGGCGCCGCGAAGATCTGGTCAGAGCCGGGCTGCAAGGGCAAGTCGGCCGTCGTGACCGACGACGTCCGCGACACGGCCGCCCTCGGCTTCCCGAACGGCGCGCAGTCCTACATCCGCGCCTGATCGGGTGAACACGGCGGCCGCCAGAGCACCCCGGCTCTGGCGGCCGCCACTTGTGGCTAGGCTCTCGCCATGCGCTATTCCGCCATTGCGCTGGCTTTTGTGCTGGTCGGGTGCAGTACCGGGACCACGTCCCTGCCCACGATCACCCCCGCGCCGACCTCGTCGTCCGCCTCACCGCTGCCGGAGCTGCAACCCCGGCTCGACGCGATCGGCACCCTGCTGACCGCCTGCATCCCGAGGCTGCGGGGCGAGCCCGTCGACCAGATGGACAACTGCGCCCACCTCATGCCCGACGTGACAGGCGTGGTCGACGAGGTGGAGAAGCAGTCCGACAAGCTGCCTCCCACCGGGCGTTCCGCCATCGAGCAGGTCCGCAGGTCGCTCACCGGCATCGCGCCCTGCGAGCCGTGGTTCGCGGCGGGCGGGGCGAGCGCCGACGGGCAGCTCAACGCCCGCTGCAAGGAGGCGTGGGACGGGCTCTTCAAGGGCTACAACGCCCTGCGCAACTCCGCCTAGCGCGAGCAACCTCCGAAGCGCCCAATGCCGTCCTACCCAGTGCCGTCCTACCCTGGTACGGACATTGGGGGAACCATGCGAAGAGTTGTCTTACCGGTGTTGCTGCTGGTCGCGGTGGTCTCGTGCGCGAGGCCTGAGGCCGCCGGGATCGGCGGCCAGGAGATGACCACTGGGCCGGCCACCACCACCTACTCCGAGCCGCCGGACACGACGTCCTATCCGCCGGGGTTCAACAACGAGGACCTGCACAAGGCCGCGGAGGCGCTCAAGCCGTTGCTGGAGGGCGAGTTCGCGACCACCTACTCGCGGTTGACCGTCCGCGACAACGTGCCGATGCTGGTCATCTACCGCAAGCCGAATCCGAGGTTCGAGGCCGAGGTCTGGAAGACGGCCCCGAACGTGCGGATCGACTTCCGCGACGCCCGGTACTCCTACGCCGAGCTGAGCGAGCACCAGCGTCGGCTCATGAACGACATCGAGCACTGGAAGACGCGCGGCATCACGATCAACTCAGCCGGACTCGGACAGGACGGGTCAGCGCTCGACGTGGGGACGGAGACGGACCCGCCGAAGGACGTCGTGCGGCAGTTGGAGGCGCACTACCCGGGCATGTCGTTCAAGGTCGAGCGAATCGGCGAGATCGTGCCCGCGACACGATGATCACGACGGGAGCGGGCCGAACGCGGTCCGTTCCCGTTCCGCCTCGGCCGGGTTGAGCTCCTCCAGCATCGCGAACGCCCGCGCGTACTCCTCGCGCATGCGGTCGTACCGGCCCATCTCGCGGCACACGTAGGCGACGCACAGGCGGTCGCGGGCCTCGCGGAGCTGGTTGGTCAGCCGGCAGTGGATCTCCAGCGCCGCCTCGTGGCAGGCGAGGGCCGCGGGGAGGTCGCGCAGGTCCTCGTGCAGGCGGCCGAGGTCGCTGAGGGCCGCCGCCTCGAGCACCTCGGCGCCGATCTCGCGGGCGGTCTGGGCGGCCTCGGTGCCGGCCGCCAGTGCGTCGTCGAGTCGCTTCATCCGTTTGTAGACGGTGGTGAGGTGGGTCATCGCGAAGATCCGGCCGAACTGGTGGTCGAGGCGGGTGAAGATCTCCAACGCTCGTACCAGATGTCGCGCGACGGCCTCGGCGTCTCCGGTGCCGCGGCCGACGTACACGCCGGCGAGGTTGATCAGGACCTGGCCCTCGCCGTGCTCGTCGGAGATGGTTTGCCACAGCGGCAACGAGCGCTGGAACCACCGTTCGCCGTCGTCGTATTCGCGGCGTACCGAGTGCAGGATGCCGATGTTGTTGCACAGCACGGCTTCCGCGCGGACATCACCGGTGGAAACGGCCGAGCCGAGCCCGATCCGGTACATCGCGAGGCCGTCGTCGAAGCGCGAGTCGAACTCGAAGAAGCTCATCAGCGCCAACGGAAGTCGCGCCGCCAGCTCGGTGTTGCCGCTGTCGGCGGCGAACCTGATCGCGGCGATGAGGTTCGCGTACTCCGATCGCAGCCACGCCTGGGCTTCGTCGCGCCCGCCGAACTCCTCCGGGTGGACGTCGTCGGGCAGGGACGGCAACGGCATCCGCCTGCGACCGGGGAAGAGCAGCCGGTCGGCGGCGTCCGCGCTGTGCAGGTACCAGCACAGCATCCGGTCGACGGCCTTGTCGGGAGTCGGCTCGTCGTCCAACGCCTTCTCGTGCGCATAGGTGCGCAGCAGGTCGTGGAAGCTGTAGTGGCGCAACGCGATCTCGTCGACGAGGTGGCCTGCGCACAGCACGTCGAGCAGCTTGCGGGCCTCGCGCGGAGGCGAACCCGCCAGCGCGGCGGCCGCACCGAGCGAGGGTGAAGGCCCGGGGTGCAGGCCGAGCAGGCGGAACATGCGGGCGGCCTCGGACGGCAAAGCCCGGTAGGACCAGGAGAGCGTGGCTCGAACCGCTGTCGTCTCGTCGGCTTCGAGGACGTCGAGCCGTTCCGCGGCCAGTTCCTCCGCCAGCGCGGCGAGTGTCCTGTCAGGACCGGTGCTCACCCGTTCCGCGGCCACCCGCAAGGCGAGCGGAAGTGCGCAGCACAGCCGGATCAGCTCCAGCGCGGCCCGCGGTTCGGCGTCGACGCGGCGTCCGATGATCGACCGCAACAACGCCAGCGCCTCGACCGCCGGCAGCACGTCGAGGGTGACCCGATGCGCCCCACCGGAGACGACCAGCCCGCTCAGCCGGTTGCGGCTCGTCACCAGCACCGCGCTGGACGACACCCCCGGCAGCAGCGGGCGCACCTGCTCGGCGTTGAAAGCGTTGTCCAGCAACACAAGTGCGCGGCGGTCGGCGAGCACGCTGCGGTACATCGCCGCCCGGCCGTCGAGATCGTCCGGCAGCGACTTCTGGTCGACGCCGAGACCGACGAGCAACCGCCGCAGCGCCTCGTGCGGTGGCATCGGTGTGCTGTTCGGCGCGAACCCCTGGAGGTCGATGAACAGCTGCCCGTCCGGGAACCGGTCCACCAGCAGATGCGCGACGTGCACGGCGAGCGCGGTCTTGCCGATCCCGCCCGTCCCGTCGATCGCGGAGATCACGACGGTCCGCGGTCCGGCCCCGCTCAACCGCGCGCACAGCTCGATGATCTCGTCCTCGCGGCCGACGAAACCGATGGTGTCGTGCGTGGTCTGGGCCGGTCGCACGGATTTCGGAGGAGTGCCCTTGAGGATGCGCTCGTGTTGTTCTTGCAGCTCGGGGCCGGGTTCGACGCCGAGTTGGGCGACGAGTGCCGCCCGGACGTGCCGGAACGCCGCCAGCGCCTCCGCCTGCCGCCCCGACCGGCTCAGCGCGAGCATGAGCAGCTGCACGACCCGTTCCCGCACCGGATGATCGGCCGCGGTCCGGGTCAGCGCGTCGATCACCTCGCCGTGCCCGCCGCTCGCGATCGCCGCGGCGGCCCAGTCCTCGACCGCGCTCAGCCGGGCCTCTTCCAACCGCGCGCGCTGCCGTTCCGCGAACGGCCCCGGCACGTCCGAAAGTGCTGTCCCGCGCCAGATCTGGAGCGCGGTCCGCAGCTCCTCACACCGTCCGCCGCTGCGCGCCGCGGCGATGATGCTCTCGAACTCGCCCAGATCGGACGGCGCCACCAGGCACGCGTACCCGCTGTCGGTCGTGATGATCAGGTTTCCGCACGCGCGGGCCGGCAGGTCCGGCTCGGCCAGCCGCCGCAGCGCGCTGATGTAGGTGTGCAGGCTGCCGGACGCACTGGACGGCGGGTCGTCGCCCCACACCGCGTCGATCAGCTCGGCGCGCGTGACCGGATGCGGCGACCGCATGGCGAGCACCGCGAGGACCGCGCGCTGACGTGGCTGGCAGGGCACGAGCGGCGTGCCGTCGACGGTGATCCGCAGATCACCGAGCACGTCCACACGCAGCTTGCCCATGCGGGCAGAATATTCGCCCGTTCAGACGAACACACTGCCCGTCCGAACATCGCGGACTAGGCCAATTTCGCCGGCAGCCGCTCGACGGTCCGGCGGGCCACGCTGGCCGGGCTCCACACCGGTTCACCGGCCGGGACCAGCGTCGGGAAGCGCTGCCACAGCCCGGTGACAACGTGCGCCATCTCCGCACGGCCGAGGGTGGTGCCGCAGCAGTTGCCCGTCGAGAGCATCCGCCGGGGATCGCGGGCGGGATCGAACTTGTCGGGATCCCGAAATACGCGGGGGTCGCGGTTGGCTCCGGCGATCACCATGCGGACGGACGCCCCGGCCGGGATGGTGACGCCGCCCAACGTGACCGAGTCCTGTGCGATGCGCGGGATCGGCGTGTAGAGGACCACGCCGTCGTGCCGCAGCGTCTCGTCGATGAACCGGTGCACCCGCTCGTCGTCGCACCACGAACGGTGCTCGGGGTGCGTCAGAAACGCCTGCACAGCGCGGTCGATGCCGGAGATCGTGCTTTCGTACCCGGTCATCCACATGATCCACAGGATCGCGATCAGGAGGTCCTCGCCGTCGTGCGCCGCGACCAGCCGCGAGATCAGGTCGTCCCGCGGCGACGCACGGCGTTCCGCGACCCGTGCGCGGAAGTAGTCCTCGACCGAGTTGCTCGCGCGATCCGCCTCCAGCACGACCTCCTCGTCGTCGGTCCCGAGCGCCCGCGTCATCAACGCGATGGTGTCCGCGATCCACGACCGGTCCTCTTCCGGCAGACCGATCCGGTCGGCGAACACGTACTGGGTGAGCGGCACCGACACCTCGGCGTGCAGGTCGACCGTTTCGCCGGCGACGAGCCGGGGCCCGATGTCGTCGAAGATGTTGCCGAGGTGCTCGAGGATCCGCGGCCGCAGCCGGAGCACCCGCGCGGGCGTCATGTCGCCGGCGATGGCCGAGCGCAGCCGGGCGTAGCAGGGGTGGTTCTTCGCGGTGAACGCCGCGACCAGCTTCTTGACCGCGGGGTGGCTCCGTTTCCCGTGCCCGATCTCGCGCCACATCGCGGACTCGTCCGGGACGGTGAACGCGGTGTTCTGCTGCAACGCGAACGCGACGTCGTCGTAGTTGCTCAGCAGGTAGAAACCGCAGCGTGTGCGGTGCACGGGATCGTGTTCGCGCAACCAGTGCAGGAACGGGTACGGATCTTGGCGGTGCTCGGGCTTGGCGAGCTCGTCGAGGGCATCGATGGTGGCGGACATCGAGAAACCTCCGGTTGGCAGGGAGGTGGCGAACCTAGGCACACCTCAGCCTCCGTTTGGGGAAATCCGCCCTGCTTGCCGCCCCTGTCTGCCCGATCGGGCACCGCCGTGGAGACGGCGTGGAGTCCGAATGGAGAGGGCCCGCCGAGACTTCCGTCCATGCAACGAGTGCGCGTCGCGATCCACGCGAAGGATTCGGTCACCCGCTGGGGCCTCGCCGGCTACCTGCGGCTGCGGCCGGAGCTCCAGGTCGTCGCCGAGCACGCGCTGAGCCAGGCCGAGGTCGTGCTGGTCGCCGCCGACGGGGCCGGGCTGGCCGCCGAGCTGCACCTGATCGCCCGACGAACGACCGCGTGCGCCGTGCTGGTGACCGACGACGTGCGCGCCCAAGAGCTCCCGCGCGCGCTCGAACACCGCGTTGTCGCCGTCCTGCCGCGAGCGGATCTCACCTGCGAGAGTCTGGTCGCGACGGTGCTGGCCGCGCACGAGGGCCGTGCCTCGATGCCACTCCGCCTGGGCATGTCGGGGATGGCCGAGCGCGAGATCGACATGCTGCGGTTGTTCGCCGACGGGTGGACCACCGCCGAGGTCGCGAAGAAGTTGTCCTATTCGGAGCGAACGGTGAAGAGCATGGTGCAGAACGTGCTCGTCCGGTTCCAGTTGCGCAACCGCACGCACGCCGTGGCGTTCGCGATCAGGTCCGGCACGATCTAAGCGAACTTGGCGGTCAGCTCGGTCGAGATCTCGTAGTGCCGCACCAGGAACGAGCGTTCGTCCAGCTTCTTTCGCCGCAGCCAGCCCGTCACCTCGGCATTGCACTTGCTGGCGTTGCACGAACCGCACGCGGGCACGACGTTCCCGAGCGTGTAGCGGCCGCCGCGCGAGATGGCCTGGATGCAGTCCTTCTGCAGCGAGCCCTCCGCGCTACCGCAGTACGCGCAGCCGCCCCAGGACGTCTTGAGCGCGTCCCACTGGGGGTCGGTGAGGTCGTGGGTGACGCGGGCCATGCGCTTCTTGCGCTTGCGCGCGGCGCGAACCTGTTTGCTACCGCCGGTCGGCACGATGGGTGAGACTACGCGTCGCGATGGTCAACAGGTCGGAGGCAGGCCCTCGGGGTGTCCTGCCGGACGGCCACACCGCCCGCAACGCGCGGTGCAGGTCCAGATCGCTGACCTCGACGTGGATCAGCGTGCGGGTCGCCAGATCGGCCGCCACCGCGTGCACGCTGAGCACGGCCGGGCCGATGCCACCGATCGCGGCCGCCTTGATCGCCGTCGTGGACGACATCTCCAGCAACGGCCCGGCGGACTCGGTGATGCCCGCCGTCCGGAGCGCGTGTTCCCACGCTTGGCGGGTGCCCGAGCCCGATTCCCGGCTGACCAACGGGGTCGCGGCGGCTTTCGCGGCGGCGACCCGGCGGCGCCTGGCCCAGGGATGGCCTGGCGCGACGACCAGCACCAGTTCGTCGTTGGCGATCACGCGGCTGGCCAGGCCCGCGGGCACGTCGGTCGACTCGATGAACCCCAGATCGGCCTTGTCCGCCAGCACCTGCTCGGCGACGTGCACCGAGTTGCCCGCCGTCAGCACGGTCGCGGTGTCCGGGCTGACCGTCCGCAACGCGATCAGCCACGCGGGCAGCAGGTACTCGGCGACGGTGAGGCTCGCGGCGACCTTGAGCTGGCTCTGCCGGTCCGCGCGCAGGCTGGTGAGGCCGGCGTCGAGGTCGGCCGCCCGCGCGAGCACCGGGGCCGCCCACCCGGCCACCAGCTGACCGGCGGTGGTGAGCCGGGCGCCGCGCGAGGTGCGTTCGAGCAGGGCGACGCCGACGCGGGCTTCCAGGGTGCGGAGACGTTCGCTGGCCGAGGGCTGGGACATGCCGTGGGCTTTCGCCGCCCGGCCGATGCTGCCCAGCTCGGCCACGCTCAGCAGCAGGTCGAAGCTGGTCAGGTCGGTGACCCTGGACGGCAGAGGCATAGGGGCAGCCTATGCGTTCCTCGGGGATTGGCGCCTACCGAGGTGTGCGGGCCGCGAGGATTGTTGTGTCGTGACCGCTCTCGCACCTCAACCACACCGTGCCCTCGAGGTGCGACGAGCGGCACCCTTCGGCCCCAACCTGTTCGCCTCCGTGATGGGGACCGGCATCGTCGCCACCGCCGGTGCTGCCATGCCCGGCCTGCACACCGCGGCCACGTTCGTGTGGGCGCTCGACGCCGCGCTGCTGGTGTTCCTCGTCGGCGCGGCCCTGCGGCGCTGGACGTGGGCGACCGTGCGCGAGCAACTCGCGGATCCCGTGATGGCCCAGTTCTGGGGCGCGCCACCGATGGCGTTGATGACCGTCGGCACCGGTGCGTTGCTGCTCGGCCGCGACTGGATCGGGCTGCCGGCCGCGCTGGCCGTCGACTGGACACTGTGGACGGCCGGAACGCTGCTCGGGCTGGCGACCTCGGTGCTGGTGCCGCTCCGGATGATCGGCAGCGGAGAGCGCGCGTTCGGTGGCTGGCTGATGCCCGTGGTGCCGCCGATGGTCTCGGCGGCCTCCGGTGCGTTGCTGGCTCAGCACCTGGACGGGGCAGCCCGGCAGGCCATGGTGCTCGGTTGTTACGCGCTGTTCGGCGTGAGCCTGTTCGCGACGGTGGTGATCGTGCCGCAGATCTGGCAGCGGCTCGTCCAGCACGGACTGGGCGCGGCGTCCACCGTGCCGACGCTGTGGATCGTGCTCGGTCCGCTCGGGCAGTCGATCACGGCCGCGAACCTGCTCGCCGGCGTGCCCGTGCTGCCGGGACAGGGCGCGTTCGGCGTTCTGTACGGCACGATCACGTGGGGATTCGCCCTGCTCTGGGTGGCGATCGCGGCGACCGTCACCGCGCGGACGGCCCGGCGCGGGCTGCCGTTCGCGTTGACGTGGTGGAGTTTCGTCTTCCCGCTCGGCACTTTGGTGACCGGCACGAACGCGCTCGCGGCTCGGGTGCCTTCGGTGATGTTCACCGGCATCGCGGTCGTCCTGTACGGCGCACTGGTGCTCGCGTGGATCACCGTGGCGCTTCGCACGTTGCTTCGGCGATAGCGAATTCCGTTGCGTGGCAATGTCGCTGTCTCGACACCAACCTCGTGCTCGACCATCTTCTCGCTTGACGACCAATCCCGGTGAGGCGGCTCGGATCCCCCCGATGGCCCCCGCTGATCCGAGCCGCCTCGTGGTGAACGTTCCTCCATCGGGTTGACGTTTTGCCAACATCCGGCCAACACGCGCGTCAGCCGTACGCTGAACTGTGCGTGGAAGGACAACGATGACAGCTGCGCTGGAATTCGGGCTGCTCGGTGACATCGAGGTGGTTCGAGACGGTGTGCGGGTGCCGCTGGGTACCGGAAAGCTCCGCGTTGTGCTCGCGACATTGTTGCTTCGCGTCAACCACACGGTGTCCGTCGAGGAACTGATCGAGCGGCTGTGGGACGAACGTCCGCCGCGGCAGGCGAAGGCGACCACGCAGGTGTACGTGATGCGGCTGCGGCAACTGCTCGACGCCGACCTCATCCGGACACGCCCTGGCGGGTACCAGCTCGAAGTGCCGGAGACGCGGATCGACCTGGGCCGGTTCCGCGAGCTGGCGGTGAACGGGGCGCCGCACGAGGCGCTCGCGTTGTGGCGGGGCAGAGCGCTGGCGGATGTGCCGTCGGAGTCGTTGCAGCGCGACGAGGTGCCCCGGCTCGCCGAGGAGTGGCTGCGGGTGGTCGAGCAGCGCGTGGACCTCGACCTCGGCCTGGGACGGCACGCCGAGCTGGTGGGTGAGCTGTCGGGGTTGATCGAGGAACATCCGTACCGGGAACGCCTGCGCGGTCAGCTGATGCAGGCGCTGTACAGGTCGGGACGACAGGTCGAGGCTCTGGACACGTATCGGCGGTTCCGCTCGGCGCTCGTCGACGAGCTCGGCGTGGAACCTTCGGCCGAGTTGCGCGGGGTGCACGAGTCGATCCTGCGCGCGGAGACCGAGGGCAACCTGCCCGCCGAGGTCACCAGTTTCGTCGGTCGCACGCGCGAACTCGGTGAGGTGGCGGCCAAACTGACGGCGAGCCGGCTGGTGACGCTGACCGGCGGCGGTGGAGTGGGCAAGAGCAGGCTGGCTCTGCGCGGCGCCCACGCCTACCCCGGCGCGGCCTGGTTCGTGGAACTCTCCGGACTGCACGACCCCGCGTTGCTGCCCCACGCCATCGCCGACGTCCTGTCGATTCCCCGCCACTCGACCGAGGACCCGCTCTCGGTGCTGACGAAGTACCTCCGCGACCGGCACCTGCTGCTGGTGCTGGACAACTGCGAGCATCTGGTCGACGCGTGTGCCGCGCTGGTCACGGCGTTGCTGCGCTCGGCACCGGGTCTGCGCGTGCTGGTGACGAGCAGACACGCGCTGCGCGTCGAGGGCGAACACATGATGGTGGTCGACCCGCTCGACGTGGGGGAGGAGTCGGTGGAGCTGTTCCGCCACCGCGCCGCGGCCGTGCAGCCGGGCTTCACCGACGACGCCGCGCTGGTGGAACGGATCTGCGCCAGGCTGGAGGGAATCCCGCTGGCCATCGAACTCGCGGCCGTGCGCACGCGGCTGCTCGGCCTCGCCCAGATCCTCGACGGGCTGGAGGACCGCTACCAGCTGCTCGCGGGCGCCCGCCGCGGCGGGCGGCCTCACCACCAGACGCTGCGGGCGGCGGTGGACCTGAGCTACGAACTCTGCACACCGGCGGAACGTGCGCTCTGGGCCCGGCTGTCGGTGTTCGCGGGAAGCTTCGACCTCGACGCGGTGAAGGCGGTCTGCGAGCCGTCGTCGTCCGCGACGCACCTCGACCTCGTCGACGAGCTGCTGGACAAGTCCGTGCTCGCTCGCGTGGAACAGGACGGCTGCGTCCGGTTCCGCATGCTCGACACGATCCGCCAGTACGGGCAGGACAAACTCAGGGAGTCCCGCGACGACGACCGCACCCGCCGGCTGCACCGCGACTACTTCGTCCAGCTCGCCGAGCAGGGCGACGCCGAGTGGTTCGGCTCGGAGCAGGAAGCCGTGTTCACGAGAACGCGCCTGGAACACGCCAACCTGCGCGAGGCGCTGGACTTCTGCCTCAGCACACCGGGGGAGAGCCAGGTCGGCGTGCACCTGGCCGGAGCACTGTGGTTCTACTGGGTCGGCTGCGGTTTCCTCGCAGAAGGACGGCACTGGCTGGACCGCGCACTGGCGGTCGACCTGGCGCCGACGGTTCAGCGTGCGAAGGCGTTGTGGGTCAACGGTTACATCGCGACTCTGCAGGGCGATCTCAAGCCGGCTGTGGCGATGCTGGAGGAGTGCCGCGACTCGGCGCCGGACGAGGTGAGCCTTGCGTATGCCGTGCATCGGCTGGGATGCAACGCATTGGTCGGTGACGACGTCGGCGATGCCGTGGCGCTGCTGGAGGACGCCCGCGCCCGCTACACCGCGTTGGGGGAGATGAACAGCAACGTGGTGCTGGGCTACGTCGAGCTGGCGCTGGCGTGGATGTGGCAGGGAGACCTGGATCGCGCTGCCGCGTTGTGCGCGGAGATTCGTGTCGTCTGTGAGGAGAAGGGCGAGCTCTGGGCGTACGCCTACGTGAGGTACGGGCTCGGTGTCGTGAAGATGAGTGCCGGTGATCTGGACGGTGCGGTGGCCGATGCCGACGCGTGCCTGCGGATCAAGCACACGTTGCACGACCAGCTCGGCATGGTGCTCGCCGTCGAGTTGCTGGCGTGGACGGCCACGGCGGCTGGGTTGTGCGAGCGAGCCGCGGTGTTGCTGGGGGCGGCACAGCGCATGTGGTCCGCGGTGGGATACCCGCTGTTCGGGTCCCGGCACTTCATCGCACCGCACCAGGCGTGCCTGGACAGTGTTCGCTCGTCTTTGGGGGAGGGGGCGTTCAGGCTGGCGATCGAGCGTGGCGCGGGGCTGTCCACTGACCAGACGGTCGCGGTCGCACTCGACCACACGCACCAGCTGGACAGCTAGGTCGCGGGCGAGGCAGGCGAGTGCGGTGCCCGCGGGGAGATGAGCGACCAAGTCCGTGGGGTCTGAGCATCTGGCTGGTCACTTCCTCTCTACGTAAGCCACCGATCTACGCAACTCCTACCGACGCGAACGGACCCCGCCCGCCGCGAAGGTATGCCGTGTGACAACACGAACCGCGCCAACGCGAACGGCCCGGGCGGTGGTCCTGGCCTCCGCCACGCTGACGATCATGGCCGCGGCGATCATCGCCCCGAGCCTGCCCGCGATGGGCGAGGTGTACGGCGAGGGCGTCCTGGTCCGCCTGGCCCTCACCATCACCTCGCTCGCCATCGCGATCAGCGCGCCGTTCGCGGGCCTGGTCGCCGACCGGGCCGGTCGCAAACCGTTGCTGATCGCCGGCCTCGTCCTGTACGCGGCGGCAGGCACCGCGGGCTTCTTCGTCACCAGCCTGCCGGTCCTGCTGGGCACCAGAGCGTTGCTCGGTCTCGCGGTCGGCGGCGTCATGACCTCGGTCAGCGCGTTGATCACGGACTGGTTCGACGGTCCGGAACGCGGCAGGTTCCTCGGGTTCCAGCAGGCTTTCGCGAGCCTCGGCGGCGTGGTCTTCCTGCCGCTGGCCGGCGTGCTCGCGGGCATCGACTGGCGACTTCCGTTCTGGCTCTACAGCGTCGCGGCACTGGTCGCGCTGGCTGCGGCGACAGGTTTGAGCGAAGAGCCGAGAACAGTTCAGAAGTCCGCTCAAGCCGGATTTCCCAAGGCCGCCGTCTGGATCTACCTGCTCGCCTCGGTGGCGACGCTCGTGTTCTACATGGCCCCGACCCAGCTGCCGTTCCTGCTCCGCGACCTGAACGCGGGACCGGCGGTGATCGGCCTGGTGGTCGCCGGCAGCACCCTGACCAGCGTCGCGGGAGCGCTCGCGTTTCCGAGGCTCCCGAAAGGCAGGATCACCGCGGCCAGCGTCGCGCTGCTCGGCGTCGGCTGGCTGGTGATCGGCACGACGGACCACGTCCTGATCGTCACCGCCGGGCTCCTCATCGGTGGCTTCGGCGTCGGCCTGGTCGTGCCGAACCTCAACCTGCGGCTGGCCGACCTGGCCGAACCGGCCCAGCGCGGCCGGGTGCTCAGCGGGCTGGTCGCCGGGATCTTCCTCGGCCAGTTCCTGTCGCCACTCGTCATCGCACCCCTGGTCCAGACGGCGGGCATCGCCGCCGCGTTCACCTGGACCGGGGTCGTCACCACCATCGCAGGGGCGGCACTCGCCCTGGGACACGAGGAGAAGAGCTGAGATGATCTACCACGGCAACCGCTTCACCCTGCGCCGGGACGCCTCACCCGAGCAGATCGAGGAGGCGTTGGAGAGCCTGCGCAACCAGGGCCGCGTGATCCCGTCCGTGAAGTCCTTCGTGGTCGGTCGCGACTTCGGCGGCGAGTACGAGTGGGGCGCCACGTTCGTCATCGAGGACCTCGACGGCTACTGGGAGTACCTGACCCACCCGGCGCACCGCAACACCGACCGCGTCGGCCTGCCGCTCGTGGACAAGTTCGCGTCGTTCGACATCACCGACGACGAGGACCCCGAGATGGGAGCGAAGATCGCGGCCCTGCACCAGAAGCGCTACGACAGCGACCCCGAGCTGACCCGGCTCGTGTCCGACCTCGGCGAGTACACCGGCAGCGCTGCCCCCGGCCAGCACGGAGACAAGTGATGAGCGACCTCACGAACGCTTGGATCGACCTGTGGAACGGCGAGTTCCCGCTCGTCGACACGATCGTCCACGAGGACTTCGTCTGGCACGTCGCCCCGCTCACCGGTGGACCGTCGCAGGATCACACCGGACGCGAGGGGCTCGATGCGTGGATCCGCGGCTCCCACCAGAACATGCCCGGCCTGAAGTTCACCGTCGAGGTCGGCCCGATCTCGCAGGAGCCGTACCACGTGCTCCGCTGGCTCGCGGAGGCCGGCGACGTCTCCTTCCACGGCACGGACATCCTGCGCGTGGCGGACGGCAGGATCGTGGAGTACTGGCTCAACGCCGACGGCCTCTGGGCCGCCCAGCAGCTCGGCCTGGTCCAGCCGGTCAGCTGAACTGCTCCTTGAGCTGACGGCGTGAGTTGATGCCCATCTTGCGGTAGATGTTCCGCAGGTGGGCATCGACCGTGCGGGGGCTGAGGAACAGCCGGGCGGCGACCTCCTTGGACGTCGCCCCGGTGGCGACAAGACGAGCGATGTGCTGCTCCTGCGAGGTGAGGTCGTCCGCAGCCGGTGCGGACCGGCTGCGAGCGATCTCACCGGTGGCCTGCAGTTCCTGGGCCGCCCGCGCGGCGAAAGCCTCCATCCCCATGCCGGACAACAACTCGTGCGCCGTCCGCAGCTGTCCCCTGGCGTCGATCCGGCGTCCGGCACGCCGCAACCACTCGCCGTACAGCAGATGTGCCCTTGCCAGGTAAGGCTTCGCGGTGGTGACCTCGAGGTGTTCGAGAGCCTCGCGGTAGTCGTCCTCGGAACCGGACACCAGCGCCCGTGAGCACGCCGCCACCCCGAGGCCCCAGTCGGTGCCGGCCGCGGCAGTTCGTTTGGTCAGGTCCTCCAGCGCGACGACCGCGGACTTCTCCTCCCCGCACCGCACCGCCGCCTCGACCAGCTCGGGCAACGCGATGCCGGCGAGGTAGAGATCGCCCGGCTCGACCGCCAGCCGCGCGGCCGCCAGCGCCGCCGGATAGTTGCCGAGTCCGTTGTGCAGCACGGCGGAAGCCCAATGCGCGTTGGCCACCAGCAGTCCCGCCAGGCGTGCCGCGGCCCGCGTCGCGTGTTCGGTGTGCTGCGCGAGCTCGTCACGACGCCCGCGCATCGCGGCCAGGTGCAACCGCGGGTAGGGCAGGGGAGCGACCCCGAGCGCGTCCGCCACGGCCTCCTCCTCGGCGATGGCGGACATCGCGGCACCGAGGTCACCGGCGTGCACGGCCATGATCGCCGTCTGCGCCAGGCCGAGCCGGAGCACGAACGGCGAGCCGGCCGCGCGTCCCGTCTTCATCAGCCACGCGGTGACGGTGTGGTGCACCTCGGCGTCCCACAGCTCGCCCGCGAGCATCGTCGCCAGCGCCGGATGTCCGGTCCACATCAGACTGTCGTCGGTGAAGGCCTGCCGCAGCAACGGAACAGCGGCCCGATGCCCTTCGGCCGACAGCACGACCAACGCGTTGAGCACGTCCGGGGTCGGTGGCATCGACCGGGCTTCGCGCACGACGACGTCCGTGACGCCGCTGGCCCGTCCGACCATCAGCCCCATCTCCAACGCGTCGAGCACGCACTCACGGGCCGCGGCACCGGTCATCCGCCGTGCCGCGGTCAGCACGAACTCCGGCCCGTCGTTCACGGGGTTCCTGGCGAACGCCACCTGCCCGCGCAGCCGATCGGCCCGCGCCAGCTCCGGCGAGTCGAGCAACTCGACCTCGACCGTGCTGAGCAGATCGGCGGCGACGTCGACTGCTCCGGCGTCGAACTTGGCCTGACCCGCCGCCAGCGTGCGCTCGGCCCGCAGCCGGGGTTCCACCGACAACGTCGCCGCCCGTTCGAGGAACGCCGCCGCGGCCGCCACACCACCACGGGACCGGGCCCGTGCGGCCGATCGCTCGAGCTCGGCCGCCACCCGGTCATCGGGCCCGGTACCGGCCTGGGCGAGGTGCCACACCCGCCGATCCGGATCAACCTGAGCGTCCGTGGCGGCGGCAAGGGCGAGGTGCACGGCCTGCCGCTCTGCGGCGTCCGCGGCGAGGTAGACGGCCGACCGCGCGAGCGGATGGCAGAACCGCACCCGAGTGGACAGGCTGACCAGCCCGGACGCCTCGGCCACCGCCCCTGCGGTCGTCACGTCGACGCCGAGACTCCGTGCGGCGGCCCACATCAGCAGCGGTTCACCCGTGGGGTCGGCGCTGGCCACGATCAACAGCGACCGCGCGTCGGCGGGCAGCACGGCGACCCTGCGCTGAAAGCCGGCCTCGATCGCACTGGGCGCCGACGACACCTCGGGCAACGCGAACCCGCCCGCCCTGGGCAACTCCAGCAGTGCCAACGGGTTCCCGCGAGCCTCGGCGAGCAGCCGCTCCCGCACCTTGTCGTCCACCGGCTCCGCCGCCAGCAACGCACGGGCATCGGCATCGGACAGTCCCTCGACCACCAGCGCGGGCAACTGGTCCAGCACTCCTGCTTGCCGGGCCGCGAACACCATCGCGACCGGATCGGCGGGCAGCCGGCGCCCGAGGAAGGTGAAGACCTTCGCCGACGCCTCATCCAGCCAGTGCGCGTCATCGACCAGGCAGAGCACCGGCTGATCGGCGGCAGCGGCGGTCAGCAGGTCCAAAGTGGCCAGTCCGATCCGCAGCACGTCGGGAGCTCCGGTGGCCAGCCCGAACGCGACCTCCAGCGCCTCCCGGCGGCCCGCGGCGAGCTCCGTCAGGTGATCCAGCAACGGCACGCACAACTGATGCAGCGCCGCGAACGGTAACTCGGCCTCGAACTCCGACCCCGACGCCTCCAGCACCACGAATCCAGGTGCGTTCCGCACGTGCTCCAGCAGCGCGCTCTTGCCGATACCCGCCTCGCCGCGCAGGACGATCGCGCCACCGCGTCCCTCGCGAGCGGCGTTCAGGACCCCGTCGAGACAACGGATCTCGTCGTCGCGCCCCAGGAGACGTGGAGATGTCGGCATGATCCGAACGTTACGTCACCCGATCGGCCCACAACCACAGGCGGATGCGTAGTCGCCTCAAGGAGGACGCGGCCGTACGGAGCAGCTTCGCGTCGGCCAGCGCCTGGTCGATGGTCGGCTTGCCCTTCTCGTTGGTGCCCTCCAACAGCACCGCGCCGCCGTGTCCGTCCTTTGTGGCCTTTCGCATGACGTCGAGCGCGAGCCGCGGGTCGGCGACCATGAGCGTCCAGCCGAGGGCCGTGCGGGTCCGGTGCGCCGAACACCCCGCCACCGAGTGAGACGCCGTTGGGAATGCCCGCCGAGTGAGCGGCGAAGACGACGCGCGGTGCGGCACCCGTCCTCATCCGGTCGCGCAGGTCGGTCACCATCTCGCGGGTGACCCGCCCGGACGCGGTGAGCCGGTCGCTCGCCGCGTCGAGCTGTTGCCCGCTGAACTGCTGGAACAGCACCGGAACGCGGACCAGGTCGCGCTCGGCGAGGCCGGTCTCCCCGGTCAGCACGCCGAGCTGGGTGTCGATGTGCTTCGCCGCCGCCTCGTTCTGTTCCAGGAACTCGCGTGGACGGCGCGGACCTGTTCAAGGGCAAGGCGGAACAGGCGCTCGCCCGCACACCGGTCAGGGTGAAGTGGGTCGAGGACTGGGAGTTCCTGCACCAGGGGCTCGGCGAGGTGCACTGCGGTACCAACGCGTTCCGCGAGCCGACCCACGCCGACTGGTGGCGCGCCTGACCACAGTCCAATTGAGACCCAGACCTGCGATGGCCCCCGTGGGAGCGTTTCCCCGCACGTGCGGACATCGCTATGTTCAAGATCGGTAAAACCCGATGGCTCCAGGGGGTTCACAAAACATGAAGCAGCGACGGCTGAGCCTCGCACTGGCGGGCGCCGCCAGCGTGGCTTTCCTCGTCGGGACGTCGGTGGCCGCACCACCGCCACCGGCGCCCGCGCAGGAGGGGCAGACGTACGTCTACCGCGTGCCCGCACCGCTCGGCCAGAAGGCGCAGGACCTGCTCGCGCGCGGGTTCGACGTGCTGGAACAGCGTGACGGCGACGACCTGTTCGTGCTGGGCTCGAAGGACGTGCACACGAAGCTCGCCGCGGCCGGGTTCACCGGCACCGTCGAGCAGGTGATGGCGCCGTCCACGTTCGCGCCGACGACCAAGGGCCACGGCGTCAACGAGACGTACTACGGCGGCTACCGCACGATCAAGGCGCATTACGCGCACCTCGACCAGGTGGCGCTCAGGTACGCGCGCCTCGCGACCGTCGTCGACTACGGCGACTCGTGGCGCAGGACCCAGGGTGCGGGCGGCCACGACCTCAAGGCCATCTGCATCACCAGGAAGAGCCCCGGCGACTGCAAGCTGACCCCGAACGTCCGCAAGCCGCGGCTGTTCGTGTCGGCCCAGATCCACGCCCGCGAGATCACCACCGGCGACATGGCGTGGCGGTGGATCGACCACCTGACGCAGGGCTACGGCAAGGACAGCGAGGTCACCTCGCTGCTGGACACGACAGAGGTCTGGGTCGTGCCGATCGCGAACCCGGACGGTGTGCAGATCGTGCAGTCCGGCGGTGACACGCCGAAGCTCCAGCGCAAGAACGCGAACTACACCAACGGTCCCAAGGAATGCCCGACCTCCGAGCAGGACCCGTACGCGCAGATCGGCATCGACGTCAACCGCAACTTCGACGCGCAGTGGGGCGACAACGGCACGTCGTCCGACCCGTGCAGCCAGGTCTACCGCGGCCCGAAGGCGGACTCCGAGGTGGAGACCAGGGCGCTGGAGAAGTTCTTCCGCGCGCTGTACCCGGACACCCGCGGCCCCGGCCTGAACGACCCGGCGGATCCCAAGACCCGCGGCATGGTGATCACGATGCACGCCGCGCTCAACGTCGTGCTGCTGCCGTGGGGCTACACCACCACGCCGTCGCCGAACGACGGGCCGTTGCGGGCGATGGCCAAGGACATGGCCCAGCTCGCCGGTCCGGACTGGCGGTACGGCCAGCCCGGTGAACTGCTCTACACCGCGGGAGGCTCGATCGACGACTGGGTGTACGGCGAACTCGGTGTGCCGCACTACACCTGGGAGATCGGCAACTGGGAGGGCACCTGTGTCGGGTTCACGCCCGAGTACGCGTGCCAGGACGGCCATTGGGCGAAGGTCAAGCCGATGCTGACCTACGCCGCCCGCAAGGCCGCGAACCCCTACGGCGGATGATCGTCCGGTTCCGGGGTCTCGATCGATTTCAGGCCCCGGACCGGTTTCCTCCTGAGGCTCCACCGGACGGCGACGCGCTGGTCGCCACGGTCGCCGGAGTCGACCGTGCTCTCCGTGAGAGGCCTCACCGTACGCATGTCCTGAGAAGGGTTTCGCCGACACCCGGCAGGGGTATCCGAGCTGCGCACGACAGGGTGCTCGGCTGACGGAGGCACTGCTGGCATGGACCGCGACTCGACCATTGACTTCGACATTGATCTCGACATTGATTTCGACGACTCGGTGGCGCGCGGCGTCCGGCGCTACGTGGGAGACGTCGTCGCAGGTCTGGGGCTGCGTGGTGACAGCTCGTTCGTGGAGGTGGAACCGCACGCCGGTGCGTACGTGGCGCTCGACGGCCGGCTGCCCGACTTCCCCGACCACGACGTCGCTCTGGTGTGGGACGAGCGGAGCGGCTGGTCGGCGGCGGTCGAGGACCGCTTCGGCGAGCTGGTCGAGGTCGCCCGGCTGGGCGGCGACCCGCACGCCGCGCCCGCCGCGGTGGTGAGCTGGGTGCAGGGCCTGCTGCACACCGAGCAGGCCGAGAGGGTCTCGAACCGGGACTTCGCCGCGTTCGTGCCGTCGCCGCGCGGGAACGACTTCTCGTAACAGCACGATGGCGCCGGCAGCGCCTCCGCGGGACTTCCCGACTACTCGGTCTCCGACGGCCCCGCTGCCGGCTGCTCCTCCGCCTGAGCCAGGGCCCCGGACTCGCGGATCGCGGAAAGCGACAGCGTCAGGAACCGTTGCAGGCATACCGCTCGGCGTCCTTGCGGGTGGCCACGTAGAGCAGGCCCGCGCCACCGCGTTTCCGCCACCCAGCCGGCGACGGCACGCCGGCGTTCCGCGTCCCCGGACCCGGCCGGGCCAGTTCGCCGCGCATCAGCGGCGCCATGACGCCACCGATCATGAAGAAGCCGAACGACGTCGCCAGGTACATGATCCCGATCAGTTCGTGATCGGTGGTGTCGAGGAGTTTCAGGAACGCGGAACCCTTCCGGCCGCGTGCGATCGGGTGCGCGACGACCGGGACGGGCTTCAGCGTGGTCATGGCTTCCCCTTCGCGAAACGCGGCCGGGCGCCGCGCAGCGCCCGACTACCCCGCAGAACCCGATCCATTCCTGGCCCGAGTGCGTCCATCCTGGTGGTGCTGCACGGACTTCGCGGAAAACGGATCTGTTTGCGGCGCGTTTCGCCGGGTAGCTCGTAGGCCAGGAAATGCCTATGAGCTGAGGAGTCAGCCGTGACCGAAAACCAGATGGGTGGAGTGCGCACGGCGGCCCGGGACGAGGGTGTCGAGGTCGCGCAGCACGCCAGGGAGGCAGCCGGACAGGTGGGAGACACCGTCGCGGACCAGGCCTCGCACGTGACGCGGGAAGCCGCGAGCCAGGCGCGCCGGGTCGTCGGGGACGTGCGGGAACGTGTTGCGGCGGAAGCGGAACAGCAAGCCACGCGGGTGTCGAAGCAGCTTGGCCGGCTCGCCGACGAGCTGGGCGAGATGGCAGGTAGCGCGCCCTCGGGTTCGATGTCCGCGGGAGCGATCCAGAGCGCCGCTGACACGAGCAGGCAGGCTGCGCGGTTCCTCGACGAACGGGGCGCCCAGGGGCTGCTGGACTCGGCGCGGGACTACGCCCGGCGCAAGCCCGGCACGTTCCTGCTGGGTGCCGCGGTGGCGGGGTTCCTGGTCGGCCGGGTCGCCAAGAGTGCGGCCGGCGGAAGCCAGGGCCAGGGCGGGCCTGGTTCGCAGGGGCGTGTCGTGCCGGTGGCCTCCGAACGCACCGACGTGGCATCGGAGTACGGGCAGCCGCCGACACCGTCCTATGAGCAGCAGCCGCCGACGCCGGCCTACGGCGCACCGCTGACGCCGAGCGCGTCTCCCGCCGCTCCCTCCGCGGGGGTGCCGCATGTCGAACCCTGAGGCACCACCGTCGCGAGTGGACCCGGCAGGTGAGTCGCTGGGCGATCTCGTCAGCGAGCTGACCGGTGACCTGTCCAAGCTGATGCGGCAGGAGCTGGAGCTGGCCAAGGCCGAGCTCCGGCAGGAGGCCACCAAGGCGGGCAAGGCGACGGGAATGCTCGCGGCCGCCGGGTTCGCCGGTTACCTGACCACGGTGTTGCTCAGCCTCGCGCTGGTGTTCGCGCTCGGCGCGGTCATGCCGCTGGGCTGGGCCGCGCTGATCGTCGCCGTGTTGTGGGGAATCGCCGGCGCGGTCCTGTACTCCACCGGGCGCGCGAGGCTGCGCACGGTGAACCCGAAACCCGAACGCACGGTCGAAACGCTGAAGGAGGACGCGGAATGGGCGAAACACCCGACCAAATAAGGCGTGACATCGAGGTGACCCGCGCGGAGCTGCGGGACGACGCCAATCGTCTGGTCGACCACACCAGTCCGCGCAGGATCGCGCAGCGGCGTGTCCGCGGCGTGCGGCGGGGACTGGTCGCGCTGAAGGAGCAAGTGATGGGCACCACCACACAGGCCGCGTCGACCGTGCGGGAACAGGGACAGGAGACGGGACACGCCGTCGCCGAACGAGCGGAGCACGCCGCGCAGGCGGTGCAGGACGTGCCGCACCAGGTGGCGCGGCAGACGCAGGGCAGTCCGCTCGCGGCCGGACTGATCGCGTTCGGCAGTGGTCTGCTGCTGGCGGCGGTGCTGCCCCGCACCGATGCCGAACAGCAGGCGGTGCGGCAGCTGTCCGACAGCTTCAGCGACGTGGTGGAACCGGCCAAGGAGGCGATGACCGAGTCGGCACAGCACCTCAAGGAGAGCGCGAAGTCCTCGGTGAGCGACGCCGCCGGCGAGGTGCGCCAGGTCGCGTCGGAGGCTGCGCAGACCACGGCGGAACACGCCAGGGAGGCCGCGCAGGACGTCGGCGGTCACGCCCGCGAGTCCGGTCAGCGGGTCTCCGGACAGTGACGTGACCGGATAGCTCCGCCGACCGAGGACGAGGCGTCGGAACTACCCCCCCGAGCAGCCCCAGCGTGGGAGCGGGCTGCTGGCCGCGGCGGACGGGTTTCTTCCCGGCCGCCGCGGTTTCCGCGCGCGCCTGATCCGGCAGGTCCGCCGGGTTCTCGCCGACGGAGGCAGAGGATGCCCCCGGCTGCCGGTGGCCTTGCCTGGCGAACGAAGTGCGGCAGGTCAGTCCGGCGGCTCGCTCGGGTCGTCGTCAGTGGCGTCCGGCGGCACTTCCGGTTCCTCGGTGTCGAGATCGTCGAGGCTGGGAGTGCCGGGGGAGTGCGGCGCTTCGGGGTTGATCGGATCGGTCATGTCGCACGGTTACCCGAGCGAGTCGCGCTGAACCGGCCCGATTGTCCGGCGCGGCAAGCGCGTTCCGGGTGCGCGGGAATCCGGCCGCTGGCTGGCGGTCACGGTGAACTGCGCTCCGCACGAGATCCAGTCCTCACTGCCGGACGAACTGGCGCGGTTGAGGGACCAGGCCGAGATCCGCATCCGGCCGGCGACGGGGGACAAGGGCAGCGAACTGGACAAGTTCCCGCTGGGCGCCCTGATGAACAAGGGCCTGACCGTGCGGGGGTGATGGCCGGCGTCCGCCGTCTTCGGACACCGGCCATCAACGACTACGCCGGAACGGTCCACCTCTGGTTGGCCCCACCTGTGCACGTCCAGATCTGCAGTTTCGCGCCATCGGCCGTGTTGTTGCCGATCACGTCCAGGCACTTGTTGCTGCCCACGTTCACCAACGTCCCGTTCGACGCGGTCCACCGTTGGTTGCCACCGCCGAAGCAGTCCCACAGCTGTACGGCTGTGCCGTCCGCGGTGCCGTTGCCGGTCACGTCGAGGCACTTGCCGAGTCCGCGCACGGTGCCGTCAGCGGCGAGGGTCCACGTCTGGTTCGGGCCGCCGAAGCAGGTCCACAGCTGTGGCTGGTTACCGTTCGTGGTCGAGCCGTTGGTGACGTCCAGGCACTTGCCGCCCAGGCCCGTGATGGCGCCGGTCCGGCCGGGCTGGCCGGGGTCGAGCGTGCCGGGCCAGGTGAACGTCGCCATCGCGCCGGCCGGGAGGGTGTAGCCGAACGTCTGGCCGCCGTAGGAGACGCGGAAGGTCTGCTGGCCGCCGGAGTTGAGGGCCACCAGCACGATCCGGCCGTCCGGGTTGCGGAAAGCGACGTTCTGGATGCCGCCCTCGCCGTAGCCGGTCGAGTCGATGCGGACCGCGCCGGGCTGCACGAACTTCGACAGGTGACCGAGGACGTAGTACTCGGCGTTGTAGGTGACGTTGCCGCCGATGGTCGAGACGACACCGGTGCAGTTGGTGCAGCTGCCGATCACCGGGCCGTTGTTCTGGTCCAGCGCCATGTTCCAGATCGCCACCGAACGCGCGTGGTTGCGGGTGGCGCCGATCGCGAGGTTGATGCCCTGCCAGCGCAACGTGTCGCGGAACGTCGCCGCGTCGTCACCCGACTTCGTGCCGGAGCACTCGGTGAAGAAGATGTCCTTGCCGGGCTGGTTGTTCTTCACGACGGACTGACCACTCGGGTTGCCGCCGTAGCAGTGCCACGCCGAGCCGATCACGTTGCCGCCCGCGCCGTTGTTGACGGTCTGCGGGTAGTTCGTGTCGTCCCAGTTGTGGTCGTAGCCCAGCAGACGTGCCTGCTCACCGGCCGCCCGCAGCTTCGGCACCAGGGTGTTGATGACGTTGATCTGCTGCTGTGCCGACATCCTCATGCCTGGGTAGCCCGGCGGTTCGAAGTTCGGCTCGTTCTGCACGCTCATGTAGTCGATGGGAATGCCCGCGGCTTTGTACGCCTGCGCGAACTTGACCAGGTAGTCGGCGTAGACACCGATGCGGCTGTCGTTGAGCGAGCCCTGGATGAGGCTGTTGTTGTTCTTCATCCAGGCCGGCGCGCTCCACGGTGTGGCCATCACGGCGAGCTGCGGGTTGAGCTGCTTGGCCTGTTGCAGGAGCGGGATGATGTAAGCGTTGTCGTGCGCGATGGAGAACCGCGAGAGCGCCGGGTCCGCCACGCCGTCGTTGTAGGTGTAGAAGCTGCGCGAGAAGTCGGTCGCGCCGATCGGCTGGCGGATGAAGCTCATGCCGATGCCGGTGCTCTTGTTGAACAGGTTGCTCATGATCTCGTTGCGGCGCGGCGAGTTGAAGATGTTCCACGCCGCCGCGTCGGTGAACGACGCACCGAAGCCGACCATGGACTGGTAGGTGGAGTTCGGGTTCACGGTGATCGTCGGACCGCTGCCACCCGAGCCGAACGTCACGTCTCCCTGCTGGCGCAGGAGGTTCGAGCGGTCGGCGGTGGTGAGCCACACGCTCGCGTTGGTCGCCGCGGTGGCGGCGGGAGACACCAGGGTGCTTCCCGCCGTCACGACGGCGGCCGCGATGGCGATGCCGCGCAGGCGTTTTGTCGTCATTGACATAAGCGCTCCTTGCAGGGGTTCGGGCGCCCGTTAGCTGGTTTTCAGTTGTAGAGCCGGAAATCGGCGATGCTCCACCAGTTGCTCGCGGCACCGGTGGACGTGATGCGGACGTACCGCGCGCTGGTGCGGCGGACGTCGATGTTGGTCAGCTGGCCGACACCTCGGCCGGACGCGACAGGGCGCCAGGACGTGCCGTCGTCGCTGACCGAGAGCTCCCAGGTGCGGGCGTAGTCGCCCAGGTTGCCGCCGCTGTCGATCGCGACCCGGCGGAAGTCCTTGCGCCGCCCCAGATCCACCTGCAGGTACTGGCCGGGGGCCTGCGCGGCGTTGTTGGACCAGCGCGTCGAGGCGTCGTCGTCGATCGCGAGCGCGCCGTCAGGGGAGGCGGTCGCGCCGGTCAGCGGCACGAGGTCGAGCCTGCTCTTGTGCTGGGTGGTCCAGGTGAACGTCGCGAGTGCGCCGCCGGGCAGCGTGTACTCGAAGGTCCGGTTGCCGACGTTGACAGCGAACGTGCGCGGGTCGTCGTTCTCGTTGTGCACCACCAGAGCCGTGGAACCGTCCGGGTTGCGAAACGCGGCGTCCATGATCTGGCCGTTCCAGCCGGTGGTGCCGAACGACGTGCTGGCGATCCGGCGCGCTCCTGGCTTCACGAACTTCGACAGGTGCCCGATGGTGTAGTACTCGGCGTCGGTGACCACCGACCCGTCCGGCCGCACGGTGACCAGGCCGGTGCAGGTGCCGCAGCCGCCGTTGTGGGGGCCGCCGGTGCTGTCGAGCGCGATGTTCCAGTTCACCGCGCTGCGCGCCCAGTTGCGGGTGGTGCCGAGGACGACGTTGCGGGCGTGCCACCTCAGCGTGTCGCTGAAGACCTTGGCCGGCGGATCGGTGGCGCCCTTGGAACCCGAGCACTCGGTGAACCAGATCCCCTTGTCCGGGAAGGCGTTGTGCAACGCGGTCTGCGCGCTCGGGTCGCCGTAGTAGCAGTGGTAGGCGGTGCCGGCGAGCCATTTCGCGGCCTTGTCGCGCAGGATCTGGTACGGGTAGTCGGCTTCCGCCGTGCCGTCGTTGGGGTGCGTGGCCCAGTTGTGGTCGTAGCCCAGGATCTTCGTGCGGGGGCTGGCGATCCGCAGCTTCGGGCCGAGGGCCTCGATCACCTTCAGTTGTGCCGCGACGGGCATGTCCGTGCCGGGGTAGGCGTCCGGCTTGCGGTTCTGCGGCTCGTTCTGCACGGACAGGAAGTCGATCGGCACGCCTGCCTTCGCGTACGCCTGTACGAACTTCACCAGGTAACGCGCGTAGGCGTCGTAGATCCTGGGGTCGTCCTTGAGCTGACCGCCGACGAGTGAGTCGTTGGTCTTCATCCACGCCGGCTGGCTCCACGGCGTGGCCATGACCTTGAGCTTCGGGTTGAGCCGCTTCGCCTCCCGCAGCAACGGAAGGATCTTCGCCTCGTCGTGCGCGACGCTGAAGTGCTCGAGTGCGAAGTCGGTCTGCCCGGCCGGGACGTCGTCGTAGGTGTAGTGCTCCGCGGCGGCCGTGAAGTCGGACGAACCGACCGGCTGGCGCAGGAAGCTCACGCCGATGCCGCGCACCGGGTCGAACAGCTTGCGCATGGTGTCCGCGCGGACGGCGGGGGACAGGCCCGCGAGCACCTCCGCGGACGAGTCGGTGATCGACGCGCCGAACCCGTCGACGGTCTGATAACTCCGGTCCGGGTCGACCACGATCGTCGGATGCGTCGAGGGCGTGGTGCCGAACGCGACGCGCGGGCGTTCGTGCATCAACTCCACTCGGTCCGGCGTGGTGACCCACACGCTTGCTTCCGGCGCGCTGGACGCTTCAGCGGTCGGTACGGCGGTGAGGCCGAGGACCAGGGCCACGATCGCGGTTCGTCTCATGTAACACCCGTTCATCACTGTGAAACATCAGCTTTCAGGATGAAACACCCGGGCGTGGCGACGGTCAATGGTCTGGATGAGTTCCGGTACATTGACCTGGTGGAACGCCGGATCGAACACGTGAAACAGCGCGCGAGTCTCCGTGCCATCGCGGCGGAGACGGGTGTGTCGATCGCGACCGTCTCCCGTGTGCTGAACGATCACGTGAACGTGGCTCCACGGACCCGTGACCTGGTCCTTCAGGCCGTCGAACGGCATCGGCAGGAGACGCCCACGAAGCTCAGGACCGTGTACGTCCGCTGCCCGTACGTGCTCACCGACTACTTCGGCCTGATCGTCTCGTCCATCGCCGAGACGCTGAAGCTGCACGGCCTGCGCCTGCTGCTGGACGCGGGGGAGTCGGGCCAGCACAGCGACGCGCTCAAGGCGTTGCCGCGCCAGGCCGACGTGGACGCCGCGATCCTCATCCTGCCGCCGGAGGAAGGCGACGAGCTGGTCGCGCTGTCCCTGGAGGGCTTCCCGTTCGTCGTGGTCGATCCCCGCACCCCGCCGCCACCGGACATCGCCGCCGTCTCGGCCGCGCACTCGTCCGGGGCACGGGCCGTCGCGGACCACCTGATCAGCCTCGGGCACCGCGACATCGCCGTGATCGCCGGACCGGAGGAATGGCTGGCCGGCGACGCACGCCTGGCCGGACATCGCGCAGCGCTGTCGAAAGCCGGTGTCCTGCTGACGTCCGATCGCCTGCGGCACGTCGAACCCACGACCGCGCAGGGCAGGCAGGCGGCCGCCGAACTGCTGGATCTCACACCTCGCCCGACCGCGATCGTCTGTTTCAACGACAAAGTCGCGGTGGGCACGCTGCAGGCCGCCCGGGAACGGGGCCTGCGCGTGCCGGAAGACCTGTCCGTGGCGGGGTTCGACGACATCGACCTCGCCGAGGCGACCGATCCGCGGCTGACGACCGTGCGGCAACCGTTGCAGGAGATGGGAAGGATCGCCGTCGCTCAGTTGATGCGCGTGCTCGACGGCCACCGGCCGGAGGCGTTGCACATCGAGCTGGCGACGACGTTGATCGTCCGGGACTCGACCGCTGCTCTCTAGTGCAGCACGGCCCAGGTGTGAGCCGCGGGGTCGACGAGCACGGTGAGCCGTCCGCCCGGTTCGAGAGAGGTGCACTCCGCCTGGCCGCACCGGTGACGTGCCTGGAAACCACCGTCCCGCAACGGAATCCAAACCGTGAGCAGGTGGTAAACGGTGTCAGTCTCGTCGTACCGGGTGTTGTCGACGACCTCGCCGAGCACCTTGGTCCCGGCGGCGACCAACGCGGCGGTCTCCTGCGCGTCGCTTGCGGCGGAGGACCAGATCGCCAGCAGGAAGAGCACGGTGAACAGGATGCCCAGCTCCCACAGCACGATCGCCCACCACGGTTGATCGGAGAAGACCAGCGCGACCCCGCCCGCCAGCGCTGCGACGATCGAGACCCCGGCGAGCGCGCGTTGGACCTTCGCGGACTTCCGGCTGGTCAGGACGACTTCGGCAGGGTTCGCGGTCACCAGCCGATCTTAGAGCGCTGGTGACCACGAACCGGCTGGATCAGGGTCGGAGCGTGACCGACTGCCCCTTCCTCAGCTTGATCCGCTTCGACCAGCGGCCGAAGCGCACCTCGGTCTCGGTGCCACCGACGCTGCGCACGGTCACGCTGGTGACCTTGCCGTCGCGCCACGCCAGGTCGACGGAGAAGCCGCCACGGGCACCGATTCCGGTGACAGAGCCGGACTTCCACGCCGACGGCAGCGCGGGCAGCAGTTCGATCACACCCGGCCTGGCGTACAGCAGCATCTCCAGCATCGCCGCCGGAGCGCCGAGGTTCGCGTCGATCTGGAAGATCGAACGGTCGCCGAAGCTGTACATGTCGAAGAAGTTCGGCGCCGTGCCGTTCGCGTGGTCGATCGACGGCCGGATCACCTTGGTCAGCAGCTCGTAGGCGCGGTCCGCGTCCTTCAGCCGCGCCCAGCACGCCGCCCGCCACGCGAGACCCCAGCCGAAGCTCTCCATGCCGCGGGTGATCAGGTGCTGCTTCACCCCGTCCAGCAGCGCGGCGGGGGAGTCGTCGCGGTTGACGCGGTCACCGGGGAAGAAGCCGACCAGCGGCGACAGGTGCCGGTGGGTGGTCTCGCCGAGGTCGTCCGGCGACATCCACTCCTGCAGCATGCCGGTCTTCGGACTGACGACCGGGAGGTACAGGCGGTCGCGCAGCCCCGACATCTTGCGGCCGTACGCCTGGTCCCGCCGCAGCACGTCGGTCGCGGTCCGGTACTTGCCGAACAGGTTGTGCACCAGTTCCTGCGCGTACGTGATGCCGCGCGCGTCCTGCGGGCCGTGCTCGGGCGACCAGTCGTAGTCGTCGACCAGCCCCTGCGGGGTCTCGACCAGCCGTGCTTCCCAGAACTCGCAGGCGCCCTTGAGCAACGGGTAGATCTTGGCCAGGTAGTCGCGGTCGAGCGTGTATTCGTAGTGCTCGAACAACGACATGCACAGCCACGCGTTGCCGGCGGGGTGCCACCACCAGCCGCTGCCGCCGTAGATGTTGGTGGAGAAGGCGACCGCCCACCCGGCCACGCGGTTGTTGGTGTTGCGGAACCTGTTGCGCGGGTCCTGGAACACCGACTGCGTGGTGTTCGTCCACGCCGGCAGCTGTGCCACGCAGTAGTTCGCGAACGCCTCGAAGGTGTCGGACAGCGCGGCTCGGTCCGCGAGCCAGTAGTTCATCTGGATGTTGATGTCGGTGTGGTAGTCGCTGTACCAGTCGGGATTGTTGTTCGACAGCCACAGACCCTGCAGGTTGATCGGCAGGTTGTCGCGCGACCCGGTGATCGTGAGGTACCGGCCGAACTGGAGGTAGCTCGCCTCCAGCTCCGGGTCGGGCTGACCGCTCGACGCCCGGTTCTGCAGCCGTGCCCACGTGTCCAGCGCCCGCTGAGCGTCCGTCGACCTGCCGAGATCGACCTTCTGCCGGTCGTACTTCGCGCGGTAGTCGGCGACGTGGGTGCGCAGCAGGGAATCGCCCGTCGCGCGGACCTTCGCCTTGTCGAGCGCGATCCTGGCCGGCTCGACCAGCGGGTCGAGGAACCCGGCGGACGCGTCCGGGACGTAGTTCGTGCCGCCGGAGAACACGATCACCAGGTCCGAGCAGCCGGTGAACGACAGCGTGGCGCCCTCGACCTCGACCGTCCCATCAGGACTGAACGCGGTCACGACACCGCTGTACGCCAACCGGTTCGCGAACGAGCCGGTGAACAGCGCGGCGGTGTGCGGTGCGTCGCCGACGGACGGTTCGCCGTGCGCGCCGACCAGTGAGATCGTGCCGGTCTGGTTCGGGCCGACGAGCCGGACGATCACCACGTCGTCGGGGTGGCTCGAGTAGATCTCGCGGCGGTACTGCTTGCCGCCGTGCGTGTACCTCGTGGTGACGATGCCGTTGCTCAGGTCGAGCGCGCGGCGGTACCCGGTGGCACCGGCGTGGCCCGGCAGCTCGATGTAGAGCTTGGCCAGCAACGAGAACGTGCCGAAGTGCGTCGGGTCGTACGGCAGCTGGCCGTCGCCCTCCAGCGCGTCGTTGAGCTCGCCGGTCCACATCGTGACGTCGGTCAGGTACAGGAAGTCCTTCTCGACGCCACCGCCGACGAGCGCGCCGAGGCGCCCGTTGCCGATGGGCAGGCCCTGCTCGATGATCTTCGCCTCGTCGGCGGGAGCCGGGTACCAGAGGGTGGTGGGGTTGCTGTTCAGGGGATTTCCGCTCGGTCGCTGGGGTTCGGCGTGTGCGATGAAGGTCGGAAGGACCATGGCGCCCAGTCCCAGCGCGCCGGAGGCTTTGAGGAAATCGCGACGGGTGGTCATCGGTGGGCTCCAGCGGTGCCGGCGGACTCGGGGAGGGCGTGGCGGGTTGTCATTCGTGGTGTTCCGGCCGGGCCGGCGGTCTTGGGGAGGGTGTGGCGGGTTGTCATTCGTGGTGTTCCGGCCGGGCCGGCGGTCTTGGGGAGGGCGTGGCGGGTTGTCTTGCGTGGTGTTCCGGTCGGGTCGGCGGTCTTGGGGAGGGCGTGGCGGGTTGTCATGGGTTCGTGTTCCTTGCGCCAGGCGGGTCAGGGGGCGGTGAGCGTGGACACGTGCACGGTGTTGTCCGGACCGCGCACGGCGACCCAGGTCGACCCGTTCGCGCCCGCCGCCGCGCCGACCGCGCCGGTGAGCGCGTTGCTGACGAACTGGTCGCGCTTGAACCACCAGGTGCCCGCGCCGTCGACGAGGTCCTGCTGCCACAGCGTGTAGTCGCTGCCGCGGACGAAGACGTTGACCCGGTCGCCGTTGGCCACCGCCGTCGGGCTGCCGCTGATCACGCCGCCGAGCGAGGTCCACGCGGACCAGCCGTTCGCGGTGCGCCGGCGGTACCAGGCGGAGTCGTCCTGCAGCCGGACCGTGACGAACGTGCCGGCGGACACCGTCGCGGCGGACGGCCTGCCGTAGATCTGCTGGTTGCCGGGCGAGCCGACCGAGGTCCAGGTGCTGTTGTTCTTGTCGCGCGTCCACACGCGACCGTCGGCGCCGCGGCCGAACAGGCTCCAGCTGTCCGGTCCGGTGAACGCCACCGAGACCGAGTCGGTCAGGGTGCCGCCGAGCGACGTCCAGCCGCCCCACTTGTTGTTCGCGTAAGTCCGTTGGTAGGCCACGTTGTCGGTGCCGCGGACGAAGAGGTCGATCCGGCCGTTCGGGCTCGCGAACGCCGACGGCTGGCCGAGGATCTGGCCGTTCTTCGGGCCGCCGAGCGTGACCCAGGTGCGCCACTCGCCGTTGACCATCGACCGCTGCTGGAGCCGTCCGTACTTGTCGCGGGCGAACGCCGCCATGTTCTGGTCGTCCCACCGCACGAGCGCCGGGCTCGCCGAGGTCTCGCCACCGACGTCGGTGCCGGGCACAGCCGTTTCGCCACGCAGCTTCAGGAACGCGGTTCCGTGCGCGGGAACCGTGACGGTGTACTTCTCGGTCGCGGTGCCGCGGTCGGCGCGCGCCCGCAGGTCGCGGATGGAGACCGTGCCCTTGAGGCCGGTGTCCGCGAGGTTCACGGTGAACTCGGCGGGCTGGTCGTTGCGGTTGAGCACCGCGACGGCGCGTTCGCCCTTGCCGGACAACACCTTGCTGTACACGTCCACGTTGTTCGAGCCCGCGACCCGGACGCCCTGGATGGCCAGCGGGTCCTGGTCGACCGCTAGGATCTCCGGGTTCTTCAGCGTGTCGATCATCGACGGCGGCAGCGTGCGCGGGTCCGAACCGATGATCAGCGGCGAGGCCATGACCGACCACATGACGAGCTGGGAGGTCGACTCTTCCTCGTTCAGCTCGTACGTGCCCTGTTCCGTCCTGCGCATGGGGATCAGGTAGTCCGGGTCGTTGTAGTGGCCGGGCCCCTGCGCGGCGGGCCGGTACAGGTTCCGGTCCATGTTCCGGAGAACGTCACGCCAGATGCCCTCGTACGGCGTGCCGAACGCAACGTCCGTGCTGGTGCGCCACGAGTCACCGACGCGCGGGCCGTAGGTGTAGGCCACGTAAGCGGTCTGGTCCCACCGGTGCGGCACGCTCCACTCGTCGGTGACCGGGTTGCAGAGGTTGAGGATCATCTTGCGCCCGGCCTTCTGCACCGCCGCCGAGAACTGCGTGAAGGCGACCGCCGGGTCCATGTTCTGCGCGATGCCGCACAGGAAATCGATCTTGATGGCGTCGAACTTCCACCCGGCGAACTGCCTCGCGTCCGCCTCGTAGTACCCGCCACCGCTGCCGGCCGCGCAGTTCTTGCCGTCCGACGCACCGGCGTCGGTGTAGATGCCTGCCTTGAGACCCTTGTCGTGCAACGTGTCCACGAGCTTCGTGAACCCGGACGGGAACCGCGCGGGGTCGGGCAGCAGCGAGCCCTTCCCGTCCCGCGGCGGGCTGGCGTTCCACCCGCCGTCGATCCACACGATGTTGTAACCGGCCTTCGCCAGCCCGCTGCTGACGAGGAAGTCAGCGACCCCGAGCACTTTCTCCTCCGACGCCGCACCAACGGCGAAGTAGGAGTTCCACCCCATGTACGGGGTGCGTGCGATGCCGGAGTCGTAGTAGGTGGGCGCGCCCTGGTCGACACCCGCGTGTTCTGTCGGGGTGGTGGGCGCGGCGGCAGCGGTGGGCGCCAGCAGCGTCAAAGCGATGGTGGCCACGGTCAGCAGGGTTCTCGGCATTACCCGTACCTCTCGTCGTCGAGTGGCCACAGCATGCGTGGGTCACCCGAGCGCGTCAAGAATAAATACTAAATTAAGTTTAGTAATCCCTGCGCCCGCGCATACCGTAGCAGTGCTCCGACCTATGGCAACGGATCGAGGTGGATGCCGTTCGGTCTACTGCTGGTAGAGAGCTGGAGAGCGCTCCCGCCTGCCGAGGGTGGGAGCGTTGTCGTCCGAGGTGTTGCCTCAGGGGATCACGAGCACTGGCCAGTGGCCCGACCTGATCAGCCGAGTCGCGACAGACCCCGCGAACCGGTGTCCCGCCTGCCGCGACGCCCCGACCACCACCATGTCGGCCTGGCACTGGTCGGCCGAGTCCCGCAGGGTCGTGTACGGATCGCCGAACGTCTTCACGAACGTCACCGGCACGTCCAGTTCCTCCGCCGCCGAGCGGATCTGGTCGCGCAGCTCGGCGTGCAGCCGCACGGTCGCCTCGTGCTCGAGCACCGACGCCACCGCCGGGCTCAGCGCGGCCAGTGACGAGTGGCAGGCCACGAAGGTGACGACCAGCCGCGCGCCCTGGCGGCGGGCCATGCCGAACGCGAAGGCCGCCGCCCGCATCGCGGTGTCCGAGCCGTCCACGCCCGCCAGGATGGTGCGCGCGGCCGGTTCCGGGCGGGGGCCGTACGAGTCCACTGTGGATTCGAAGACGTTGACGTCCGTGCCGCTCATGATGGGCCCCCTGGTCTAGCGCACTGCCGCGGTGTCCGTTTCCTTCTTCTCCAAGTCGATCGTGGTGCGCAGGGTGATCGGCTTGAGGAGCAGTGCAGCGATGACGCCGACGACGCCGACCGCCGCGGAGATCAGGAAGATGTGCGCCGTCGCGTCGCCGTAGACGGTGTGCACGATGGTCTGCACCTGCGGCGGCAGGGCGACCAGGTCGCGCTCGAACGCGACCTGACCGCCGTGCTGATCCTGCGCGAACCGGACGCCGAGATCGCCCGGCTGATGGCGGCGACGTTCCTGGCCACCGTGCGCACCGGGATCGCGCTGTGGCTGGAGGGCGCGGGGGAGCAGCAGCTGCCCGACCTCGTCGACCGCCTGCTCAGCCGCGTGCGGGTGCAGGGAACGTAGGGGTTCAGGGGGTGTAGATCTGCCCGGTCTGCCGTCCCTCGATCGACCGGACGTAGGCTTGCGCGACGTCGGCCAGCGGCACCGGCTTCATGCCGGGGAAGAAGTCGCCGTAGACGTCGAGCGACTCGGTGAAGACCGTCGGGCTGACCGCGTTGATGCGCAGCGGTGCGATCTCGATGGCCGCGGCGCGCACGAACGCCTCGACCGCGCCGTTCGCCAGTGAGGCCGCGGCGCCGGTGACGACCGGTTCGCGCGTGAGCACGCCGGTGATCAGCGTGAACGACCCGGTGACGTGCGTGAGCCCTTCCTTGACCAGCGCGACCTGGGACAGGACCTTGCCGGTCACCGCGTCCTGGTAGTCCTGGATCGTGAGCTCTTCGATCGGCCGCCACGGAACGCTGCCGGCCGCGCTGGCCACGGCGTCCACCTGGCCGACGGTCTTGTACAGGTCGGCCACCTGGGCCGGGTCGGTCACGTCGTACTGGAGGTCGCCTCCACTTCGGGCGACGGTCACGACGTCGTGCTTGCGTGCGACGAGCTCCTGGTGCACGGCGGTGCCCAGCGTGCCGGTGGCTCCTACGAGCAGAATCCTCATGCCGTTGACGCTAGGCGCGCGATCAGTGGCTGTGAAATGCCGTTCGTGCAGCACTTATAATCAGCGGTCATGAATGTCGAGCTGCGGCACCTGCGGGCACTCGCCGCGATCGGGGACCACCGGTCGATCACCGCGGCCGCACAGGCGTTGCACGTCACGCAGCCCGCTCTCTCGCGCACGCTCGAGCAACTGGAACGCCGTCTGGGTGTGCTCCTGGTCGAACGGACCACGCGCCACGTCGCCCTGACCGACGCCGGGCACCGGCTGTGGGAGCACAGCCACCGCATCCTCACCTCGCTCGACACCGCCCTGGCCGAGGCCGTCCAGCCGCAACCCCTGCGCATGACCTTCGCCTGGGCCGCGCTCGGCCGGTTCACCATCCCGTTCCTGCGCTCGTGGCGGGCGGAACACCCGGACGTGCTCGTGCGCATCCGGCAGGCCGACGACCCGGAAGCAGCGCTGCGGCGCGGTGAGGCGGACATCGCGGTCCTGCGCACCGAACCCGCCGAAGCAGGCATCGACCACGTGGCGTTGATCGAGGAACCCCGCGTCGCGGCGATCGCGGACGATCATCCGTTGGCGAGCCGCGACGCACTTGTGCTCGACGACCTGGTCAACGAATGCGTCGCCGTGTGCGAAACGGCCGCGACGACCTCCGCTGACCTGTGGCCGTCCGGCGCCCGCCCGCGCACCGTGGACGTGCCCGGCGTGGTCGAGTGGCTGACGTCGATCGCGACCGGGACGACGGTCGGCGTGACGGCGGCCGGCACGGTTCATCACCACCCGCACCCCGGCATCACCTACCTGCCGCTGACCGACGCCGAACCGATCACCGTGCACCTGGCATGGCCGTCACCCGCCGCGCATCCGTCGACGGCGGCGTTCGTCGCGCTGGCTCGGCAGCACCTCCACCGCGCGTAACGCGCTGCTCCAGACGGCCGACATATCCGCCGCACGGTCGGCCGTTCAAGGGAGAACACCATGCCGGAGCACTCCGTCGCCGATGTGGAGCCGCTGTTCGACGCCGTCCAGGAGCGTCCGCACGCCGACCTCTTCGCCGGCGTCCCCGAGGCCGAAGTGCCCGATGTCGCCGCGGAACCCTTGTGGCCCGCGGTCGCCGCGGCCGTTGATCCACGCGTCGCCGAAGCCCTTCGCTATGCGGGCGCGGAGTTGCGGCGCGGGGTGTGCGAGACCGGTGACAACGGCGGTGTCCCGTACACGCGGTACGTCCAGTGGTTCGGCAGCAACCTGCCGCGCGGCCCGTGGTGTGCGTACTTCGTCTCCTGGTGCTGGGACAACGCGACGGATCGCAACCGTCGCGTGCCGTGGCCGAACCCCGGCTGGGTCGAATCGGTGCGCGGATGGGCGTCGGCACACGGAAAGCTGGTCAACCGGCCGCGCCAGGGTGACTTGTTCGGCGAGGGCGGCGCGCACATCGGGTGGGTGTTGTCGGTCAACGGCAGCGGTTTCACCACCATCGAAGGCAACGCTTCCGACTGCGTGCGCAGCTATCAACGTTCGACGGGCGGATTGTGGTTCGCGCGAATCGCCTAGCGAATCACGCTAGCGGTCGTCCGGCCGCCACAACCGCAGCTGGAGCATCGCCGCGAACCGTGCGTCCGGGTCGCTGAGATCGATCTCCCCGACCTCGGACAACCTCCGCAGCCGATAGCGGAACGTGTTGGGGTGCACGAAAACCGCAGCCGACGCGGCCGCCACGTCCCCGAACGCGTCCAGCCACGCGTTGAGCGTCTCCACCAGGCAGCTGCTGTGCTTGCGGTCGTACGCGATCAGCCGCGCGACCGGTCCGCTCAACGTGTCACCGCGCTCGGCGATCAGATCCGACAGCTCCAGCAACAACCCCTCACTGTGCACATCGGACACTCGCGCCACCGAGTGCCGCGCACGACCCGCGCGCAACACGCGCAGCACGAGGTCGGCGCCCGTCCGGGAGCGTGAGAGCGTCAGCCCGTCCGCCACCTGCCCGACGCCCACGAGCACGTGGTTCCCGATGCGGCCGCGGAAGTCCGTGGCGATGCGCAACGCCCGGTCCTCCGACTCCGCGGGCAGGATCGCGTAGGCGACGTCACCGATCAGCGCGGCGGCGGCACGTGGGTGCACGGCGGTCAGGTGCATGGCGAACGCGTCCGCGATCTGCTGCCGTTCGGCGAGCAGGCGGGCGTGGCCGGCGGGATCGTCGCCGTGCGAGTGGGCCAGTGCCAGCGCGAGGACCACACAGGACTGGTCCGCCAGCCCGAGCCGCCGCACGGCCTCCGCCGCGCCCGCCCCGCCTTCCACCGCGGTGGAGACGAGGTCGGCGCGGAGCCTGCGTTCGACGTCGGCGCCCGCCCGTTGGCGCATCATGTGCAACGCCACGAGCTTGGCCGCGTCGCAGAACGCCTGTGACCGGTCGGCGGCCAGCGGTTTGCGGACCGCCGCCCAGATCGAGCCGAGGAACTCGTCGCCCGCGCGCACCGCCACCGCGACCCTGGGCAGGCACAGGGTGCCGTCGTCGGCGGGCAGGCCCTCGATGTAGACGGGTTGATCGCTGCGGTAGAGCTGCTGGAACACCCCGCGCGCCTCCAGCATCTGGGAGTAGCGCGCGGGCACCTGCCTGCCGAGGATCGTCTCGACGCGGGACGAGTCGGCCTCGTGCTGGCGGCCGGAGAAGGCGAGGACGCGCGAGCTGCGGTCCTCGATCGTCACCGGCGCGGAGATCAGCGACGCCACGGCGTTGGCCAGCGCGAACAGGTCGCCGGCCGGCACGCCGCCGAGCGTCTCGGACGGGTCCACCTCGCCCTCGGCCAGCAACGACCGGAGCATCGCGGCGAGCTGGGTCCACGACGCGCCAGGTGCCAGGCCGAGCAGCGCCACGCCGGACCGGTCGACGGCGTCCGCGATGTCGTCGGTGACCTCGACCGGGCCGCGGACGACCAGGCCCGCGGCCCCGTGCTTGCCGAGTTCGCCGAGGATCTCCGCCGGTTCCCGCACGCCGACGCCCAGCACCAGCGCGGACGGCGGCAGCACCTGGTCGTCGTCCGGGTCGTGGATCACCACGCCACCGATGTCGACGGCCGTTGCCGGATCGCCGCGGACCAGGTCGATCAGCGTGGTGCCGAGGTCGTCCAGGACGCGGGCGAGGCCTGTTCGCGGACTCATGCCACCACCCTGCCAACCGTCTACAGAGGAATCCAGCGGGGACGCGGGCCGGTCACACCGGAATCCACTCCGTCTTCACGGTAACGGCGTCCAGCACGTCCGGCAGCGGCGTCACGCCCAGCCCCGGCCCGGTCGGCACCGCGAGATGCCCGTCGTCCAGCACGAACGGCTCGGTGACGTCCATCGCGTAGTACCGGTCAGAAGCCGAAGTGTCGCCGGGCAGCGTGCACCCCGGCAACGCCGCCAGCGCCACGTTCGCTGCCCGGCCGATGCCCGTTTCGAGCATCCCGCCGCACCACACCGCGATCCCGTGCGCCGCGCAGACGTCGTGGATGCGCCGTGCCTCCAGATAACCGCCGACGCGTCCGGGCTTGATGTTGACGATCTGGCAGGCGCCGAGCTTGATCGCGTCGGCGGCCGAGCGGGCCGAGGTGATCGACTCGTCCAGGCAGATCGGCGTCTTGACCACCTTCGCGAGTTCGGCGTGCGCCAGGACGTCCTCCTCGTCCAGCGGCTGTTCGATCAGCAGCAGGTCGAACGGGTCGAGCCGGGCCAGGTGCCGGGCGTCGGCAAGGGTGTAGGCGGTGTTGGCGTCGACCTGCAGCGGGACGTCGGCGAACCGTTCGCGGACCGCGCGCACCGCCTCGACGTCCCAGCCGGGCTCGATCTTCAGCTTGATCCGGACGTAGCCCTCGTCGACGTAGCCGCCGACCGCGTCAAGGAGTTCGGGGATCGAGTTCATGATCCCGACCGACACCCCGCAGGGCACGCGGTCGCGGGTAGCGCCCAGCTCACGGCCGAACGACACGCCACGCGCGCGCAGTTCGGCGTCGAGCACGGCCATCTCCAGCGCGCCCTTGGCCATCCGGTGCCCGCGGAACCGAGCCAGTCGCGGCGCCACCGACACCCCGTCGACAGGTCCGGTCAGGGCCGGGATCAGGAACCGCCGCAGCACGTCCGCGCAGCCCTCCAGGTACTCGGACGAGTACACCGGGTCGGCCATCGCGACGCACTCGCCCCAGCCCTCGCTCTCGTCCGTGACGGCACGCAGCAGCATCAGCATGCGCACGGTCTGGGTGCCGAACGAAGTCCGGAACGGCGACTTCAACGGCATCTCGACCCAGCGGAGCTCGACCCCGGTCAGCTTCACGACTCGTTCCTCTCCACGACGTACCACCCGGACCTGTCGAACCCGGTCACGCGGGCGCCCGCGGCGAGCAGCCCGCCGAGCACGTCCCGCACCGCGTAACGCCACTCGCTCGCCGCGGCCGGGTTCGTGGCCCGCAGCGTCTCGATGTCCGGCGGCACCGCGACCAGCACGGTCTGACCGGTGGCAACTCCCCGCAGCGGCATCCCGTCGTCGGAGATCCCCAACGCGACGGCGCCCCTCGCGGCGACCACTCGCGGTTGCCCCGAGCACGCGGCGACCACCTCGGGTGCCGAGACGCGCCAGCTGATCAGCAGCCGGTCGCTCTCGCCGCCGCCGTTGATGTCGTCGTGCATGTGGCCGTAGAAGTCGGGCAGGTACTCCGTCGCGTCGGCGCCGAGCTTGCCCAGGTTGAAGTAGGCGTTGCGGCGCACCAGCGGGTCGAACGTCCAGGTGACCTCGCTCAGCCCGCGTTCGAGCGCCCACGCCCGTTGGTCGAGCTTCAACGCGTAGCCGACGTTGCGGCCCCGCGCGCCCGCCGCGACCCCGGCGATGTGGCTGTGCAACGTGCCGAGAGCGGGCGGCGAGCAGAACCCGATGCACGCACCGATCAGGTTGGAGCCGTCGAACGCGCCCGCGACGTAGCTGCCCGCCTTGGTCATCGCCCGCAACAGCTCGGCGGTGACCGGGGGAGTGTTGCCGTTCGTTCGCCAGATCGACTCATACAGCTGTTGCGTGGCAACGAGTTCATCGACAGCAACGAGCTGACGGACGACGACCTGCGTCACGACTGTCATGTCAGCTCCCTCACCAGAGCGGCCAGCAGCGTGGTGCGCGGCACGAGTTCCGACACCAGCACGTGCTCGCTCTCCGCGTGCGCTCCACCGCCGACCGCGCCGAGCCCGTCGAGCGTCGGAACTCCCACTCCCGCGGTGAAGTTGCCGTCGGACGCCCCGCCGACCGCGGCCGAGGACAGGCCGAGGCCCATCTCCGCGGCTATGCCCGACGCCAGGTCGAACAGCGCGGCGGACATCTCCAGCTCCATCGGCGCGCGGTTCGGGCCGCCGGTCACCTCGATCTTCGCCCCGTCGAGCACCGGCTGGAGCGCGCGCATCGCCTCGTCGACCCGCAGTTGCTCGGCGAGGTTCCGCACACGCACGTCCACCATGAACCTCCCTTGCGCGGCAACGGTGTTCGTCGTCGTGCCGGAGGACAACACGGTTGGCGTGACGGTCGTGCCGGCGGCAACGTCACCCAGCCTCGCGACGGCCAGAACCTGGTGCGCTGCCTCGATCGTCGCGCTGACACCGCGTTCGGGCTCAAGCCCGGCGTGGGCCGCACGGCCGTGCAGGATGACCTCGTACATGGACGTGCCCTTGCGCTCGGTCTTCAACGCGCCGCCGTCCGCCGACCCCTCGGTGACCAGCACGGCCGCGTGCTCCCGCGCCTCCGTCTCGATCAGCCCGCGCGACGACGGCGACCCGATCTCCTCGTCGCCGGTGACCAGAACCGTGACGCCGTCCGGGGAATCCAGCGACGCCACGGCGTGGAAGATCATCGCCAGCCCGGTCTTCATGTCGAAGCAGCCGGGCCCGCGCAGCACGCCGTCGCGCACCTCGAACGGAATCCGCGCGAGCGACCCGATCGGCCACACCGTGTCGTGGTGCCCGAGCAGCAACACCTTGCGCGGCCCCGAGCCCAGCCGCCAGCGCAGGTGCGTGCGGCCGTCGAGCACGATCCGTTCCGGCGGCGCGCCGAGCAGCGCCGCGCCCACCTCGGCGGTGACGTCCGCGCTGCGGGCGACCGCCGCCAGGTCGGTGGACGGCGACTCGCAGGTCACGAGCCGCTCGATGTCGTGGAGCAGGGTCATTTCAGGACACCTTCGGCGTGGCGCGGACACCCATGTGCACGTACTGCTCACCGGTGGGCAACGCGTAGAACACGAGAGAGCCCCAGCTCTCCTTCTCCGACATCCGGTACAGGAACAGCGAGTCGTCGACCGGCACGAGGTCGATCTCCGGCGGATCGGGCACGAGTCCCGCCAGCGGACCGGTGGCCGTCATCTTCAGCCGCAGCCCGTTCTCGCCCTCGGTGATGTCGAGGATCGCGGAAGCCCTTTCGTAGCGCCCGGTGTAGCGCGCGTGGTCCACGGCGGGCGGCTCGGCGGCCGGCTCCAGCAGGGCGGGCGTGGCGACGCCGGCCAGTTCGGCGAAGATCTCCCGGTACAGGTCCAGGTACAGCTCGCGCGCGCCGTCGCCGTTGGTCAGCAACGTGACCGCGAGGCCGTGCTCCGGCAGCAGGCGCAGGAACGCGGACTGCCCGATGGTGTTGCCGTCGTGGCCGATCAGCCGCTGCCCGTCCCACCCGAACCGGATCCAGCCGATGCCCCACGAGTCGCCCAGCGTGTTCGGGTCGGGCACGTCGGTCTGCTTCTCGGTCATGGCCCGCGCGGACGCCTCCGACAGCACCCGCGTGCCGTCCGGTGCCAGCCCGCCGTCGAGATGCATCCGGGCGAACGCCAGCACGTCCTCGGTGGTCGAGAAGATCGTTCCGGCGGGGCCGACCGAGCGCGGCAGCGTCCAGACCGGTGCCGGCTGCTTCTTCTCGTCCTGCGTGACGTGGCCGACGGCGGCGCGGTGCAGCAGCGCCTCCTCCGGCAGGGTGCCGGTGCGGGTGAGACCGAGCGGGGCGAAGAGCTTCTCCCGCATCGCCGCGTCCCACGTGCTGCCGGTGAGCTTCTCGATCACCCGGCCGGCCAGCACGAAACCGGAGTTGGAGTAGGAGAACGTCGCGCCGAGCGGGTGGTTCTGCCTGGCCTCGACGAGCAGCTCGGTGTAGCGCTCCAGGCAGTCGTCGCCGCGGCCGGTGTCGGTGAAGATGTCACCGTCGATGCCGCTGGTGTGCGTGAGCAGGTGCCGCATCGTCACCTTCTGCGTGACCACGGGATCCGCGAGCTTCAACTCGGGCAGCACGTCGGTGATCGGCGCGTCGAGGTCGAGCAGGCCCTCGTCGACGAGTCGCATCACCACGGTCGTCGTCCACACCTTGCCGATCGAGCCGATCTGGAAGACCGAGTCGTCGGTGACCTCGACACCGGTCGCCGTGTTCAGCACCCCGTGGTGCGCCTGGACGATCTCGCCGTCCTTGAGGATGCCGAGCGCCGCGCCGGGGAGTCCGTGCTTCGTGGCGAGCGCGGAAAGCCTGCGCTGCCAATGCTTCGCGTCCAGCGGTACGCGCTTTTCCGCGTGCTCGCGCACCCAGTCGACGACGCGGCGGTTGAAGTCCTCGCGGTGCGACGGCTTGCCGCTGAGGATGAACAGGTGCGACTCGTCGGGGTACAGCACCAGCTTGGCCGGCACGTCGTTCTGGCGCAGTGCCATGAACCACTGCTCGGCCTGGCCGACCGGGCACCTGTCGTCGGCGGCGCCCTGGTAGATCAGCGTGGGCGTGCGGACCTGGTCGACGAGCGTCAGCGGGGACAGTTCGGCGATGTGCTCGCCGGGGCCGCCCAGTTCCAGCTCGGTCAGGTAGCGGCCGCCGTCGGACGTGCCGGCCATGCTGCTCAGGTCGCTGACCACACCACCGGCGACCGCGGCGGCGAACCTGTCGTCGCGGCTGGTCAGGTAGCACGTCATGAAGCCGCCGTAGCTGTAGCCGGTGACGGTCAGCTTGTCCGGGTCGGCGAGTTCCTCCGCCACGAGCTGGTCGAGCGGCTCCAGGAAGTCCTTGGCGTCGGCCTTGCCCCACGCGCCGAGCGCCGCCGTGTAGAAGTCCTCGCCGTAGCCGTCGCTGCCGCGCGGGTTGAGGAGCAGGATCGCCCAGCCCTGTTCGGCCAGCACCTGGTGGTAGAGGTGGATCGGGTCCGCGGTGCCGTTCCACGCGTTGTGCGGGCCGCCGTGGATGTCCAGCAGCAGCGGCAACGGGCCGGTGCGGGCGGGGTCGCGGACCAGCCAGCCGTGCACGACCGTGCCGTCCGAGATGGTGAACTCGCGCTCTTCGCGGACGAACAGCTTGGTCCTGTTGTGTTCGGTGTGGACGGTCACGTCGCCGCTCGTGAGGTCGACCGTGGCGATCTCGCCGTACGACGTGGGGCTGCTCAGCACGATCGCGGCGACGCCGTTGCCCACCGAAAGCCCTGACACGACACGGGAATCGCCGCCGAGAACGAGTCGCGGCCCGTCACCTTCGAGGTCTGCCGCGTACAGCTGGGTGCAGCCGCGGTCGCGTGCGCAGAACAGCACGGTGCGGCCGTCCGCGGTGAGGGTGGGGAGGCCGCCGGGGTAGCCGGACATGCCGGGCATGACGTTGCGGTCCAGCGCGACCGAGAGGTTGCGCACCTCACCGTCGAACGGGATGTGCAGCAGGCTGAAGTGCCCGCTGTCCGCGCTGGTCCGGCCGGTGACGAGCAACCCGTCCGCGGCCCAGGTGACGGTCGCGACCTGACCCTCCGCGAGCCCGACGAGCTCAGGCTTTCCGCGGCCGGCGACGTCGACGACGTGGACCGGCACCCGGAAGGTCAGGTCGGCGTCCTCGTCCAGCGCTCCCGGGAACGCGAGCTTGGTGCCGTCCGGTGACCACGCGGGCGAACCGGCGTGCCAGTCGCCGTCCGTGATCTGCTTGACCTCACCGCTTTCCAGGTCGAGCACGTGCAGGTGGGCGCGGACGGAACGCAGGTAGCCGGAGCCGTCGGACTTGTAGTCGAGGCGATCCGTGACGATCGGCGCCTTGGCGTCCGCGATGTCGACGGGCGCGGAGAACGCGAGCTTCGTGCCGTCTTCGCTCCACACCGGCGCACCCGCACCGAGCGGCAACGACGTCACCTGCTCCGGCTCGCCCCCGTCGGCGGGCAGCAGCCAGACCTGCGGCGGACCGTCCTGGGCGCGCAGGAACGCGATGCGGCTGCCGTCCGGTGACCACGCCGGAGCCTGGTCGGACTTCCCTCTGGTCAGCTGCTTCGGCTTGTCGTCCGCGATCCGCCACAGCGCCCGTTCGTCGCGGTCGTCCTCGCGGTCCGTCGTGCGCAACACGTAGACGATCTCGGTGCTGTCCGGCGAGATCGCGGGCTGCTCCGGCAGCGCGAAGCCGTACAGGTCCTCGATGGTGGTCACGATGCGGATCCCCTCGTCAGCTCGGAACGGAACAGGTCGAGCACGTTCTGGCCCAGCACCAGGGCGATGTCGTCGTCCGGCCAGCCGCGCTTCCGCAGTGCCTCAGTGACCAGCGGCAACCCGGCCGGGCCCTCCAACCCTGGCAGGAACTGGTCCGTGGGCACGCCTTCGATGAACTGGGCTTCACAGCACGGCGGCGTGACGTCCTCGAGGACCTCTTTGACGAAGTCCGGGCCGAGGCCGACGTGCCGCACGCCCATGACGCCCGCGATGTGCTCGATGTGGTCGATCAACCGCTCGATGCGGAAGTCGGACTCGTGCAGGAACGGCGCGAAGAAGTTCACGCACACCACGCCACCGTTGTCCGCGATGCCTTTCAGCTGCGCGTCCGTCAGGTTGCGGTGGTGGTCGCGCAACGCCCGTGCCGACGAGTGCGTCGCCATCACCGGACGGGTCGCCATCTCCAGCACGTGGTCGACGCCGGCCGCGCTCAGGTGGCTGACGTCGAAGATCATGCCGAGGCGTTCCATCTCGGCGAACGCGGCGACGCCCGCCCTGGTGAGCCTGCTGCCGGTGGCGTCCTCGCCGCTGCCGTCGGCCAATGCCGTGCGGCCGAAGTGCGCGAGCGAGGCGATGCGCACCCCGAGCCGGTACAGGGTTTCCAGCAGTTCGACGTCTTCACCGACGCCCGGCGCGCTCTCCAGGGCCAGCACGAGCGCGATGCGGTCGTCGGCGAGCGCGGCGTCGATGTCGGTGCCGTTGAGGCAGAGCCGCACGGTGTCCGGGTTGCCCTCTGCGACGCGGTGGGCGGCCTCGATCATCCGGAGCGTCTGCCGCAGCGCGCCTTCCGGCCGGAACACGTCGTCGATGAACACCGGCAGCACCTGCAGGTTCACCCCGCCCGCGTGCAGCTGCGGCAACCACTGCTCGCGGAAGTGCGGCACCCACCGCTCGACTGGCCGATGCGCGATCGCGTCCAGCAGGTCGTTGTGCGTGTCCGCGACAACGCTGCGCCCGTGCAGGTCGTCGATCATGAAGCCTCCAGCCTGGTGTGCCGCTGTGGTGCGGCATCGAGCAGCTCTCGCGTGTACGGGTGCCGCGGGTCGGTGAGCACCTGCTCGGCCGGCCCCTCTTCCACGATCTTGCCGTTCTGCATCACCGCGATGCGGTCGCTCACGTACCGCACGACGGCGAGGTTGTGCGAGATGAACAGCATCGACAGCCCGAGTTGCCGTTGCAGGTCCCGCACCAGGTTCAGCACGGCGCCCTGCACGGACACGTCGAGCGCGGACGTGATCTCGTCCGCGATGATCACCTTCGGCTGCCCGGCGAGCGCGCGGGCCAGTGCGACCCGTTGCCGCTGCCCGCCGGACAGCCGTGAGGGCAGCGAGGTGGCGCGGCCGGGGTCGAGGTTGACCAGTTCGAGCAGCCTCGCGACCTCTGCCTTGCGGTCTGTGCCCCTCGGCATCGCCTCGGCGATCGACTGGCCGATGCGCATCCTCGGGTCGAGCGACGAGTACGGGTCCTGGAACACCATCTGCAGCCGGCGATCCCGTGGTCGCAGCCGTTGGACGTCGGCACCGTCGAGGAGGACGCGGCCGCCGGTGGGCGGGACGAGACCGACCGCCGCGGCGGCGAGCGTCGACTTGCCGGACCCCGACTCACCGACCAGCCCCACGACCTGGCCAGAAGGCACGGTCAGGCTGACGTCGTCGACGGCCCGCAGTGCGCCGTAGTGCAGGCTGACGCTCTCGAACCTCAGCTCACTCATCGGATCCTCCGTCGCTCGGCCCCGATGCCCGTTGTGTTTCACCGGTCTGGCGTGCTTCCGGCGCTCCCACCGCGGCGTCCACCAGTTCCGCCTCCATCCGCCAGCACGCCACCCGATGCCCGTCGTCCACCGCGATCAGCTCGGGCTCCTGCCGGCACCTCTCGTGCGCCAGCGGGCACCGCGGCGCGAACGGGCAGCCCGCCTCGATCTCGCCGGGCTCCGGCGGCCGTCCGGGAATCACCGCGAGCGGCGCCTCCCGATCCGTGTCCAGGTCGGGCACCGCGGCGAGCAGCGCCGTCGTGTACGGATGCCGGGCCGACGTGAACAACTCGTCGATCGGCAACTCCTCGACGATCCGCCCCGCGTACATCACCAGCACCCGATCGCACGTCTGCGCGACAACGGTGATGTCGTGGCTGATCAGCAACACCGCCGCCGACCGCTCCGCCCTGATCCGAGCCAGCAAGCGCAACACCTCCCGCTGCACGGTGACATCCAGCGCCGTGGTCGGCTCGTCCGCGATCACCAGCCGAGGCTCGCCCATCAACCCCATCGCGATCATCGCCCGCTGCCGCATCCCGCCGGAGAACTCGTGCGGGTACTGCCGAGCCCGCTTGGCCGCCGACGGAATCCGCACCGCCTTGAGCCGGTCCACCGCGCGCTCGAAGGCCGCCTTGCGCGACAACCCGTGGTGCACCTCGGAAACCTCGGCCAGCTGCCGTCCGACACGACTGGTCGGGTTGAACGACGTCATCGGATCCTGGAACACCATCGCCAGCGACGTCCCCAGCTCCCGATCAGATGTCCCGAGCAACGGCTTCCCGCCGAACTCCAGCCGATCGGCCGTCACCACCCCGGGACGCTCGACCAGCCGCGACACCGCCAGCGCCGTGAGACTCTTGCCCGACCCCGACTCGCCGACCACCCCGATCATCTCGCCCTGCCGCACCGTGAACGACACCCCGCGCACCGGCGTGACCCACCCGGCGGCCCCGGGAAACGCCACCCGCAGGTTCCGCACGGTCAGCACCCCGTCGTCACCGCCTCCGGAATCCACAGTGGACTCCCGCGGCGGCAGCGACCTGGGCCTGGCCTGCTGCCGATCACCAGCGGCGGCCGCGGCGGCCTCACCGAACAGGTTGAACGCCAGCCCGGCCACCACCACGGCGACAGCGGCTCCCAGTGCCGGCGCGGGCGTCACGTAGATCCGGTTGAGCCCCTCACCGAGCAGCCGTCCCCAGTCGTACGAAGGCGCCTGCACCCCGATGCCCAGGAACGACAGCCCGGCGAGTGCGATCAGTGCCGAGCCCGCCGCCATGGTCGCGTTGATCACCAGCGGTTCGGCGATGTTCGGCAGCACGTGCCGTGTCAGCAATCGGAACCGGCCAACCCCGCACACCCGAGCGGCGGCGATGTAGTCCCGCCCGCTGACCGACGCGGTCAGGGTCTGGGTGAGCCGGGCGAACGACGGCGCGATGGCGAACGCGATGGCGAGCACCGCGCCTTTCGTACCGGCCCCGAAGATGACCGCGAAGAACAACGCCAGCAACAGCCCGGGAAACGCCACGGCGATGTTCACCACCGAGGTGACCAGCCGGCCGGCCAGGCGGGGCAGCACGGCCGGCGCCGCGCCGAGAACGATGCCGGTCGTGACGCCGATCAGCGTGGCGAGCAGCGCGAACCCGATCGTCAGCCGGGTCGCCACCAGCACCCGGTAGAAGATGTCGCGGCCGAGGGAGTCGGTGCCGAGCAGGTGGTCGGCGGAGGGGCCCTGCTGCAACGCGTCCGTGTCGATGGCGGCGGCGCGGTCGCCCCAGAGGAGAGGGGCGAACAACGCCAGCGCCACCAGGACGGTGAGCAGGACGGCGGACGCGGCGCCGACAGGGGTGCGGAGAGCTCGCATCACGCCTCCCTGATCGTCGAACGAGGATCGAGCAGCGCCAGCACCACGTCCACCACCAGGTTCACCAGCAGCACCCCGGCCCCGTACACCAGCACGATCCCCTGCACCGCCGGGTAGTCCTTCTGCTGGATCGACCCCACGATCGTCGACCCCAACCCAGGCCACGCGAACACGTTCTCCACCAGCACAGTCCCCGCGACCAGAGCGGCGAGCATCATGCCGCCCAACGTCAAAGTCGCGGTGACGGCGTTCGGCAGCGCGTGCCGCGCGTACACCAGCCGCGACGGCAACCGCTTGGCCCGTGCGGTCCGGACGAAGTCGTTGCCCAGCACGGAAAGCAGCTCGACCCGCACGATCCGGGCCAGCACCGCGGCCGGGCCGATCGCCAGGGCGAGCACCGGCAGCACCCACGAGCCGGCGGAGTCGTTGCCCGCCACGGGGAACAGCCCGAGCTGCACCGCGAACAGGCTCACCAGCCCGACGGCGAGCAGGAACTCCGGGATCGCCGCGAACACGACGCTGAACGACGTGAACGCGAGCTCGCCGCCGCGCCGGCGGCCGCCGCGGGTCAGCACCGCCATCACGACACCCACCGGCACGGCGATCACGATCACGACCAGGAAGGCGAGCACCGCGAGCTGCACCGTCGCGGGCAGCCGGTCGCCGATCAGGTCGCCGACCGGGACGCCGCTGACCAGGGAGGTGCCGAACTCGCCGCGGAACAGGCCCGTCAGGTAGTGCCAGTACTGCACCGGCAACGGGTCGTCGAGACCCAGTGCGGCGCGGCGGGCGGCGACCAGGTCGGGTGGTGCGGTGAGGCCCAGGGACTCGCGCACCGGGTCGCCGGGGATCAGGTGGATCATCAGGAACGCCGCGGTCACCAGCACCCAGAGCGAGGTCAGGAACCGCACCGACCGACGCCGGGCGAACGGCAGCCAGGTGCTCACGAGGCGAACATCCGGATCGACGTCGGGTCGGGTCCCTCGCTCACGGTGAAACGGGCGCCCTTGACGAAGGTCGGGACCAGCGTGTCGAAGTACGGCACGAAACTGGTGTCCTTGACCAGGGCGGCCTCGGCCTTGCCCCAGTGCTCGCACCCTGCCGAGCCCGCCATCGTGGCGGCCTGCCTGGACTCCGACTCGAACGTCGGATTGGTGACGTGGCCGAAGTTCACGCCGTCCGGCGGCACCGCGCCGGACGCGAACGGCACCAGCTGGCTCGGCAGCGAGAGCGTCAGGGGCGCCATCGAGACGTCCCACGCGCCGGTGCCGAACAGCGACTGGTTGACGCCGGCCGAGTCGACGGGCTGGATCTCCACCTTGACGCCGATGCCCTGCCACGCCTGCTGGATCAGCTCGGCTCCCGCGGTGAGCGTCGGGCCGAGGACGGTCGGCTGGAGCAGTTTGACGGACAGCGGTTTGCCGTCCTTGGCCCGCGTGCCATCTGGTCCGGCCCGCCAGCCGGCGGTGTCCAGAGCGGCGGCCGCGGCGGCCTTGTCGAAGCCCGGCAGGTTCGGCGTGACGTTGTCGCCGGTGCAGGGCCGGGGTTCGATGGTCACCAGACTCTTGGACGGCCTGCCCTTGCCGTTGGTCAGCACCTTGCCCACCTGCGCGAGGTCGAGTGCCTGCACGAGTGCGCGGCGCACCGCCGGGTCCTGGCCGGGATGGCCGGAGGACTGGTTGAACGCCAGCACTCCCAACGGTGTCGCGTAGTCGACGTGATCAACCTTCTGCGCGAGCAGGCGTTCCTGGTCCGGTCCCGCCACCGTCGCCGCGGTGAGTTGCCCGGACAGCAGCAGGTTCACCGCCGTCGTCTCGTTCGCGATCACCCGGACCACGACCTTGTCCGGCAGGCCCTGCTGGTTCTGCTGCCAGTCGCCGGGTCCCCACGCGAAGTCCTTGCGCCGCGTGAGGGTGTAGTGGTCGTTCGGCACGATCTCGGACATCGTGAACATGCCGGTGCCCTGCTCGCCCTTGGCCAGCAACGCGCGGTCGCTCATGCCCTTGGCGCACACGATCGGCAGCGTGCCGACGTTGGTCAGCAGGAACGCGTCCGGTGCGCCGCTGGTCACGGTGACGGTGCGGGTCGCCTCGTCCGCGGTCGCCGAGGTGCCGGGGACGACCTGGACTCCGGCCAGCGGCGACTTGTTCTTCGGGTCGCCGACGAACGTGATGTTGGCGGCGACGTCGGCGGCGGTGAGCGGCGTGCCGTCGGAGCAGGTGACGCCCTTGCGCACGGTGAAGGTCGCCGTCGTGGTGCTGGCTTCCCACTTCTCCGCGAGACCGGCGGCGATCTCGCCCTTCTCGTTGCGCTCGATCAGCCTGGCGTAGAGGAACCGGCCGACCCAGCGGGCCGCGGACAGGACGGTGATCGCGGGATCGAGGGTGCCCGGATCCTGGCCGATCGACATGGTGAACGTCTTGCCGTCGGCCAGAGCGCCCGACTCGGAACTGCCGGAGGCGCCGCATCCGGCGGCGACGAGGGCGATCGACACGACTACGGCGGTGCGTTTCATGGCGTGCTCCGGAGGTGGTCGACGGCGAGGCGTCCGGCGCGGCCGATGACCGCGTCGACGGCGGGTTGCCTGAGGTCGAGCGACTTGGCGCGGGTGAACACGGCGACCGCGTAGCTGCGGCCGTCCGGGTAGGTGACGACGCCGGCCTCGTTGCGCACGCTCGGAAGCGTGCCGGTCTTGGCGGCGACCTGGACGTCGGCGGGGAAGCCGGAACTGAGCCGGTGCGGCCAGACCTGCTGGGCCATGATCGACCGAACCCGTTCGCACGCCTCGGGAACGGTCGCGCGGTCGGTCCAGATGGCTTCCAGCAGCGTGGTGATCTCCCTCGGTGTCGAGGAAGTCGTGCGCTCGGGGTCCACAATGGCCATCTTGTGGATCAGATCCCAGGTGGGAGCCCCGAGTGCTTCCTCGGCCTCCAGCGGGGTCATGGCGAGGTCGACGGACATCGACGCGAAGAGGTCCTCGCAGCAACCCAGGATGCGGGTGCGGTGCAGGCCGAGGTTCGAGAGCACCTTGTCGACGGCGGCCTGGCCTACGCGGTGGAAGATCACGTCCGTCGCCGCGTTGTCGCTCATCGTCATCATGAACAACGCGAGGTCGCGCCAGCTCATCTCGACGTCGTCGGCACACCCCGCGGTGCCGATCCCGCCGATCCGGTAGTGGGAGGTGACCCGCGTCCGCTCGGCCGGGTCCAGCCGTCCCGCGGCCACCTCGGCGGCGTACGCGACGGCGACCGGGATCTTGAACACCGATGCCAGCACGACCTGGTCGTCGGCACCGAAGGCGAACTCGTGGTCCGTCCCGATCTCGCGGGCGTGCACGGATCCTTCCGCGCCCGCCTCGGCGAACACGTCGGTCAACATCTCCGGGGTCACCGGGCGACCCGCCGGTCCGCACGACCGGTGTGCAGAAACAGGGCACGGCCCTGGCCGTCGTCACCGACGAACGCGTGCGGCATGTGGATGCCGAGCACCGGTTCCGCGGCGACGAGCGTGTCGTCGCGCCACGGCACCAGCTCGGTCCTGCCGGCGGACTCCGGGCTGAGCTCGGCCATGATCCCCTTCGGCACGGTCTCCATCCAGATCCGGCCGTCCGCGTCCTGCGTGACGATCCGCTCGCCGACCGCCGACACGTAGACGCCCTCGAACCGCTTGCCGTCCAACGGTTTCGGTGCTGCGGCGGGTTCGGGCATCGCGGGCAGCTCGACGCCGGTGAGCTCGCGCAGCACGTGCCGGAAGACCTCCTGGTACAGGTCGACGGTCTTGCCACCGTTGGTCAGCAAGGCGACCGCGACACCGTGCTCCGGCACCAGCCGCAGGAACGCGTTCTGCCCGATCGTGCCGCCGTCGTGGCCGATGACCGTCCCCTGTGGATAGTGGAACAGCTCCCAGCCCAGGCCCCACGCGTCGCCCATCAGCGCCAGGTCCGGCACCTGCGACTGAACCTGCTGCATCGCCGCCGCGCTCTCCGGCGAGAGCACGTCAGCGCCGCCGCTCATGTGCATCCGCGCGAACGTGAGCAGGTCGCGCGCCGACATCGCGAGCATCGACCCGGCCGGTGCGTTCGACCGGACCAGCGCCCAGACCGGCGCCACCTGCGGCCCGGCCTCGGGGTCCGGGGTGAGGTGCCCGACGGCCGCGCGGAACATGATCGCCTCGTAGGCGTCGGCCGCCGCACGGGTGAGTCCGAGCGGCGCGAACAGGTGCTCGCGCAGGCAGTCGTCGTACGACTTGCCGCGCATGACCTCGACGATCCGGCCGAGCACGCAGTAGCCGGCGTTGTTGTAGCTGAACATCTCGCCGGGCGCGAACAGCTGGGGAGTGTCGTGCAACGTGGCGACGTACTTCTCCACGCAGTCGTCACCGCGGCCGGTGTCGGTGAACAGGTCACCCTCGAAGCCCGCCGTGTGGCACATCAGCTGCCGCACGGTCATGCGGGCGGCGGCGTCCTCGTCGGCCACCCGGAAGCCGGGCAGGTAGTCGCGCACCGGCGCGTCGAGGTCGAGCAGGTTCTCGTCGACGAGCTGCATCGCGAGCGTCGTCGTCCAGACCTTGGTGATCGACCCGATCTGGAACAGCGAGTCGGTCGTCGTCTCCACGCCGGTGTTCTTGTTCAGCACCCCGGCGGCGGCCTCGGCCACCTCGTCGCCGACGGTGACGGCCACGGTGGCGCCCGGCACCTCGTACTCGGCCACCAGCCTCGGCAGGTTCTGCTGCAGCCAGTCGTTGATCTCGCTCAGCTTGGACATCCGCGCCTCATCCACCTCGACGTGACTCCGGTCGCGGCCAACGCTAGGTTCGGCGCCCCGGCGGCCACCTCGTCGTGGCCGACGAAACTGCGGGTCCGGATCTGTCCGGCCCGACGAAGCCGCCCTCGGGGTGGAGCAGGCTCTACCTCGGTCCGGGCAGCCTGCGTGATCGATCTTCGTGGTCCCCGAAATTACGTTCTTCGCAGAAGTCGTTGCGAGCCAAGGAGAACGTGATGAGGGCAGACGCGCTGTCGCTGCAGGCGGTGCGGAAGGTGTACGGCTCTGGTGGGGGCGCCGTCACCGCGCTGGACGAGGTGACCGTCGACATCCGGCGGGGCACCTTCACCGCGGTGATGGGACCTTCCGGCTCGGGCAAGAGCACCTTCCTGCACTGCGCGTCGGGCATGGACCGGCCGACGTCCGGCCGCGTGCTGCTCGGCGAGACCGACCTCGGCAGGCTGAAGGAGGCCAGGCTGACCGAGATCCGGCGCGACCGGATCGGATTCGTCTTCCAGGCCTACAACCTGCTGCCGTCGCTGACCGTGCGGCAGAACATCACGTTGCCGCTGCGGCTGGCCGGGCGTTCGGCCGACAAGGGCTGGCTGCGCGAGGTCGTCGACCGGGTTGGGCTGGCCGACCTGCTCGACCGGCACCCGTCCGAGCTGTCCGGTGGTCAGCAGCAACGGGTCGCGATCGCGCGGGCACTGGTCGCCCGGCCCGAGGTGGTGCTGGCCGACGAACCGACCGGCGCCCTGGACTCCCGGACCGCGCATCAGGTCCTGACGCTCCTGCGGTCCGTTGTGGACGAAATGGGGCAGACCGTGCTGATGGTCACGCACGACCCGGTCGCCGCCTCCGCGGCGCACAGCGTCCTGTTCCTGGCCGACGGACGGCTCGCCGGTGAGTTGCACGGACCGACGCCGGAGAAGGTCGCCGAGCGCATGACGCACCTGGGGGAGTGGTAAGCGATGCTGGATCTTGCCTGGCAGACCGTCAAGGCCCGCACCAGCGGGTTCATCGGCGCTTTCGTCGCCATCCTCTGCGGGACCGCGCTCGTCGCGGCCTGCGGCATCCTCATGGAGTCCGGGTTTCGCGGCGGCGTGCCGACCCAGCGCTATGCGGCCGCTGACGTGGTCGTCACCGGCGATCGGACGGTGCGCCCGCCAGGTGGCGACGTGCTGGCGTTCGAGCACGCGGCCGAACAGCCGGCCATTCCCTCCGCGCTGGTCGCCAAGATCGCCCAGGTGCCGGGGGTGACGGCCGCGGTGCCCGAGCGGACGTTCCCCGCCGTCGTGGTGGGGCCGGACGGGCAGGCGCTCGTTGACAAGCCGTCGCTCGGCCACAACTGGGAGTCGGCCGTGCTCGCGCCGTTCACGCTGAAGGCGGGCAGTGAGCCGCGGACCAACGACGAGGTGGTGCTCGACTCGGGACTGGCCGAGCAGGCGGGCGTGGCGCCGGGTGACCAGGTGCGGATCATGACCCGGTCCGCCCCGGTGAGCTATCGCGTGAGCGGCGTTGTCGAGGGAAGGGGAAACCGCCAGGCGACGCTGTTCTTCAGCGCCGCCACGGCGGCCGACCTCGCCGGCCGGTCCGGCCAGCTCAGCGCGATCGGTGTCCTGACCAGCGGCGATGTCGCTGATCGGATCGAGGACGTCCTCGCCGCCGACCACGTCACGGTGTCGACGGGAGCAGACCGCAGCGCGGCCGAGTTCGACGACGTCAGCCAGACCAAGGCGATCCTGGCGATCCTCGCCGGCTCGTTCGGCGGCTACGCGGTCCTGGTCGCGATCTTCGTCGTGGCCAGCACGCTCGCCCTGACCGTCGAGCAACGCCGCCGCGAGTTCGCCCTGCTGCGGGCCGTCGGCGCGACACCGAGGCAGGTTCGCAAGCTGATCGGCGTCGAGACGACGGTGGTGTCCGTGATCGCCGGCGTGATCGGCAGTCTCCTGGGCATCGCGGTCGGCCACGGGCTGCGCGACGCCTTCGCGAACATCGGCGTGGTCCCGGCCGACTTCGAGCTCTCGATCAGCCCGCTACCGCTGGTCGCCGCCCTGCTGATCGGCATCGGCGCGGCCCGCCTGGCAGCCTGGAGCGCGTCGCGGCGCCCGTCCTCGATCAACCCCGTCGAGGCGCTGGGGGAGGCTGCGGTGCAACGCGAGGACGTCGGCCGGATCCGCCTGACCATCGGGTACGTCCTGATGGCGATCGGCGCCGTGGCGACCACGCTGCCGTTGTTCATCCGCGGTCAACTCGGCGCGGCGATGTCGGTGATGGCGACGCTGGTGCTGATCATCGGCCTGTCGCTGGCCGGGCCGAGGGTGATCGGCGGCGCGGTCCGGCTGATCGCACCGGCGCTGAGCAGGTTCTCCGGCGTGAGCGGCTACCTGGCGTCCGCGAACGTCCTCAAGAACTCCCGGCGGCTGGCGGCCGCGGTGACGCCGTTGATGCTCGCCATCGGGTTCGCGGTGGTCAACTACTACAGCCAGACCACCTTCACCGCGGCCGTGCGGCAGGAGACGACCCGATCGATCACGGCGGACCACGTCATCACCGGTGTGGCGGGCGTGCCTGCCGAGGTCGCCGACGCCGTGCGGCGGATGCCGGGCGTGACCGCGACGTCGTTGGTGCGCACGCAGGTGATCACCGCCAGCAAGACCGGCGACACCGTCGAGGTGAACCGCGGCCCGGCCAACGGCCTCGACGCGACGGCAGGCGGCGCGGTCGACCTCGATGTCGTCACGGGCGATCTCAAGGACCTCACCACGGGCACGGTGGCGTTGAGCGACGCCCACGCCAGGTGGGAGGACAAGAAGGTCGGTGACACCGTCGAGTTCTGGTTCGCCGACGGTCAGCCCGCCAAGCTGCGGGTGATCGCGACTTACGACCACGACCTCGCGTTCGGCGACCACGTGCTGTCTGCCGCCGACGCCCGTGCTCACACCACTGCGGGGATGGACAGCGCCGTGCTGGTGAAATCCGGCGACGCAACGGCCTTGCGTGAGCTGACCAGCCGTTATCCCGGCTTGGCCGTGACCGGCAGCGTGGCGGTGCAGGACCGGAGTGATGAGCGGACCCAGTTCCTGCTCAACCTCGTGGCGGTCGGCGTGATCCTCGGGTACGTCGCGATCTCGGTGTCGAACACGCTGGTGATGTCGACGGCCGCGCGGCGACGTGAGTTCGCCCTGCTGCGTCTGGTCGGCACCGGACGTCGTCAGGTCGTGCGGATGATGCGGGCGGAAGCGGTGGTGACCGTCGGTCTCGCCGCGGCGCTGGGGTCGTTGGTCGCCGCGCTTCCGTTGACGTTGCTGGCGATCGGCTTCACCGGTGTGCCGCTGCCCGCCGGAGGGGTCTGGGTGTACCTGGGCGTGCTCGCCGGAGCGGCGTTGCTGGGGGTGGTGTCGATCGCCGTGTCCACGCGGTTGTCGTTGCGCGCCAAGCCGATCGACACCATCGGCAGCCGTGAGTGACCAGCGGCGGAGTTTGCCGGGTCGGCGGTACGGGTACGGCTCGCACATGCCGGCTGTCGTATCGGCGGACGAATGGGACGCGGCCCGCCAGGAGCTTCTGCGCAAGGAGAAGGAGCACACCCGCGCCAAGGACGCACTGGCAGCGGAACGCCGCCGGCTGCCGTGGGTGCGGGTGGAGAAGCAGTACGCGTTCGAGGGGCCGGAGGGACAGGTCGGCCTGCCCGGCCTGTTCGACGGGCGGCGCCAGTTGATCGTCTACCGGCACTTCTTCGAGCCGGGGGTCGCGGACTGGCCCAAGGGCGGCTGCAGCGGCTGTGCGATGTTCACCGACAACCTCGGTCACCTCGCCCACCTCAACGCCCGCGACACCACGTTCGTGCTCGTCTCGCCCGCTCCGCAGGACGACGTGAAGCGCTACCGGCACCGCATGGGCTGGGACGAGGTGCCCTGGTACACGACGCGGGACGACTTCTCGAAGGACTTCGGCGTCGACGAGTACTTCGGCCTCAACGTCTTCATCCGCGACGGCGACGAGGTCTACCGCACCTACTTCACCAACGCGCGCTCGGCGGAGCAGATCGGCAACGTGTGGAGCCTGCTCGACCTCACCCCGCTCGGCCGCCAGGAGGACTGGGAGGACTCGCCGGAGGGCTGTCCGCAGGAAGCGCCGTACCAGTGGTGGCGTCGCCACGACGAGTACGGCACCCCGGTGGACGCCGGCTGACGAGCCGTCAGAGGATCGGGCTGGTGTGCTCGCCGAGGTGGACCGGCAGCGAGTGCAGCCCGTAGACGATGGAGAGCTTGCGGAACGACAGGTCGCCCGGTTCGACCGCGAGCCTCATCTCCGGGAAGCGCCGCACGAGCGCCGGGTAAGCGATCCGCAGCTCCATCTTCGCCAGCTCGGCCCCGATGCACCGGTGAGCGCCATAACCGAACGCGAGGTGCTGGCCGGCCTGCCGTTCCGGGCAGATGTCGTCCGGCGAGGAGTAGACGCCAGGGTCGCGGTTCGCCTGGGACAGCGAGCACGCCACGATGTCTCCCGCGCGCACTCTCGTCCCGGCGACGTCGATGTCCTTGCGGGCGACGCGGAGGAACGCCACCTGCACGACGGACTGGTGGCGCAGCAGTTCGTCGACCACGCCGCCCACGGCCTGGTCGTCGTCGCGCACCTGGCCGAACAGACCGGGGTCGCGCAGCATCGCGAGCGTGCCGAGCGAGATCATGCTGGCCGTCGTCTCGAACCCGCCGGTGAGCAGCCCGTCGGCGAGACCGGCCAGTTCGTCGTCGTCCAGCTCGTCACCGTGCTTGCGGATGAGCTCGCCCAGCAGACCGTCGTTGGGGGCCTTGCGCAGGGTGCGGACCAGTTCGCGGAAGTAGACGACCGACTGCGACACGGCGGACAGCGAGGTCGTGGCGGCACCGCCCAGGTCGAACCGCGCCACGCTGCGGCGCTGGAACTCCTCGCGCTCGCTCGCGGGCACGCCCAGCAGCTCGCAGATCGTGAGCGCCGGCACGGGCATGGCGAAGTCCTCGACGAGGTCGACCGGACCGTCCTTCATGGACATCAGGTCGAGCTGGTCCGTGACGATCGCCTCGATCCGCGGGATGAGCCGCGAGAGCCGCCGCATGGTGAACTCCGGCGTCAGCACCTTGCGCAGCCGCGTGTGCTCCGGCGGGTCGCTGAACCCGAGCCCGCCCGGCGCCTCGTCCGCGAACAGGCCCATCTCCTTGAAGTGGGTGAAGTCGTTGCTGAACGACTCGGAGTCGACCAGCACCTGCTTGGACGCCTCGTAGCCGGTCACCAGCCACACCGTCACCGGCAGCGGCAGCCGCGTCACCGGCCCGTGGGCCTGCATCCGCGCGAGCTCGGGCACGGGGTTCAAGCCGTTGCGCCGCAGCGGGGCCAGCACGCGCGAGGGTACGAACCAGGACGACCCGAGGTCGAACCCGGTCTTGCTCAGATGCGCGAGGAACCGTTTCCCCATCCATCCGGTCACGCGCGACCGGACATCTGTCGCTGACTGCAGAACGTCCCTCATGAGGCGGCTGTCCCTTCGGCGGAAAGGTGACGTGGCGGTGACGACCACCGGAACGGACAATAACGACGACGCCGCTCGCTAGTCGTCATACCTGGGCCTAACGCGCCGTCATACTTTGGTCCAGATGTCGATCAAAACCAGTACAAGCGGTGCGGAGGGTGTTCCGAACGGTACAGCGCGCCGGGATTGCCGGTGAGTTCAACCGCACAACCTGGCATCGTCGGGGGATGACGAGTGCCGAGGGCTTCGACCGCTGGTACGCCGATCGCGTCGCGTCCCCTGTGGCCGATGAACTCGTGCACCGCGTGCTCGCCCTGCCGCCGGGCCTGGAGTCGACCAGCCTGCTCGGCGGCGCCGGGCTGGCCGAAGTCGTGGCGGCCCTGGGTCTCCTGCCGGGTCAGGTGTTGCTGGACCTGGCGTGCGGGCGCGGCGGGTACGGCCTGGAGGTCATGCGCCGCACCGGGTGCCGGCTCGTCGGGGTGGACTTCTCCGCCGTCGCGATCGAACAGGCGCGGCAGCGGACCGGCGGCGACTTCCGGGTCGGTTCGATGACCGCCACGGGCCTGCACACGGCGTGCGTCGACGCGGTGCTCGTCGTCGACGCCATCCAGTTCGCGTCGCCGAAGCCGGCCGCGTTGCGGGAGTGCCGGCGGGTGCTGGTCCCCGGTGGACGGTTGGTGATCACGTGCTGGGAGCCGGTCGACCCCTCCGACGAACGGCTGCCGGCGAAGATGCGGGAGATGGACCTGGCCAGGCAGCTGCCGGAGGCGGGGTTCGCCGACGTCGAGGTCGTCGAGAAACCGGAGTGGCGGGTCGTCGAGAAGCAGCTGTGGGAGGAAGCCCTCGCCGTCGACGCTCCTGACGACCCGGCCGTGCGGTCGATGCAGGACGAGGCGCGGCGAGTCCTGTCGCACTTCGACGGACTGCGCCGCGTCCTCGTCACGGCCACGAGCTGATCAGTGGCAGTGCCCCTGCCGCCCCAGGGTCTTCTCCGGCGTCGCCCCCGGCCTGGTCCACTGCGCCGTCGGCCGGCCCGTCTCGCCCCACGTCGAGTTCCCGTCGGCGTCCGTGCGCCAGAACCACCCGGCGGGCTTCGCCTCCGGCCAGCCCTCGGGGTGGTCCTCCCAGTCCTCGCCCCGGCCGCGCACGGTCTGGTCGAGCAGCGCCAGCGACCCGTTGACCCGTTCGCAACCGCGCCCGGTCGTGGAGTAGGTGAGGAACACGCGATCACCGTCGCGCAGGTAGCTGGTGAGGTAGCCCATGTCCCCACCGGCCGGCCCCTCCACCCCGCGCACCGAGTACCAGGGCTGCGTGTAGCCCATGAACTCGACGAACGGGGCCACCTCCTCCCAGGCGCCCGCGGTCAGGTAGGCGAACGAGACCCCGCGGGCGTTGAGGTATGCGGCGTTGCCGAAGTGCCATGGCACGTGGGTGCAGCCCTCGCACTGCCCCTGGTGTGGCGCGCCGTCCCACCACATGTGCTTGTAGACCACGAGCTCGTCGCGCCCCTGGAACAGGTCCAGGAACGGCACCGGCCCGCCGGCCCCGACGACCTCGACCTTGCCGTCGAACTCGACCATCGGCAGCCGGCGGCGGGCCGCGGCGATCGCGTCGCCCTCACGCGTGTGGGCCTTCTCGCGGACCAGGAGCTCGTCGCGAGCCTGCTGCCAGGTGGCGAGGTCGACGATGGGCGGCTGTCCGGTCATGGTTGTCCTCCGTGGAGATCGGTTGTTCTCCTTGCACAGAGGTGTCGAAGCCGCCGGCTCCGTTTCGACATGGCTTTCGCCTGAAGGGAGATTTCCGCTCCCCGCCAGCGCGCCCTCAGCCAGCGGTCGTGGCTGGCCAGCACGATCGCTCCTGGTCCGGGCCCCAGCGCGGCCTCCAGTTCGTCGCACAACGTCGGCGAAAAGTGGTTGGTGGGTTCGTCGAGCAGCAGCAGGTCCGGTGGATCGGCCACCAGCAACGCGAGCTTGAGCCGCCGCTGCTGGCCGACCGACAACGTGCCGACCGGCTTGCCCAGATCCCACCGGTGCAACAGTCCCAACGACTCCAACGGCACCTGCGCGACCCGTTCGGCACCGAGCGCCCGGCCGTAGGTGCCCCGCGCGGTGAGACGCGGGTTGGCGAACCGGGTGTCCTGGTCGAGCAACCCGGTCCGCAGACCGGGATGCCGCCGCACGCCCGCCGCTTCGAGCTGCCCGGCCAGGACGAGCAGCAGCGTCGACTTGCCCGCGCCGTTGGGGCCGGTCACGAGGAGCCGGTCGCCGTCGCGCACGTCCAGGAAGCCGAGCCGGAGCCGTCCGGGAACGTCGACTTCGCGCAGTGACAACAAGAACTCGGTCGGCGTCAGCCCCGGCGGCCGGAAACTCAGCGGCCGCGGGGGAGCGGGCACGCTGCGCCGCTCCAGATCTTCGAGCCGGCGCGTGGCGTTGCGGACGCGTCGGGAGATCTGGCTCTGCACGCGGTTCGCGCGCACGCCGTAGCCCATCTTGTCGCTGTCGCGCATCACCCGGTTCGGCGCGACGCGACCGCCGATCAGGCCGAGCGACTCCCGCAGCTCGGTGAGCTCCTCCTGTTCTTCTTCGTATCGGCGTTCCCATCGGTCGCGGTCGGCGCGCTTCTGCGTGACGTACTCGCTGTACGTGCCGCCGAACCTGGTGGGCCCGTCGACCGCCGGGTCGAGGTCGACCAGGTCCGTGCACACGGCGTCGAGGAAAGCCCGGTCGTGGCTCGCCAGCACGACGGTGCCGGGCAGGCCGCGCAACTGTTCCTCCAGGAACGCGGCCGCGGCATCTTCGAGGTGGTTGGTCGGCTCGTCCAGCAGCAACGCCGACGGCCTGCGGACCACGAGCGCGGCCAGCGCGAGCCTGCGGCGCTCGCCACCGGACAGCGAACCGAGCGTGCGATCCCTCGTGACAGCGCCAAGCCCGAGTCCGTCGAGGACGATGTCGGCCCGGCGGTCCGCGTCCCAGGCCTCGTGCCGCTCGGCCAGCTCCAGTCGTTCGGCGTAGAGGTCCGGCTGCTCGTCGATGACGGCGGCGAGACGGTCGAGTTCGGCGAGGTCCTCGCGTGCGTCGGCGAGCGCGTCGTCGAGGACGTCAGCGACGGTCGCGGACTCGGCGTAGGGCATTTCCTGGTGCAGAAAGCCCAGGTCAGGTGGCCGCTCCACGGTGCCGCCATCGGGTTGGTCGACGCCAGCGAGCAGGCGGAGGAGCGTCGACTTGCCCGCGCCGTTCTCGCCGATGAGGCCGATGCGCCGGCCGGGTGCCGCGGTGAGCGACACCCCGTCGAGCACGCGCCGCCCTCCGAAGGTGCGGACGAGTTCGTGGGCGATCAGGGCTGCTTCAGCCACGTGGGGCCTCCCGCAGCCGCCAGGTCGCCCTTCCAGCGGCGAGACGCAGGTGTTCGCCGCCGACCGCGGCTGCCTCACCCACGAGCGGCCTCCAGCAGCTTGCCGCCGTCCAGCCGCAGCCAGCGGTCGATCTTCACCTCGCTCAGGAACCGTTCGTCGTGGCTGACGACGACGAACGCGCCCCGGTACGCGTTCAGCGCGCTCTCCAGCTGCCCGGCGCTGACCAGGTCGAGGTTGTTCGTGGGTTCGTCGAGCAGCAGCAGTCGTGGCGCGGGTTCGGCGAACAGGATGCACGCCAGCGTGGCCCGCAGGCGCTCGCCACCGGACAGCACGCCGACCGCCAGATGGGCTCGCGCGCCGCGGAACAGGAAGCGCGCCAACAGGTTCATCCGGTCCGCGGGCGGCATCGCCGGGGCGAACGCGGCCAGGTTCTCCGCCACCGTGCGGCCGTCGTCGAGCAGGTCCAGCCGCTGCGACAGGTACGCGACCCGGCCGTCGGCTCGTTTCACCTCACCGGTGTCCGGCGTCAGCGAACCGTGGATCACCCGCAGCAGCGTCGACTTGCCGGCGCCGTTCGGGGCGGCCAGCGCGATCCGTTCCGGTCCGCGGATCGTCAGGTCCAGGCCGTCGAACAAGTCCCGCACCCGCAGGCCAGAGCCGTCGAACAAGGTGCGGCCGGCGGGAACGGCGGTCTGCGGGAGTTCCAGGCTGATCTTCTGCTCGTCCTTCAACGAGCGCTCGGCGTTGTCCAGCCGGGTTTTCGCGGCGCTGAGCCGGGCGGCGTGGGTGCCGTCGGCCTTGGCGGCGGACACCTCGGCGTTGCGCTTCATGTTGCCCGCGAAGATCTTCGGCAGACCCGCGTTGGACAGGTTGCGCTGGGCGTTCGACGCACGGCGGGCGGCGCGTTCGCGGGCCTGCTGCATCTCCCGCTTCTCGCGCTTGACCTCCTGCTCGGCGCTGCGGATGTTCTTCTCCGCCACCTCGCGCTCGGCTTCCACGGCCTGCTCGTACTCGCTGAAGTTGCCGCCGTAAAAGCGGATCTCGCCGCCGTCGAGCTCGGCGATCCGGTCCATCCGGTCGAGCAACGCCCGGTCGTGGCTCACCACGAGCAGGCACCCGCGCCAGTCGTCGAGCACGGCGTAGAGCTTGTGCCGCGCGTCCAGGTCGAGGTTGTTGGTGGGTTCGTCGAGCAGCAGCACGTCCGGCTGCTTCAACAACTGCGCCGCGAGCCCCAGCGACACGATCTGACCGCCGCTCAGCCTGCCGAGCACCCGGTCGAGCGCGAGGTCGCCGAGCCCCAGCCGGTCGAGCTGGGCGCGAGTGCGTTCCTCGAGGTCCCAGTCGTTGCCGATGGTGGTGAAGTGCTCCTCGCCGGCGTCACCGGACTCGACGGCCTTGATCGCGCTCAGCACCGCCGCGACGCCGAGCACCTCGGCGACGGTCAGCTCGGCGGTGAGCGGCAGGTCCTGCGGGAGATAGCCGAGCACGCCGTCGACGGACACGCTGCCGTCGTTCGGCGTCAGCGCTCCGGCCGCGAGCTTGAGCAGCGTCGACTTGCCGGCGCCGTTGGGGGCGACCAGACCGGTGCGGCCGTCCGGCACGGTGGCGGACAGGCCGTCGAACACAGGGGTGTTGTCCGGCCAGGCGAACGACAGGTTCGACAGGACGATGGACATGGGTGAGACCTCGGGATGTGCCTGCGCGCGACCAGTCGCGGCGCGAGTGGACAAGGGGACGACAAGACGGCCATCGGGTTCGATGGCCTGTCACATCCAGGGCTCACCCTGAGATGTCGTCTTCACCCACCAGCACGTCGAGCTCCTCTTCGATGATCTCCACTTCCACGCTAGCAGGAGTGGGCAATCCGGTAGCGGCGAGCGGCCGCGTGACGTTCACTCGACTGTGTGACTGACGACGTGCTCCAGCTGCTGCGTGACCGCAAACAGCACCAAACCACGCCAGGACAGCGCACTGACGACGCCCGCCTGGTGTTGCTGATCGAAGGCGGAAGCTCGCGCGGTGCCTACTCGAGCGGCATGACCGTCGCGATCGAACGGCTCGGGCTGCTGCCCATGTTCGACGCTGTCTACGGCAGTTCGGCGGGGTCGCTGAACGCCGCGTGGTTGTTGTGCGGCCGCGCGGACAGCAGCAAGCACGCGTGGTGGGATCCGGCCGTCATGCGGTCCACGATCAACCCGATGCGCGCCTTCCGCCGGCAACCGGTCGTGGACACGAGGCATCTCGTGCACACCATCTACACCGAGGTCATGCCGATGGGCTTCCAGGACATCCTGGACAATCCGGTCGAGTTCCACCCGATGGCCACGGACGCCCTCACCGGCGAATCCGCCGACCTGTTCGGCCGGATCCACGACGTCCCGAGCCTGCAGGCCGCGCTGCGGGCGTCGACCGCGATGCCACTGCTCGCCGGACCACCGGTGATGATCGACGGCCGTCCGTACGTCGACGCCGGCATGAGCGAGATGGTGCCGGTGCGGTCGGCGATCGCCCAGAAGGCCACGCACATCGTCGTCCTGCGCACCGTGCGGGCCGACGAGGTTCCCATGGCGCCGTCTCGTAGCGAACGGATGGTGCTGTCGCGCTGGTTCGCCCGGCACGCGCCGGGTGTCGTCGAGACGTGGTTGCGCCGCAGGGAAGGCAGGATCGAGGAGGAAGAGGTTCTCGCGTCCCGCCCCGCCTGCCTGCAGATCCGCCCACCGCTCGGCAGCCTGCGGGTCGGCCGCACCGAACGCCGTCCGGACCTGCTGCGCAAGGTAGTCGACATCGGCATCGACACCGCGATGAACGAACTGGCGACCTGTGTCCTGGAGCCGCGATGACCTTCGTGCTACGTTAACGCAACAACCTGTTGCTAAATGGAGGCCGACGGTGGCGGGACGTCCGCGGGACCCGGAGCTCGAACAGCGGTTGCTCGCGACGGCGTGGTCGTTGCTGACCGCCGGCGGCTACGACGCGCTGACGCTGACCCAGGTCGCGGCGCAGGCGAACGCCCATCGGACCGACGTCTACCGGCGGTGGCGCGGCAAGGCGCGGCTGGTGGCCGACGTGTTCGACGAGTTCCTGCCGCCGGTGCCGGACTTCGACACGGGCTCGCTCCTCGACGACCTCAGGGCGTTCGTCACCGACCTGGCAGAGGCCTGGGACCAGCCGTGGAACGACGGCCTGGTCGGCTTCCTCGCCGACCTGCGCCAGGACCCCGAGGCGGAGCGCACGTTCCGCGCCCTGGTCGCGCGGCGGTCGCAGCCGGTGGTGGACGCGATCGCCAGGGCCGTGCGGCGCGGTGAGATCGCCGAGGTCCCGGACCTGGCGCTGGTCGGCAACCTGCTGGAAGGCCCGCTGATGCACCGGCGGATGTTCGGTGGCCGGCCGATGACGCCCGGCGAGCTCGACGTGGTGACGCGGTCGGCGCACCAGCTGCTCACCGCAACGCCGGTGACGCCGTGAGCGACCTCCACGAGCTCACCGCCGCCCAACAGCTGCGTGCGTTGCGCGCCAAGGAGATCAGCTCCCGTGAACTGACCGAGCACTACCTGGCGCGCATCGACCGGCTCGGCGCCGAGCTGGGCGCGTTCGTGACCGTCAGTGCCGAATCGGCGCTGGAAGAGGCCGATCGCGCGGACGAACGACTGGCCGCCGGTGAGCGGCCGGCGTTGCTCGGGCTGCCGCTGGGCATCAAGGACCTGTCTCCGACCGCCGGCATCCGCACGACGTTCGGCTCGGCGGCGATGGCCGAGTTCGTGCCGGGGGAGGACTCCTGGGCCGTCGGGTTGCTGCGGCAGGCGGGCGCGGTCGTGCTCGGCAAGACGAACACGCCGGAGTTCGGTTCCACCTGCTACACCGAGAACGACGTCACCCCGCGTCCGTCCGTGACGCCCTACGCGCTGGACCGCTACTCGAGCGGGTCCAGCGGCGGCACGGCATCGGCGGTCGCGGCGGGACTCCTGCCGGTCGGGCACGGCAGCGACGGCGCGGGTTCGATCCGCACGCCTGCCGCCACCTGCCATCTCGTCGGGGTGAAGCCGAGCCGCGGCCTGGTCAGCGCGGCACCCGCCACGTCGTTCTTCGTCGCCTCCACCGAGGGCCCGATCGCGCGCACGGTCGAGGACGCCGTACTTCTCCTCGAAGTGATGGCGCATCCCGCACCCGGCGATCTCTACGGCTGGAGCCACCCCGGCGGCTTCACCAAGACGCTCCAACGCCCGCTCAAGGTCGCGATGTGGACGGACACCGGACTCGACCAGGACGTTGACCCACAAGCGGAACTCGCGGTCCGGCGCACGGCGGAAGTGCTCACCGGGCTCGGTCACGACGTTCGCGAGATCCCGCTCCCGGCCCGGTGGGACGAGCCGGTGCGGCAGGCGATCGTCACGTGGTTCGCGTACTCCGTGGGGGTGGCGGTGCAAGCGATGATGTTGCAGGACCGCACACATCTCCTGTCGTCGTACTCCCAACAGCTCCTCTCCATCAACGACACGTTGTCCGCCAACGACATCGTCACCTCCCAGGCTCTGCTCGCCCGCTACGCCAGCACGATGCTGGCCGGGGTCGACGACTACGACGTCGTGCTCACGCCCACGACGAACGGCGCGCCGGTCCCGATCGGGTACTACGACGGCGACGAGGCCGAGCGGATGTTGCGCTGGTCCTGCCACACGCCGTGGGTGAACCTCGTTGGTGTGCCTGCGGTTTCCCTTCCGTCGCATGTGGACGGTGAAAGTCTGCCGCACGGCGTTCATCTCATCGGACGCCACCGCCAGGACGCCGACCTGCTCGCCCTGGCCGCGCAGCTGGAGAGCGCGGCGCTCTGGGAAGAACGCCACCCGCCCTGCTGGAACCAGTGAAAGGCAGCACGATGCTCGATCCCGGGCCCGGCCTGACCGAGCGGATCGTCACCCTGCCGGACGGGCGGAAGCTGAGAACCGTGGTGGCGGGGGAGGGCGACGGGCCGCTGGTCGTGTTCGAGGCGGGGATGAGCGCGCCCGGATCGTCGTGGATCCACACCCAGCGCGAGGTCAGCGCCCGCTACCGCACGTTGTCCTACGACCGCGCGGGCTACGGCGGCAGCGACGAGGACCCGCACGACCGCACGCTCGACCGGATCGTCGACGACCTGACCGCGGTGCTCGCCACGGAAACCGAGCCGGTGGTGCTCGTCGGGCACAGCTGGGGCGGGCCGATCATCAGGCTGTTCGCCGACCGCCACCCGGAGCGGGTCGCGGGGATGGTGTTCGTCGACTCGACCCTCGCCGAGGTGATGTCGACGAGGAACGCCAAGATCGCGGCCCGCTTCTTCACGCTGCTGGGGTTGCTGGCCCGCATCGGCGGCAAGGGGCTGATCAAGAGGCTGACGTTCCGCAACGGCGTCTCGCCGGAGATCGCCGAGGCCGACGTGGCGATCATGACCCGCGACTACGCGAGCGTCAGGGCGATGCGGGCGGGCAGCCGGGAGGCGCGGCAGATCGAGTCCGCGCTGCCCGTGATGCGCCGGCTGCAGGACAAGGGCACGCCGGACGTGCCGACGGTGTGCCTGCAGGCGGGCCTGGTCGAGCGGGGCATGGCCGAGTGGCGGCCGAAGTTCAACCAGTGGGCGGCCGACCTGATGGCCGCCGTCCCGCGCGGCAAGATGATCGTGGTCGAGGACGCGGGGCACCTCATCCCGCAGGAGAACCCCGCCGTCGTGCGCGAAACCATCTTCGGGGTCGTCGAGCGGCTACCTTGAGCGCGTGGACTTCGACGAGTACCGGAAGCACGACGCCACCGGGCTGGCGCAGCTCGTCGCGGACAAGCAGGTGTCCGCGGCGGAACTTCTCGCGGTGGCGAGGGAACGCGCCGAGGCGGTGAACCCGCGGCTCAACGCGATCGTGCGGGACGTGCCCGTCCCGTCGCTGGACGACCTCACCGGGCCGTTCGCCGGCGTGCCGTTCCTGATCAAGGACCTGGGCCAGGACTACGCGGGTCTGCCGACCTCCAACGGGTCGCGTTCGTTGCAGGCGCACCGGGTCACCGAGCACTCGACCGTCGTCCAGCGCTGGCTCGACGCGGGCCTGGTGATCTTCGGCAAGACCAACCTGCCGGAGTTCGGCGCGAAGGCGATCAGCGAGTCGACGGCCTGGGGTCCCGCGCGCAATCCGTGGGATCTGGAACGCACGCCCGGTGGTTCGTCGGGCGGGTCGGCCGCGGCGGTCGCTGCCGGGATCGTGCCGTGCGCCGGCGCGAACGACGGTGGTGGCTCGACCAGGATCCCGGCCGCGTGCTGCGGACTCGTCGGGCTCAAGCCGGGGCGCGGGCTCACCCCGTTCGGCCCGGAGACCGCCGAGATGATGCACGGCGCGGCGGTGCAGGGCGTGGTGTCCAGGACCGTGCGCGACACGGCCGCGATGCTCGACGTCATCTGCGGCGGCGAGCTGGCCGGGCCGTACTCGCCCGCCATGCCGGCGGCGTCGTTCGCGTCCTGCGTCGGTGAAGCGCCCGGCAAGCTGCGGATCGGCGTCCGGGTGCCGTCCGCGATCAACCCGGAACCGCACGCCGAGGCGTACGCGGCGGTGGAGTCGGCGGTGCGCGTGCTGACCGAGCTGGGCCACGAGGTCGAGGAACTGCCCGAGGCGCCTTACGACGACGCCGCGCTGGCCCGCGACTTCCTGCTCACGTGGTTCGTGAACCTCGCGTGGAAGGTCGCCGACGCCAAGCGGCTGACGGGCGCGCCGGACATCGCCTTCGAGCGCGACACGCTGCTCATGGCCGCGCTGGGCCGGGCCACGAGCAGCGTCGACTACGTGGACGCGGTTCAGCGTCGGCACGAGCACACCCGCCGGTTGAGCACGTACTTCGAGTCCTACGACCTGCTGCTGACGCCGACGCTGGCGACCCCGCCGCCCAAGGTCGGCTCGTTCGACCTGCCGGTGTCGTTGCAGCGGGCCACCGACGTGCTGCTCAAGACCGGCACCGCGCGGTTCCTGAAGCACACCAAGCTCGTCGACGACATGATCTCCGACAACCTCGGCTGGGTGCCGTACACGCAGCTGGCGAACATCACCGGCCGGCCAGCGCTCTCGTTGCCGCTGCACTGGACCGCGGACGGGCTGCCGCTCGGCGTCCAGTTCGTGGCGCCGCTCGCGGGGGAGTCGCTGCTGATCCGGCTGGCGGCCCAGCTGGAGGAAGCGCTGCCGTGGGCGGACCGGATGCCGGTCATTCGCTGAGGAACCGCAGCAGTTCCGCGGTGACGAACTGAGGGTTCTCCTCGACCAGCCAGTGCCCGGCGTTCGGCACGTCCAACGCGCGCACGATGTTCGTCATCCGCGGGGCCGCTGTGCCCCGGATGGTCTGCGCCTGCCCCTGGGAGGCCATGACCAGGGTCGGCGCCTGGACGGGGGTGGCGTTCTCGGTGTCCTTCACGTCCTTGTCGAGGGTGCGGTACAGCTCGAAGCCGCCTTTGAGGACCTCCGGTTTGCTGTACGTGCGCGCATACTCGTCGATTTCCTCGTCGGTGAACGGGGACCGCGTCGAGGTCCCGCCGAAAGCCGTGCCGTTGAAGGAGACCTGCGGGTAGAACAGCTTCAGGTAGGCGCGCACGTCGTTGCCGACGACGGCCTCCGGCACCTCGGGCTGTGCGTGGAAGGCGATGTGCCAGCTCAGTTTCCGGTAGGTGGGGCCGTCGATCGCCGGTCCGGGCAGCGGCAGGTCGAGGTAGCCGAGCCTGGCCGTGTCGGTAGGGAACTGGCTGGCGTACTGGAACGCGACCGCGGCGCCGAGGTCGTGTCCGACGATCGCGGGCTTCCGCAGGTTGAGCTTCTTGGTCAGCGCGTGGACGTACCGCGCCAGGGTGGCCTTGTCGTAACCGCTGGGTGTACCGGTGCTGTCGCCGAGGCCGGGCAGGTCGAGGGCGTAGACGGTGTGGCGTTCGGCGAGCGCGGGCATGATCGGCCACCAGCCGTACCAGGTCTGCGGCCAGCCGTGCAGCAGCACCACCGGGGACCCGCTGCCGCCGGTCACGTAGTGCATGCGGACGCCGTCGACGTCGGTGTGCTCGTGCCGGAAACCGTCGTGGAGCGCGGGCCCGGACGAGCAGCCCGCGAGGGTGAGCAGGAGTGCGAGCACCAGGGCCGCTGTCTTGCGTGTCATGTGGCCACCTTGGTCAACAGTGGCCGGATCTGGCACGAAAACTTGCCGCTCTGGCAAGATGGCGGCTCGTGAACCGCGAAACGGAAGAAGTGCTCGACGGGGTAGGTCCGCGCCTGCGTGCGTTGCGGCGTCATCGCGGCATCACCCTCGCCGACCTCGCGACTACGACCGGAATCTCGGAAAGCACCCTGTCCCGGCTGGAGAGCGGGCAACGCCGCGCCACCCTGGAACTGCTGCTTCCGCTGGCGCGCACCTACGACGTGCCGCTGGACGACCTCGTCGGCGCCCCGCGCACCGGTGATCCCCGCATCCACCTCAAGCCGATCCACCGGTTCGGGATGACGTTCGTGCCGCTGTCCCGGCGGCCGGGCGGGGTGCAGGCGTTCAAGATGCTCATCCCCGCCACGCCGGAACCACTCGAACCCACGTTGCAGACCCATGACGGGTTCGAGTGGCTGTACGTCCTCAACGGACGCTTGCGGCTGGTGCTCGACGACCTCGACCTGACGGTGTCCGCCGGTGAGGCGGCGGAGTTCGACACGTCGTCACCGCATTGGCTGGGCAGCGCCGACGGCGGCGCGGTCGAGCTGGTCATCCTGTTCGACCCGCAGGGCATGCGCACGCACATCCACGCCGACCGGATCAGCTCCGGTTGAGCCGGGCGGCGGCGACCACGCCGAACAGCGTCACGATCGCGATGACGACACCGAAACCCGTCGCCGTGGACGCCGCTCCGGCGACGCCGATGAACAGTCCCGCGATGATCGCCGAGCTGCCCATGGCGAGGTAGCCGACGAAGAAGACCGCGGTGAACAGCCCCGCGCGGTCGTGCGGCGCGACCTCCGGCACGAGCCCTCGGGTCGTGCCGGCGAACGAGACGCCGATCCCGCCGCCGCCGATGATCGCCGCGGCCCAGAGCAGCGTCAGCGAGGTGGCGCCGATGCTGCCGATGAACAGAACGGCGCCGACGATCATCGCGCTCAGACCGGCGATCCTCAGCGTTGGCGGGCGGAACCGGCTCGTGAGCGCCGAGCCGGCGGTCGCGGTGGCGAGGGCGAACGCCGCGAGCAGCGAGCCGAGGATCGGACTGTCCACCTTGAACACGGCCACCAGCAGCGCGGGCACCAGTCCCATGAACAGCGTCATCGTCATGAACCCGCCGACGATCCCCGGCACCGTCGTCCAGTACAGCCTGCGCACCTGACCGGGAAGCGAGATGCGCGGGTTCAGCGATGCCAGCGCACCCGGCTTGCGCGTCGCGGTCTCCGGCGTGAACACCGCGAAGACCGTCAGCGCCGCGATCACCACGGCGAGCACGAGCCACACCGCGAACGGCGCGTCGGTCGCGAACTCGGCCAGCACACCCGCGAAGAGCGCGCCGATCGCCAGCCCCGCGAGCGGCGCCATGCTGGTCATCTGGGCGCCGAGCTTCTTGAACCGCTCAGGCGCGAGCTCGACCACGGCCGCACTGAGCGCGCTCGACGCCGCGCCGGTGGCCACACCCTGCACGACCCGCGCGGCGATGACCCAGCCGATCGACGGCGCCGCGAGGAACATCAGCATCGCCACCAGGTCGATCGCGAGTGCGCTGATCATCAGCGGCCTCCGTCCGATGTGGTCGGACAGCGACCCGATCACCAGGATCGCGACCAGCAGCGAGAACGCGTAGACGCCGAACGCGAGAGTCAGCACCCACGGCTGGAACCCCCACTGGTGCTGGTAGATGGGCAGCAGCGGCGTCGGCGCCCCGGCCGCCACCAGGATCACGACCATCGCCGTCGAGATGCCCGCGAAGCCGGCACCACGTGACAGGAACGGCCAGCGCGAGGCCGTGTTGTTGGTGCGTTCGAGCAGCGCGGTCATCGCACGTCCTTCACGTTCGAGGGTGAGGGCAACGACGGTAAACGGGGTCACTTCGTTTTTGCAAGTGTGCTTCCGCTTACGCCATTGGCTGCGCGTCGGCAAGCTTGCTACGCTGAGTGCGTGAAGCGACGTGACTTCGGTCAGTACTGCGGTCTCGCCCGAGCGCTGGAGCTGGTGGGCGAGCGGTGGGCGTTGCTGATCGTGCGCAACCTCGTCGTCCGGCCGCGTCGCTACACAGAGCTGCAGACCGGCCTGGCGGGAATCCCGACGAACGTGCTGGCGACCCGGCTCAAGGAGCTGGAACAGGCAGGCATCGTGGAACGCCAGGTGGCCCCGGCCCCGCAGCGCGGCGTCGTCTACGCCCTGACCGACGTCGGCCGCGACCTGGAACCGGCCGTGCTGGCCCTGGCCCGCTGGGGCGCCACCCAGCTCGGCGAACCGCAACCGGGCGACGTGATCTCACCGGAAGGCCTCGTGCTCAACCTCCGTGCCGTGTTCCAGCCGGCCCAGGCCGCCGGGCTGACCGCGTGCTGGGAGATCCACGTCCGCGACGTCGTGGTGCACGCCGTGATCACCGACGGCGACCTCACGACCGGCCTCGGCGCCGCCCCGGTCAAGCCCGACCTGATCATCACCGCCCACGTCCCCGCCGACGCGCCGGCGTCCTACCGGGGGATCATGACCATGGTCAGGGACGGGCTGGTGGACCTGAGCGGCCGCAAGAAGCTGCTCGACACGTTCGTGCGGGTGTTCACGATTCCGCGGGCTGCTTAGCCGCGATCGAGCCGGGCAGCGGCAGGCCCGCCGCGACGGGCAGGGCGTGCGCGGTGAGGCGCTCACCTACCTGGTCGTCGCCTGATCAGTCGCGTGTTCAGGGGCCTGGTCGAGTTCGGCGACGCCTGCCGCGATCCCCAGCTCGACCAGGTCCTGCGGCCGCAGCCGCAACTGGTCCGCGGTCGCCCGCACCTGCGACGGGTCGCGCTTCAGGATCGCCGCCGCCAGCTCGGGCGAGATCACCGCGAGGTAGCTGTCGGGCGTCGCCCACATCCGGTCGGGAGCGGCGAACGCCAGTGCGCCACCGGATCCGCCCTCGCCGATCAGCAACGTCGTCACCGGAACGCGTGTGGCGGCGATCGCGGTGAACATCTCCGCGATGGCCGCGCCGATCCCTGCTTTCTCCGCCGCCGCGTCGTTGGCGGCGCCCGGTGTGTCCACGAGCGTCAGCACCGGGATGCCGAGCCGGTCGGCGAGTTTGACGAGGCGCGCGGCCGTGCGGAACCCCGCCGGTCGGGTGGCCGTGCCGCGTTGGGCCGCGTAGGCGACTGTCCTGCCGTCGCGGTGCCCGAACCCGCACAGCACGCCGGCGTCGACACCGCCCGCGCGGTCGCCGTTGATCGGTTCGTGCCAGTCGAAGTAGGCGGCCAGGTACTCCTCGGCACGCGGACGGCTCGGCGCACGGGCCCGCAGCACCGCGTCCCATCCGGTCTCCGGGACCGTCTTCGCACCCAAGGCCCTTGGCACAGGTGCGGGTTCGCCCGCGGGTGTGGTGAGCAGCTTCAGCCACCGTTCCAGCCGGTCGCGCAGTTCGTCCGGTGGCACGAGCTGGTCGACCAGACCGGCCGCGAACTGTTGCGTCACCGAGTAACCCGGCGGGCGGACCCGTGATCCGGCGAACCCGACCTGGGCACCTCGCAGCCCCAGCACGACGTCCGCGCCCGCGCCGAGCGTGGCCCAGCCGCCGCCGGTCGTGGGGTCGCGCAGAACGGCGACATGCGGCAGGCCTGCTCCGCGCGTCAACGCGATCTGGCGCGCGATGCGCGGGAGCTGCATCAGGGCCGGGGTGCCCTCCTGCATGCGGCTGCCACCGGTCGCGACCAGGGACACCACCGGCAGGCGCAGTTCGCGGGCATGGGTGAACGCCTGCTCGATGCGAGCGCCGGTGCGGGTTCCCAGAGAACCGCCGAGGAAACCGAACTCGAACGCCACGACCACGGCCGTGACGCCGCCGATCTCCGCGACGCCGCAGACGACGGACTCGCGCTCGCCGGTGCGCTCAGACGCCTGTGCCACCGCGAGGTCGTACCCGTGCCAGCCCAGCGGACCATCCACCGTGGACGGCGAGGAGTCGTCGGGCAGCTCCGCGAACCCCGACGCCACCAGATCGATCACCGCGCGGGCCGGCTCACGTCCGGAGCGCACGCTTCATCACCTTGCCCATGTCGTTGCGCGGCAACGACTCGACGAACCGCACGACCCGCGGCCGTTTGTGCGGGGTGAGCAGCCGGGCGACGTGGTCCACCAGCTCGTCGGCGGGCACCTCACCGGCCCGCACGACCCAGGCGATGATCCGCTCGCCCAGGTCGTCGTCGGGCTCGCCGGTCACGGCCACCTCGGCGACCGCGGGGTGTTCGAGGAGGGCGTTCTCGATCTCGCCCGCGCCGATCTTGTACCCGCCGCTCTTGATGATGTCCGTCGCCTTGCGCCCGACGATGCGGTAGTAGCCGTCGAGGTCGCGGGTGCCGACGTCGCCGGTGCGGAACCAGCCGTCCGCGAACGCCTCGGCGGTGGCGTCGGGCCGGTTGAGGTACTCGGTGAACAGGTTCGGCCCGCGCACCTGGATCTCGCCCACCGCACCGGTTTCGTCCAGCACACCACCGTCGTCGCCGACGAGGCGAACCTCGACTCCCGGCAGCGGCACGCCGACCGCGCCGGGCCGGCGTTCGGCGTCCGCGCGCACGCTGGTGTTCATCAGCGTCTCGGTCATGCCGTAGCGCTCGACCACGCGTTGTCCGGTGGCCGCGGCGATGCGTTCGTGGTCGCGCACGGGCAACGCCGCCGAACCCGACACCAGCAGGCGAGCCTTGCCCAGCGCGGCACCGAGGCCCGTGTTCTCGCCGACCTCCTCCGCGATGCGGTGGTACATGGTCGGCACGCCGAACATCATCGTGCCGTCGCCGTCCAACGCCCGCGTGAGCTCAGCCGTCGAGAACTTGCCGAGGTGCCACAGCGTGCCACCGCGGCGCAACGGGCCGAGCACGCCGAGGATCAGCCCGTGCACGTGGAACAACGGCAGCGCGTGCACCAGGACGTCGTCGGAAGTCCACTGCCACGCCTCGGCCACCGCGTCCAAAGTGGACACGATCGCCCGGCGCGGCAGCACGACGCCCTTGGGGGAGCCCGTGGTGCCCGAGGTGTAGACGATCAACGCGGGAGCCTCGCCGCCAGGCTCGGCGAACGGCTCGAAGGCGCCTGCGTCGAGCGTGACGTCCCGGCGCGGCACCGACCGCAGACCGGACGGCAGCCGAGCACCGGGAGCCACGAGCATGTTCGCGGGCGCGCTGTCGGACACGATGTGCGCGAGTTCGCGTTCGCCGACCTTCGGGTTGATCGGCACGGCGGGCACCCCGGCGAGCAGCGCGGCGACCACGGCGACGCAGGTCTCGATGGTCGGCGTGGCCCAGATCGCGACCCTGGGAAGCCCGGACAGCTGCTGTGCCAGGGCTCCCGCGCGGGAAGCCAGTTCGGTGTGGGTCAGCACGCGGTCGCCGAAGCGGAGTGCGACGCGGTCGGAGGACAAGGGGAACATCAGGCTCACCAGATTCCGGGAACGACGAGGGCGAGCCAGACCAGCGGCGGCGCTGCCGCGACCATGATTCCGCCGTAGACCATGAGCTGCTTGAAGAACTTGTCGCGGTCGACGTCCTGCGCACCGGCCAGCACCAGCGCGCCGTTGGTGGAGAACGGGCTCACGTCGACCACGGTCGCGGACACCGCGAGGGCCGCGATCAGACCCACCGCGCTGACGTCACCTTGCAGCAGGAACGGCACGGCCAGCGGAATGAGCGCGCCCATGATGCCGACCGACGAGGCGAACGCGGACACGATCGCGCCGATGTAGCAGATCAGCAGCGCGGCGATGAGGGGAGCGCCGACGCTGGCGACCGAGTCGCCCGCCCACTTGATCGTGCCCATCGTCTGCAGCACGGCGACGTAGGTGAGGATGCCGCAGATCAGCAGCACCGTCGGCCAGGTGATCTGGGTGATCGCCTGCTTGCTCGTCTCCGGCCACACCACGCTGAGCAGCACGGCCACCGTGATCGCGGCGAGGCCGACGTCGAGGTCGAACACCAGCGCCGCCACCACGAGCGCGGCCAGTCCGACGAGGGTGGCGATGCGCGGCGTGGTCAGCGAGACCCGTTCTTCTTCCTCGGGCTCGTCCTCACTCGAGCCACCGCCGCCGGTGCGGACCAGAGCGGGCGCGTCGAGCGGTTGCCGGGCCAGCTTCATGCCGCCCAGCACCACGAACACCACGGCCGCGATCAGCAGGTTCACCACGAGACTGGCCAGGAACAGCACGATCTCGTTGCCCGGCAGGCCTTCCTTGGCCACGATGCCGTTCACGATCGTGCCGTAGATGCTGATGGGGGAGAACCCGCCGGCCTGCGCGCCGTGCACCACCATGACGCCCATCAGGAGCGGGCTGATCCTGTACTTGGCGGCGAACCCCATCGCGATCGGCGCCACGATGGCGACCGCGGCCGGGCTCACCGCGCCGATCGCGGTCAGCACGCCGGTGATGGCGAACATGACCCACGGCATCAACGCGATCCGACCGCCCACCAGCCGGATCGCCGCGTGCACCAGCCAGTCGGTGGTGCCGTTGGCGCGGGCGATGGCGAACAGGAACGTCACACCGACCAGCACGACGAACAACGAGCCGGGGAAGCCTTTGAAGATGTCGTCGGCCTTCATGTCCGCGACCAGCGTGCCGACCCCGAAGGCCGCGGCGAACGCGAGCGCTCCCATGTTGATCGACCTGGTCGTGGCGATCACGAACACCACGACCAGCACGAGTATCGAGATGAGTTCGGCGGACATCAGGGGCTCCCGTCGTTGGGGCTGTCCTAGGGCACAGTGGCCAAGTGGCTCAGCCACTTTCCGCCCACTGTCCACCAGCTGTCAAGAGGTGGCCTAGTGGCTGAGCCACTTGACCGGTTATCCTGGGCAGATGTCCGAGGCACTGCGGCCGATGGTGAAGTCCCGCCTGTACGAGCAGGTGCTCGAACGCCTGCGCGCGCACGTCAGCGAGGCGGGGCTGAAGGCGGGCGACAAGCTGCCGCCCGAACGCGACCTCGCCGCGAGCCTCGGCGTGAGCCGCGCGTCGGTGAAGCAGGCGATCGTGGTCCTGGAGGTCCAGGGCCTGGTCGAGGCCCGGCACGGCGGCGGCACCTACCTGGTGCGCGACACCCTGGACGTGGAGCCGGTCGAGCAGCTGGTCGAACGCCGCAAGCGCCTCCCCGAGGTGCTGGAGGCCCGTGAGGCCCTCGAGACCAAGCTGGCCGAACTCGCCGCCGAACGCCGCACGGACGCCGAGCTGGAGGACATCCGGCTGGCCCTGGACTTCATGCGCGACGAGATCGCCGAGGGCGAGAACGGCGTGGAAGGGGATCGCCGCTTCCACGCCGCTGTCACGGCCGCCGCACACAGCTCGCTACTGGCCGACTTCATGAAGGCGATCGCCGGCCAGATCACCGAGAGCCGCACCGAGTCGCTGCGCCAGCCGGGCCGCCCGTCCCGTTCGCTGGCTCAGCACACCGCGATCTACGAGGCCATCGCGGCGGGCGACCAGAAGAAGGCCGCCGCCGCGATGCGCAAGCACGTCCGCACCGTCGCGAAGGTGCGACTGCTCACCTGGGTGCCCGAAGACTGACCACCGCCGGAGTGTTGCCAGCGTTGACGACGTGACTGGACCCGTCCGCCTTGTGCACGACGAACCTCCAGTCGCGTTTGGACACCTTGTTGGACAGCAGAACGATCGTGTCGCCGAACTGCTGGATGCGCGTGCGTCCCTTGTCCTCGTACAGCGTGAACTCGCCGCGCGCACCGGCCGTCACGTGCACGGTGAGCGAGCCGGTCGGGTTCTGCACGTCGTTGGTGACGTTGTCGGTGCGTTCGACCAGCATCCCGCCCGCGCGCATGAACACCGGCATGGTGTCCAGGCCCGCGCTGACGGTCGCCCAGGTGTTGCCCTGGTAGACCTGCCCGGTGAAGTAGTCGGTCCACTGGCCGGGCGGGAACCACACCCGCGTCGAGCCGGTGTCGCCGGGCGTGGTGATCGGCGCGACCAGCACGTCCGGCCCGAGCAGGAACTGGCTGTCCACAGTGGAGTACGCCTCCGGGCTGGACGGGTACTCCAGATACGCCGGACGCACCACCGGCAGGCCGGTCCGGTTCGCCTGCTCCGCCAGCGTGTAGATGTACGGCACCAGGCGTTCGCGCAGGTTCAGGAACTTCGTCGCGGACGCCTGCGCGGCCGGTCCGTACTGCCACGGCAGGCGGTCGCCGTGGTTGCTGTGCAGGCGGGTGATCGGCTGGAACGAGCCCAGCTGCACCCACCGCGCGTACAGGTCGTCCGGCAGCTTGGTGGTGTACCGCACCTGGCCGTTGTCGAGGTAGGTCTCGGACCCGCGCAGGCCGGTGGTGTCGTTGTGGCCGCCGATGTCGTGGCTGATCGAGGACATCCCGGTCGACACGCCCTCGGCGGAGGTGTAGCCGATGGTGCCCTTCATCGCGCCCCACGTCGACGACGTGTCGCCGGTGAAGTGCAGGGTGGTGCGCTTCTCCGCCCACGGTCCGGTCTGCAGTGGCCCGGAACCGCTGTAACCACCGGCTTGTAGTGAACCGAACCCGCGGGAGAACGCGAACGCGCCCATCTTCGCGTACTGCTCGTTGATCCACGTGTCCGCGGTGACCCCGCGCATCGACGATCCCGAGCCGTCGCAACACCAGTCGAGCCACCAGAAGTCGGTGGGCATCTTCTGGTGCAGCTCCACGTACGCGCGCAGCTGGTCAGGGTCTGCCCAGTCGAACACGTAGCAGTCCGCGCAGGATCCCTTGGCCAGCTTGCCCTTCGCGGTCGCCTGCGCCTTCGGGAAGTCGGGGTCGGTGCCCTGGATGCTCGGGTGGATGTTGAGCGTGCTGTGCATGCCCTCGTTGTGCACCCAGTCCAGGAACCCCTGCGGGTCGGGGAACTTCGCCTGGTCCATCTGCCAGCCGTTCCACGTGTTGCGCGCCTTGAAGTCGGTGTCGACCACCAGGACGTCCAGCGGCACACCGTGCCGGCGGAACGCGGGCAGGATGCGGTCGCGGAAGTCGGCTGCGGTCCGGTCGATGTACTCGGAGTACCAGACGCCGTAAGCCCAGCGCGGCAACAACTTCGGCCCGCCGGTCAACGTCGCCAGGTCGCCCAGCGCGGTCTTGTGGTTCTGGCCGTAGCCGAACACATAACCGTCCTGGTACGGCTGTGCGCCGCGATCCGGCCGTGGAGTGCCGTTGGTGTAGGCGGAACTCGTGTCGTCCAGCAGGTACCAGCCGTCGCGGTACATCAGCCCGGGGTAGAGGCGGGGATCCCCGTTGTCGCCGGTGTAGCCGTCCAGCGAACGCCGGTAGCCGCCGAGCGCCAGGTGCTGGGTGGAGTTGTTGATCCCGATCGTGTCGAGGTTGACGTGGCACCCGGTGGCCGGACACGTGACGGTGAGGTCGGAAGTGCCCGCGGGCAACGCGATCCGCGCGGTCGTGGTCGCCCACGTCGCCCAGTTCGCCGTCACCGGCAACGTCACCGCCTGTCCGTTGAGGAAGACGGTCCGCGGCTCGTGCCTGCCGTCGCCCCCGACCCCGTTGGCGTACCTCAGAACCACCGGATACGTGCCCGCGGCCGGAACCCCGCTCACGGGCTGGCGCAACCGCGTGCCGCCGACCAGTTCGGCGACGAACCCGGTCCCGGCGAATCCGGCGTGCTCGTCGGCGATCTTGGCCGGACCGGTGAGCGCGCCGTTCTCCGCCTCGCAGCTGGTGCCGAACCGGCAGTCGTCCAGCGCCCGGTCACCCGGATAAGCCTGGCCGGCGGTGAGCAGGGCCAGGCTGTCAACATTGACGTTGCCGGAATCGGTGGCGCGCCGGGTCAGCGAGACCCGGTGCTCACCGGCGGACAGGTCGATCTCGGTCTCGGCCTGCCTCCAGTCACCCCAGTCCGCGGTCGCGGGCAACGTGATCTGCCGTGCCGACTGCCCGTCGACGCTGAGGCCGAGCGTGCGGTTCTCGTGCTTGCCGTCGCCGCCCTGGCCGTTCGCGTACTTCACGACGAGCCGGTGCCTGCCCGCGCTGGTCGCACGGACGGTGGCGGTGACGCCGTTGTTGGCGTAGGAGAACCCGGCGACGAAGCCCGCGCCGGTGTGGCCGGTGTGGTCGGCCGCCACCAGCATGCCCTCCCGTTGCTGGTCCTCGGCCTCGCACAGCTGCCCGGTCGCACAGACCACCCGCCGCCACGGGGACGCGGTCGTGCCGGCCGTCCTGAGTTCGAGGTTGTCCGCGCGGAACGGTCCGGAACCCACGCGGTACCGCAAGGTCATCGCCGAGGTCGTGATGACCAGCCAGCCGTTCTCGACCCGCGAGCTGTAGGCCGTGCGGGGGAAGGTGTGATTTACAACGTTGTAAGTGGCCGCGTTCTCAAACCTGCGGTCCCCGGCGAACTCGCTTCGCACGAGGGTGGGGGAGAGGATCTGGAACCTGGCCTGCCCGGACACGACCGTGTTGGTCGGCTGAGCTGTCGCAGGGGCGGGCAGGATCAGGCTGAGCAGTGCCAGCAGTGGGACGACTGTCGCGCGTTTCCGCATCCGTGCTCCTCGTCTGACGCCGTCGGCTTCCGAGGTGTTCAGGTACGTGAACACCTCTCACCTTGGCCTGACGAAGTGGAGCGATCAAGACGCCGTTCGGCCCACCACGCGATAGGTCACGTGCGTGAAGGAGCTCCCGGCCCGCGACTCGACCTGCTCGAGGTTCAGCTGGCCGACCCCGTCGAACAGCCGCGTGCCGGCGCCGAGCGTGATCGGCACGATCCGCAGCCGCAGTTCGTCGATCAGGCCCGCAGCGAGGTACTGGTTGATGGTGGAAGCCCCGCCGTGGATGGAGATGTCGCCGTCCCCGGCCGCCTCCCGCGCCAGCTCGAACGCGGCCTCGATGCCGTCGGTGACGAAGTGGAACGTGGTACCGCCGTCCATCGGCTGCGGGTCGCGCGGGTGATGGGTGAGCACGAAAACCGGTCCGTGGTAAGGAGGATTGTCGCCCCACCACCCGTTCCACGGACGGTCCCAGTCACCGCGCACCGGGCCGAACATGTTGCGCCCCATGATGAACGCCTTGCTCTGGCTCAGCGTGTCCATCTGGCGCTCGAACTCCGCGGGATCCTCCATCCACGCGTGCAGCTTGCTGCCCCAGCCGTCACCGCCGTCGTCGCCGAACGGGCGGTCCTCGGTCTGGTCCAGCCCGGCCGAGTAGCCGTCGAGTGAGATCGAGAGGTCGCACGTCACCTTGGTCATGCGCACCAGCATGGAACAGCTGTTGTATGACGTCCAATGCCAACTTCAGCTCGGACACATTGATAACGTTGATGTGTGCTGAACCTCGTGCACCTCAAGGTCCTGGCCGCGGTCGCCCGGCACGGCTCGGTGACCGAAGCGGCCAGGCAACTGCACTACTCGCAGCCGTCGGTGAGCCACCACCTGTCGAGGCTCGAAACCGCCACGGGCGTCAAGCTCGTGCAACGGGTCAGGCGCGGGATTCGCCTGACGCCGGAAGGACTCCTGCTGGCCAACCGCGCGGCCGAGATCGTCGGCCGCGTCGACGCCGCGACCAACGAACTCGCCGCCCAGGTCGGCCTGCAGGCGGGCCAGGTCCGGTTGGCCGCCAACGCCTCCACGTTGAGCACGATCGTGCCTCGCGCGGCCGTCGCACTGGCCGGGAAGCACCCCGGGCTTGAGCTGAGCCTGTTCGAGCAGCACCCGGTCGAGGCGTTGCAGATGCTGCGGCACGGCGAGATCGAGGTAGCCCTCGTCTTCCGGCACGCCGGCGACCCGGTGGAGGAGGGCTACCGGTTCGTCCACATCGGTGACGACACGATCAACCTGGTCAGCCGCCAGCCGGACGACAGCCTCGCGAACCACCGCGACTCCGCGTGGATCGGCGGGTGCGAGCGCTGCCAGGAGGAACTGGACGCCGTGTGCCGCCGAGAAGGCTTCACGCCGCGCGTTGTCTCGCACAGCGACGAGATCGTCGTCGTGCAGGCGCTCGTGGCGGCCGGTGCGGGGGTCGCGCTCCTGCCAGGGCTCGCGTTGCAGGCCCACCGGCGGCCGGACGTGCACGCCACCGACACCGGGTTCGGGCGCGAGATCCACATCGCGACCTACGGCGACCCGCCCGATCCGCCCGGTGTCGCCGCGGTGATGGCCGCTCTGGCAGAAGCGACTGTGTCAGCCTGATGGACATGACGGAGGAGCCGACTCAGTCCACCAACGACATGTCCGGCGAGGTGCACGGCGATCTGGTGCAGGCAGGCGTCATCAACGGCGACGTCCACCTCCACTCGGCACCGCCGCTGCCGACGACCGGCGACGAGGTGACGGACCTGGTCAACGCCCTGTTGACGGTGCCTTCCATCCGGGATGAGCCGGGCCGCCGCACGGTGTTGTCGCGTCTGCGTCCGGAGATCGGCGATGCCGTGCCACACCACCAGCGCGCCCGCCTGCACGTGTTCGAACTGGTGCGCACGTGCCAGGACTTCGAGGGCGGCCTGGCCGACCTTCTCCGCGTGCTGCGGGAACTGGAGGGCGATTCGATTCCGGTGCGCCATTCGGCTGAAGCCGTGCGGCGCCTGACAGGCGGACGCCCCGCGCCTATGTAACGTTCGGCGTCCTCGAAGCGTTGCGGTGACAGCGATGGATCACTGCCGTACTTCGATCACCGACCTCGAACAGGAGGCCGCACATGCCGCTGGCGGAGCAGAGCGCTGATCGCGGTGCTCTATGGCCCCTGGTCGAAGGCTTGCGGCGGATTCCCTCCCTGAAGGATCGCAGTGGACGCAATCTCTTCGTGCGGATGATGTGCGACGAACTCGGCGACCTGCCGTTCGAAGAGCACGCGAACGTCACCAGCCATCTGTACAGCGTGGCCGAGGTGTGCAAACGACATCCCGACGGACTGACGACCCTGATGGTCGTGCTGGAGCGGATCGAGCAGGGCTCCGTCCACGTGGCCGAACTGCGGGACGTCGTGCAGTCGATGACCGCACCGAGACTGTGGTCGCAGCAGGAAAGCGAGAACCTGTTCCGGTTGCTGGACGGGGCGGTGTTGCCGGACGTCGCCGAGATCTACCACGCCGTCGTCGGTCTCACGGCGCCGAGCTTGTCCGCGCAGGCCGGCTACGTGGATGTGCTGCGCGCGCTGGAAACGCTCAACGCCGACCCGAGTGGAACACCCAAACCGCTCGTCTTCGTCGAACACCTCGCGATGAGGGTCCGGCCGGAACTGGCGGCGGAACTGCGGCTGTGGTCCGACCGGCAGGCCGCGCACATGGGACTGTCCGCCGAACTCGTCGCCGTGCGCCGCGCGGCAGCGGAGGCGCCTGCCAGGACGATGCCGCCGCCCCGGTCGGACGCCTACCTGATCCTCCAGGTTCAGCGCGAGGGAGCGGCGGGCGAGGAGTACCGGCTGTCGCACTGGCGGCAGCTCGGCCAGTCCGGCGACTGGTCACCGATGCGCGGTGAGGACGTCGTCGGCGATCTCGAGTCGGTGAAAGTGCGCGTCGCCGAACTGGTGGAAGAGGTTGAAGCGGAATGGGCGAGGTTCCGCCCGAACATCCGCATCGAGTTCGTGTTGCCGAGCGAGATCATCAACCTCGACGTGGATCAGTGGCCGTGGGAGACGGACTCGCTGATTCCCGAACCGATGGGCTGCCGTTATCCGGTGGTCGTGCGGAGCCTGGAACGAATGGCGACGCTGAAGTGGTACCGGTGGTGGCACGACCGGTGGGACGAGTTGCGGTCCCAGCTCAGCGACACCGGTGCGGTGCAGCGGGAATCCGCGTGGTGGAGCAGGCCCGCGAACGAGGACGGGCTGCGGAGGCTGACTTCCGCGTTCGCGCGCACGCCGAAGCTGGTCTCGTTGGTGCTGAGCGCTCCGCCGTCCGCGGAGATGGTCGGTCGCGATGAAGTCGCGGCTGCCCTGCGCGCTGGTGTTCCGCTGATTCTGTGGCATCGCGAGAGGTGTGACTCAGTGGAGTTCGTGGCCGTGGCCGAAAGCCTCCTGCACGGTGCCGGCGATCCCCACGATCTGCTGGAGCGGCTTCGCCTGGCCAGGGTGACCGCGTTCGAACAGGGCGCGGTACCTGGACATGTCGGCGAGAAACTGACAGTACTGCTGGACGATCCGGTGAGAGTCGTGGTGCCGCTGTATCCGGCGCCACCGGAAAGGGTGTCGGTGGCGTGAACGCGAATACCGGATGGCAGGTCTACCAAGGCACCGGCCGGGTGGCCTCCTCGCCGTTGGCCGAGGTGCCGGAAGCTCCGCCGTGGCGGAAGTTCACCGGTTCCGGTGAGGTCTTCCGGCCGAACGACGACAGGGGTGAGGGCGACCGCAGAGTCGGAGCGTTGCGGGCCACCAGGAGAAAGCCCCATCCCCGCGAGGTGTCGATGGTGAACGCGGCGATCTACCTGCGCCGCCCTCTCCTGGTGACCGGGAATCCCGGCACCGGCAAGTCGTCGCTGGCCTATCTCGTGTCCAGGGAGCTGGGGCTGGGACCGGTGCTGCGCTGGCCGGTCACGAGCCGCACGGCGCTCAAGGACGGCCTCTACCTCTACGACGCGATCGGGCGGGTGCAGGCCGCGGCGGACCGTTCTCCGGAGATCCCGGCCGACTCGGATCTCGGTGACTACATCCACCTGGGCCCGCTCGGCACCGCGCTGCTGCCGTACGACCTTCCTCGGGTTCTGCTGATCGACGAGCTCGACAAGGGTGACATCGACCTGCCCAACGACCTGCTCAACGTCTTCGAGGAGGGGGAGTACGACATCCCCGAACTCGTCCGGTTCGCCGCCAAGCAGTCCGAGATGCGGGTGCTGACCGCCGACCGCGGCGGTTCCGCGGTGGTGCGGGAGGGAGTCGTGCGCTGCCGCGAGTTCCCGATCGTCATCATCACCAGCAACGGCGAGCGCGAGTTCCCGCCGGCCTTCCTGCGCCGGTGCCTGAAGCTGCACGTCGGGCCGCCGGACTTCGACCAGCTGGGAAGCATGGTCGCGGCGCACTTCGGCGAGGCGGACGGCGTCGACCTGGCGCGGCTGATCACGGACTTCCTGGAACGCAGCGGACAGCTCGGCGGTCTGGCCTCCGACCAGCTGCTCAACGCCGTCCACCTGGCGACGCAGCTCGTGACCTCCGGGGCCTACCAGCACGACGCCGACTGGAACGACCTGCTGACCGCGATCTGGCATCCCCTGTCGGCGGAGCTTGAATGAGCCAAGGCCGCCCGGAGGCACTTGACCGGGCCGATGAGCCGGAGGCCGGTGACTCCGCCGTGCTCGGGGAGTTCGCCGGAGCGCGGGGTCTGGACGACGGCATCGGCACCGCCGGCCTGACCTATCACGAACTGCGCGATGTCCTGTGGCTCAGCGGAAAGCTCCGCCCGCCGGAGAACCTGCGGGAGACAGCGGAGCCCGCCGCGCCCACGCCGCTGACCGAGCCGGCGGCGGACGTGCCGGAAACCGATGTCGCCGACACCGGCGACGACGCTGAGGAGGAGGTGGACGAGGAGCCGGAACCGGAGCCGGATCCGTTGGGCCACACGGCGTTCGCCTCGCTCGTCGTGCGATCCGAGGCCGGCCCGCTCGTGCTGCCGACCCTTCCCGCACTGCCCGACGCGCGGGGGATCGCGCACGCGTTGCGACCGTTCATGCGCAAGACGCCGTCCCCGTGGCGCACCGTCCTCGACGAGGAGGGCACGGCCGTCCGCGCCGCGCAGGACGGGCTGTGGCTGCCGGAGTGGCAGCCCGCGCCGTGGCGCCGGTTCGACGTCGCGCTGGTCACCGACATCGGGTCCTCGATGGACATCTGGCGGCGGACGGCACGGGAGTTCCTCGGCTTGCTGCGGCGTCAGGGCGCCTTCCGCGACGTGCGGCACTACCAGCTCGACTGCTCCAAGGAATCGCCGGACGACCTGCTGCTGGAAGTCGGTGCGGCGGGCAAGGCGTGGCACTGGTCCCGCCTCGTCGAACCGACCGGCAGACGGTTGGTGCTGGTGCTCACCGACGCGATCGGCCCTGCGTGGCACAGCGGTGCGGCAGCAGGGCTTCTGGCCCGCTGGGGCCGGACCATGCCGGTGGCCGTCGTCCAGGTGCTGGAGCACCGGCTGTGGCACTGGAGCGCACTCACGACCCGCCGGGTGCGGATGTCGGCGAGGAGGTCAGGCGCGGCGAACAGGCATCTGAAGGTCAGGGCCGTCCAGCCCGACGCGGAGATCACCCCGGAGGAGCTGAAGAACGCGGTTCCCGTCCCGGTGCTCGGCCTGTCCCCGGACTGGATGGCCGGCTGGGCGAAGCTGCTCACCTCGGACGACGGCGGTTGGGTCGAGACGACGGCGACCCTGGTTTCCCCTGTGGCCGACGACATCACGGTGGCACCGCCGAACGGGCGTGCGGGACTTCTGTCGGCCCGCGACCGCGTGCTCCGCTTCCGCACCCACGCGTCGGTGGAGGCCTTCTCACTCGCCGGGTTGCTCGCCGCGGCACCGTTGAGCCTGCCGCTCATGACGTTGGTGCAGCGGAAGTTGTTGCCTGGATCCAGCCTGTCCACTCTCGCCGAGGTCATGCTCGGCGGGCTGCTCAAACAGGTCGTTCCGGTGGTCCCTCCTCCCACGAGCCGTGCGGAGGAGAACGCCCCCAAGATCACCTACGACTTCCACGACGGCGTGCGCGATGAACTGCTCGGCACGGTGCGACGGTCCGACACCGTGCGAGTCGCCATGGTGCTGGGCGAACACGCGGGTGACACACATCCGGCGTTGCGGAACCTCCGGGACGCCATCGCGGCGCCGGACGAGGCAGACGATCCAGAACAGACCGACGAGAACCGGCCTTACCTACGAGTGCAGGAAGCCGTACTACGAGCACTTTCCGGGCCGTACGCCCGGCGCGCCCGCCGACTGGCGAACGCACGCATCGAAGTGGAATCGGCCTCTTCCCCGTCAGACGCGATCGTGGAGGAGGCAGCGGCGTCAGAACCAGCCGCACATGCCGAACACACGACGGGAGAGGGTGACGTGATCCCGCTGGCGGTCTCGCTGGGCCAGGGCCGTGAGCCGACTGGCCAGCCGTCGATCTGGGGACCGGTTCCACTGCGCAACCCCAACTTCGTCGGTCGCCAGGCGGTGCTGGAGACGTTGCGCGCGCGGCTGCTCGAACCGGGGACGGCCGCAGTGCTGCCGGAGGCGCTGCACGGCATGGGCGGCATCGGCAAGACGCAGACCGTCATCGAGTACATCTACCGGCACGCAGGCGAGTACGACCTCGTCTGGTGGATTTCCGCCGAGCACCCGGCGCAGATCAGAGCGAGCTTCGTGGAACTGGCCAAGAGGCTGGGCCTGCCCGTGGGATCGGCCGAGACCGCTATTCCCGCTGTGCTGGAAGCGTTGCGGACGGGGAAACCACACGCCGGCTGGATCCTGGTGTTCGACAACGCCGACCGTCTTGACGAGGTGCGGCCCTTCTTCCCGGCCGGCAACGGACATGTCGTGGTCACCTCGCGCAACCCGGAGTGGGCGACTGTCGCGCGGCAGATCGCGGTGGACCTGTTCACCCGCGCGGAGAGCATCGAGCTGTTGCAACGCCGGGACCCGACCATCGCCGACAGCGACGCCGACCGCCTCGCGGCCGCGCTCGGAGACCTGCCGCTCGCGGTCGAGCAGGCCGCCGCCTGGCGTTCGCAGACCGGGATGCCGGTCTCCGAGTACCTGGAACTGTTCGAACAGCACCGCATGGAGCTGCTGGACGCCAGCACGCCGGTCGACTACGAGATCTCCGTCGCGGCGGCCTGGAACGTTCCGCTGCACCGGTTGAGAACGGACCACCCGGCAGCGTTGCAGCTGCTCCAGGTCTGTGCGTTCTTCAGCCCCGAACCGATTCCACGCAGCTGGTTCAACGGTGTGCGCAACGTTCCGGTACCGGACGAGCTGACGGAGGCGTTCAGGGACCCGATCAGGCTTCACCGGGCGGTGCGGGAGATCAACAGGTACAGCCTCGCCAAGATCGACCACCGGAGCAACACCCTGCAGCTGCACCGGTTGGTGCAGATGGTGCTGAGAAGCCACCTGGACACGGCTGAACAGGACCAACTGCGGCACGCGGTGCACGTGCTGCTGGCCCACGCGGATCCCGGCGACCCCGAGGCTCAGAGGAACTGGTCGACGTACGCCGACCTGCTGCCGCACGCCACGGCGTCACGGGCAGCGGAGTGCAAGGACCGCTGGGTGCGCGTGCTGATGAGCAACCTCGTCCGCTACCTGCTCGCGAGTGGCGACGACCGCGGCGCCTTGGGCCTCTCGGAGGAGGTGCTGTCGCACTCCGCCGAGAGCGACATCGAGAAGATCGACATGGCACGTCTGCACGCGATCGCCCTGCGCAGGCTCGACAGGGGCGACGAAGCCATGCGCCTCAACGAGCGAAATCTGGAGCTGGTCCGTGAGGTGGTGGGTGAAGACCACGAGATGTGGTTGAGCATGCTCGACACCGTGGCGGCCGACAGGCGCACACACGGGAAGTTCGCCGAGGCACTCGCACTGCAACAAACCGTCTACGACAGGTCGTGCGAGATCCTGGGAGAGGACGACCCCTCCACGCTTCAGCACGCGCACAACCTCGCGACCTGTCACCGGCTGATGGGTGACTTCGTGAAGGCTCGGTCACTCGACGCGGAGACCCTGCGGCGCACCAGGGCCGTACTGGGTGAGGATCACCCGTTCACCTACCTGTCGGTCACCGCACTCGCCGTTGATCTTCGCGAGTGTGGTGACCACGAAGGCGCACGCAGCCAGCTGCAGGAGACGTTGCCCCGCCAAAGGGAACTTCTCGGCGAGTACCACCCGTACACGATCGGCGCGGCCCGGAACCTCGCGGTGACCTTGCGCATGCTCGGCGACCACGCAGGTGCGCTGGAACTGTCCAAGGAGTGCGTCATCGCGTACGGCCGCAGGCACGGCAACTGGCACATCGACACGGTGACCGCGTTGTCGAACGTGTCCGTCGACTATCGGCACGCGGGCGAGTTGCACCTGGCGCTGGAGCCGGCGTCGGACGGCTACGACCAGTTCCGGCGGATTCGCGGGAGTGGCCACCCGTACACGCTGATCGCGGCGATGAACCTGGCTTCGGTGCACCGGTCGCTGGGCGCGCTGCAGCAGGCCCGCGAGCTGGACGAGGTGGCGGTGAGCAGCCTCCGCGCGGCGTTGGGCAGCGACCACCCGTTCGCTCTGGCGGCAGCCACCAATCTCGCCAGCGACCTCGCCGCGCTTCGAGTTCAGGTCCGGTCCAGGGCGCTGAACGAGGACCTGCTGGAACGGTCGGCCAGGGTGCTCGGTGAGGAGCACCCGTCGACACTGGCGATCGCGCTGAACCTCTCGCTCGACCTCCGGCAGGACGGCGCGGACGCCGAGGCGGAGTCGTTGCACACGCGGACCGTGGCGAGCTTCCTCCAGGTGCTGGGGGCGGACCACCCCGCGACCATCGCGGCCGGCCAGCACGTGAGGGCCATCTGCGACGTCGACACCATGGAACTGTGAGCCCGCGACCGTCCTCGATCCGCGCGACCACGTGTCGCAGCCGGATGTCGCGCCACTCGGCCAGAGCGTCCACAACGGACTGACAGCCCACCCGCAACGCGGTCACGGTCTCGCATCCGCACCTTGGGATACCTCGGGCATCGCTCGATTGCCGGGCGACCGTGCGTGTCCGAACATTCCCGGATCGAGTGTTCGCGCTGGGCCGTCCGGGATGTCCGCGCGATCTCCGGACCGGGACCTCAAGTCCACCACCAGCACTGGGCTCCCCGAATGAACCGGGACTACCAGGTAGTGACTTGTCCCACAAGCACAGGTATAACTTGTTCTCATGTGCCCACAGTGAGGAAGATCACATGACCCACACAATGACGTGTGACAACGGTTTCGAGGGTTCTTCACGCCGTAGTTTTATTGCTGGAACAGGTTCTATTCTTGGTGCCGTGGCACTTGGTGGCCTCGGCTCGGCGGCGGCACGAGCGTCCACTTCGATCACCGATGCCGCGGTCATCCCCGCGTTGGTGATCGGCACCGGGTACGGCGGTAGCGTGGCGGCGCTGCGCCTCGCCCAGGCCGGTGTCGACGTCCACATGGTCGAGATGGGGATGGCCTGGGACACGCCCGGTGCGGACGGCAAGATCTTCGCCAACACGACGACGCCGGACCAGCGGTCGTTCTGGCTGCGCACCAAGACCAAACAGCCGCTGAGCAACTTCCTGGGTTTCCCGATCGACAAGGCGATCCCGCGCTACACCGGCGTGCTGGACGCCGAGGAGTTCGCCGGCATCACCGTCTATCAGGGCCGCGGCGTCGGTGGCGGCTCGCTCGTCAACGGAGGCATGGCGGTCACGCCGAAACGCGAGTACTTCGGCGGCGTGCTCCCGACGGTGAACCCCGACGAGATGTACAACACCTACTACCCGCGCGCCAACGCCGAGCTCGGCGCCAGCCTGATCAGGTCGGCGTGGTTCGAGAGCACCGAGGCCTACCAGTACGCGCGAGTCGGCCGTAAGCACGCCCAGCGCTCCAACTTCCCGTACGTGTTCGTGCCGACCGTGTACGACTGGAACTACATGGAGCGGGAGGCCGCGGGGACCGTCCCGAAGTCGGCGCTGGTGGGGGAGATCCTCTACGGCAACAACTACGGCAAGAAGTCGCTGCAGAAGACATACCTGGCCAAGGTGCGCGCGACTGGGCGGGTCACCATCTCGCCGCTGCACCGGGTCGTGTCGGTGACACCGGCGTCAGGTGGTGGCTACACGGTCTTCATCGAGCAGCTCAACACCAACGGCGACCCGATCGCCACCAAGCAGATCACGGCCGCCAAGGTGTTCTTCGCGGCGGGCAGCGTCGGCACGAGCAAGCTGTTGGTGAAGCTCAAGGCCACCGGCGCGTTGCCGAACCTGAACGGCGAGGTCGGCAAGGGCTGGGGTGACAACGGCAACGTCATGTGCGGGCGCGCCAACCACATGTGGGACCCGACGGGCAAGCTCCAGTCGTCCATCCCCACGCTCGGCATCGACAACTGGGCGGCCGGCGGCGCGTTCGCCGAGGTGGCGCCGCTGCCGACCGGGATCGAGACCTACGCGTCGTTCTACCTGTCGATCACCAGGACCCCGAACCGCGCCCAGTTCTCCTGGAACGCCGCCGCGGGCAAGGTCGACCTCAACTGGCAGACCGCGTGGAAAGAGGTGTCGATCAACGCCGCCAAGAGCATCTTCGACAAGATCAACGCGAAGGAGGGGACGATCTACCGGACCGACCTCTTCGGCGTGTACAAGATCTGGGGCGACCACCTGACGTACCACCCGCTCGGCGGCGCGATCCTGAACAAGGCCACCGACAACTACGGTCGCCTGCACGGATACCCGGGCCTGTACGTCATCGACGGGTCGTTGATTCCCGGCAGCACCGTGGTGAACCCGTTCGTCACGATCACGGCGCTGGCCGAGAGGAACATCGAGAAGATCATCGCCACCGATCTCTGACGGTCCGATGTGGACTCGGTCAGAACTTCGGTAGCACGCACATGGCGTCGAGGCCGAACACCCGGTTCAACCTGCCGAACACGAGCCAGGCCCCGATGCTCATGGTCAGTTCGACGATCTCGACCTGGCTGTAGTGCTCGGTCATGCGGGACCAGAACTCCTCGTCGAGACCGTGGTGATCCAGTGCGTACCGCTCGGCGTACTCCGCGGCCAGCCGCGCGCGGTCGTCGAAAGCGTCGGTGGTGCGCCACTGGGTCACCGCGTCGATGAAGTCGTCCTCGACCTTCACGCCCTCGCGTTCGGTCCGCCAGTCGAGGCAGAACATGCAGCCGTTGATCTGCGCGATCCGCAGCCGTGCGGCCTCGAACTCGCGCAGCCCCAGCGTGGTGTGCTGGTACACGGCCAGCGAGAGGTTCGCGGCGGCGATGCCGATGCCGGGCACCATCTCGCCCCACACGTACCCGATGGGGTCCTTGCCCTCGGGGATGTCCACGTTCATCGATGGCTCCTTCCGAGCTTGCCGGCCACGGGCCGCAACGGGACGTCGAGCGCGTCGTACAGTCCGGGTTCCGCGGCGGCCAGCCAGTCGATGGCGTTGACGATGCGGCCGACCGCGGTCGCGTTCCCGCCCGCGGAACGGTTCTCGCCCTCGTCGACGGCCTCGACCGCCACCTCGATGCGCGGCCTGCCCTCGATGATCACCTTGTGCGCGCCGTCGCCGGAGGGCGGCATCGGCCAGTCCGTCGCACACGAGGCGTGGATGCGCGTGACGTGCTCGATGACGATGAGCGGTTCGCCGCCGACGACGCCCTGCACCTCGAACCGGATCGCGCCCTGGGTGCCCGCCTCGAACTCGCCCATGGTCCTGGTCGTCACCGTGGTGTCGAGCGCGCGCCGGTCGACGGTCTCGCGGATCTCGTCGATCTCGACGCCGAGCGCCCTGGCCATCAACCGGATCTGCCCGCCCCACACCATGGTCGGCACCGTCGGCATGAGCATCGGCGCCTGGTAGTCGAGCGGTTGCCCGAACCCGATCAGCCATCGCACCGCATCGGGCTGGTCGTAGGTGGAGTAGTCGAAGATCTCCTGGCAGCGCACCGCGTCGATCTGGCTGCCCAGCCCGCTGATCATCAACGGCAGCACGTCGTTGCCCCAGCCGGGGTCGACGCCGGAGACGAACAGCGACCCGCCGCCTTCCTCGATGGCCGCTAGAACCGGTTCTCGCAACTCGGGCGGCGCGCTGCGGTGGTCGTACAGCGCGTAGAGCGAGGGCGTGACGACGACCGCGCCCGCCCTGATCGCCTTCGTGATGTCGGCGAGCGCGTCGTCCGGGCGGATGTCGCCGGACGCCGCGTAGACCACCGCGCGCGGGCTCGCGGCCAGCACCGCCTCGATGTCGGTGGTGGCCGCGACTCCGAGCTCGTGCTCCAGCCCGGCGAGGTCGCCCGCGTCCCGGCCGGCCTTCTCGGGGTTGTGGACGACCACGGCCGTCAGTTTCAGTCCCGGATGGGCCTCGACGGCGCGAATCGCGGCACGGCCGACGTTTCCGGTGCCCCACACCACTGTGGCGATCATGCCGGTAGAATAACTAGAACACGTTTCAGTTTACAAGGGTCCGTCAGGTGTACACCCGCAGCCCCGACAACTGACCGGCCGGCCACCCCGTGTTGCCGGTGAAGGAAAGCCGCAGGTGCCGGACCTGCGTGCCGGGCAGTGAGAGCGTGACCGTGTTGCCGCTCGCGGGATCGAAGACGTGCCCGGCCGCGGGAAGCAACGTGCTGAACGACTGACCGTCGGTGCTGCCCTCCACCGCGAGGGTCTGGGTCCGTCGCCCCCAGGCGGGGTTCGGTGGGAGCGCGAGCACGGCACGTCGCAACGCCGCCGCGGTGCCGAGATCGACCTGAACCCACTGCGGGAAGGCGTTGTTCGCGCTCTCCCAGTAGGAGTGCGGATCGTTGTCGACGACGAAACCGCTCCCGTAATGCTGTGTCTGCGAACTCTGGGACGTCGGGCGACCGGCGGCCAGGTCGACGTCGGGCGCGGGCGGACCACCGAGCCACGGCTGCGTGGGCCTGATCGCGGTGAGCGCGAGCTGCCCCTTGAGCATCCGGCCGCCGTCCCCGGTGAGTCGCATGTAGTAGTCGGCGGAACAACGGGTGCCGTCCTCGTCGAGCGCAAGGTAACCGGAGCCCGCCGGCACGTCGGCCTGCGTCTCCGCGGTCTTGCAGATCTGGTTGCCCTCGTTGAACTCGTCGAACATCGAGATGTAGATGCCTTGCGCGCCAAGGCGAACCATGTTGTAGAACTGCCGCCACATGAAGTCGCCGTGCAACCGTTGCCGCGCCCCCACGTCGCCTGGCAGCACGCACGGCTGGTAGTCGATCCCACGAGCGTTGCACTCGGCCTGATCGGGTGTGTTCACGTTGGTGTAGAAGCGATCCGTGTCCGCCGGCGTGCCGATCCGGCCGACCATCCACGGCGAGATCATGTCGAACGACCGGTACACGCCTGCGAAACCCGGTCGCGAGTCCTCGATCTCCAGACGCCAGTGGGTGGGCACACCCCCGATCACGTAGCAGCCCCGCGCCTTGAACCAGTTCACGACGTCCTGGCACGGCTCCGGCCCCCACGGCCGTCCGGGATCGTTGAACCCGAACCCCCAGATGCAGACGACGGGCCTGCCGTTCTGCCGGGCGTACGCGGGCGACGACGTGTACGCGGACATCTTGTTCAGCCAGTCGGTCTTGATCTCCGACTGCATGTTCTGCCAGTTCGTGACGTCGTACATGATGTAGAACTTCCGCCCGGTCGCCTCCGCGGCAGGCCGCACGTGCGCGGTCACGGCGTCCCGGATCGGCCCCTCGCCGCCGGTCGGGTTGAACCGTTGCAGCGCAGCGGTGTCGATGTTGTTGTCGCGCATCCACTGGAAGTGGACGTCGACGGTCTGCCTGTCGTAGTTGGAGAAGAGGGTCGCGGGCCGTCCGTTGTTCAGGTTGGCGAACGCGGTCTGGTAGGTGCGGGCGTAGTCGCGGACATCCGGCCACGCGACGACGGAACTGGTCGGCGGTGCGGGCGGCTGGCTCCAGTCGTCGTTCCAGTGCCACCAGCCGTCGATGGGAGAGTTGTCCCCCCGGCAGGCGAACCAGCCCTGATATCCAACGGTGATCTTGCCGACGACGTCGCCGGGCGGGCTCGCCGCGCGCGCAGGGGCGGGCAGGAGCCCCAGCGCGGGGGCGGCGATGGCGGTGCTGAGCAGTGTTCGGCGGGACAGGGGCATCGCGAACTCCTTTGTCGGCGATTCGATCCCAGAGTGCAAGATGTGAACAGGATCACGCAAGAAGTTGACGGACCGGAACTTTTGTTGTGGGGACGACCGGCCGTTCGTCGGGTGGGTCGCGGCCTTCGGGAACCGCGGGCCGGCCAGTGCGAGGACAGCGCGAGGTCAGTGCGAGGCCAGCGGCCCAGGAGGTCGATGGTTCAGGAGCTCGGCGGTTCTGAGGCTCGGTGGTTCAGGAGCTCGGCGGTTCTGAGGCTCGGTGGTTCAGGAGCTAGGTGGTTCAGGGCTCACTCGGACGAGTGAACCTCGTCCGGATCCACGCCTGCCGCCGTCTGGTGGATGTCACAAGAACATGGTCATCCGCCTCCCGCAGAAAGGAGGAACGCGGGGGCGGCCGGACCGGACCGTGGCCGGCACTGACATACCGGTGTTGAGATGTAGGTGTTGGCAGGCCGGCGTTGGCAGACCGGAGCTGAGGTGTCGGTGCTGAGGTGCCGGTGCTGAGGTGCCGGTGCTGACATGCCGGTGCTGAGATGTCGGTGCTGACGTGCCGGTGTTGGCAGACCAGTGCTGACGTACAGGTGCTGGCACACCGGCGCCGAGCTGCTTGATCAGGTCGCTATGGTGAGGAAGAGGCCGCCGCCCGACGAAGGGACATGCGTTGATGAGGCGGCCCTGGTTCCCGGCTCTCCCCGCTCTCCTCGCAGCCGTGCTGGCGTTGGCCGGTGTGGCGGCGCTCGACCCGACACCCGCCGCGGCGCAGCAGTCGCCGCGATCGGCGGTCTTCGGTGGTGGCCCGTTCTACGCGGACGGCCAAGCCGTGATGAACACCTTGCGCTCCTCCGGGTTCACGACGGTGATCCTGTGGAGCATTCACGTCCGTCCCAACGGCGACCTGTACTACAACGACGTCCTGATCGTGTCGAACGGCAGGTACGTCGGCGACGCCGGCTGGCCCGCGCGGTTGCGGACGTTGAAGCAGGCGCCGACCTCGGTCAACCGCATCGAGGTGAGCATCGGGGCCTGGGCGGTGCCGGACTGGGAGAACATCGCCAGGCTGATCAGCTCGCAGGGCACCGGTTCGTCGAGCATCCTGTACCGCAACTTCCAGGCGTTGAAGAGCGCCACGGGTGCCGACGCGATCAACAACGACGACGAGTCGTTCTACCAGGTGGGGCCGACGGCGGCGTTCGCGCGCATGGCGGCCGGGCTGGGGTACTCGAAGTTCACGTTCGCGCCGTACACCAACCAGTCGTTCTGGGCGAGCCTCAGGAACAACCTGGGCGGCGCGATGGTCGATCGCGTGTACCTGCAGGGTTATGCGGGCGGCGCCGGCAACAACCCGGCGGCCTGGAACCGCGCGCTCGGCATGACCGTGGATCCGGGGCTGTGGAGCAAGCACGGTTCGGGGTGTTCGGCGGGTGACTCGCCCGCGACCGTCGAGAGCAAGATGCGGTCGTGGCGCGGTTCGGCCGGCATCACCGGTGGCTTCATGTGGCTTTACGACGACATGAAGGCGTGCTCGGCGCAGGGGACCGCGGCGGCCTACGCACGCGCGATCCGCAACGGGGTCAGTTAGTCGAGCAGCTTGCGCAGTTCGGCGTCGAAGTCGACGTAGTCGTTCTCGCAACCGGGGGCGACTACGTCGTAGGTGGAGTTCAGGAACTCCTGCAGTTCGGACGAGCGGACGTGGAACACCGCGTGCGAGATGTCGGACTGCAGCTCGAGGACCGCGGTCGTGGAGTTGTGGGGACGCAGGCGCACGTCGCCCGCGCCGCTGGTGGTGATGAGTCCGTCGGCGAGCAGGTCGCGGCTGACCAGCCACACCGTCTCCTGGCGTCCCATCCGGAACGTCATGGTCACGGCGTGCGGGTCGTCGGCGCGGTAGCCGAGCTCGACCTCGACGGGCATGGGGCGCCCTGAGGGAGCGATGAACGCAAAGACGGAGTCGGCGCCCACTCGAGTCACGTTCTTCATGCCCCCTTAGACGTCCGGCAACCTCCGTGGATGCCTCGATCAGGAAAAGCGATCAGAACGTGATTTACAAGCCCGTAAAACTATGACTTTTGACAACAGTCACGCGGGGTTGCCGCGCGGACGCAGACGGCCACCAGGCAGCGGCGGCGCAGGTAGGCGTGCTCCGTCGTAGCCGTCGACGCGGCCGAACCTGTCGGTCTCGGCCTGCCACTCGTCTCGACAGGCCGCGATGTCGTCGTGGGTGCGGCCCACGAAGTTCCACCACATGACGATTTCCTCGCCGAACGGCTCGCCTCCCAGCAGCACAACCCGTGCGCCGTCTTGGGTTGAGAGGGTCAGCGTGGTGCGGCCGGTGCCGAGGTAGCCGAGTGCGCCGGGGGCGAGAGCGGTCTCGCCGACGATCACGTCACCGGTGTCGAGCAGGACGCCGTGCTCGAATTCCGGGGCCACGTCGAGCTTGATCGTTGCCCCTGCGGGCAGCACGATCTCGGCGCCGAGCAGCGGTGTGAAGGTGGTCACAGGCGACGTCGAACCGGCCAGTGAACCGAGGAAGACGCGGAGCGCCGCGCCGTCGAGAACGACGGTCGGCGGGGCGTAGTGCTGGAAGTCGCGCGGGGCGTCGCGGTGCGCGTCGGGCAGGGCGAGCCACAGCTGCACGCCGTGGAGCACCGACGACGAGGTGGTGGACACCTCGGAGTGGCAGATGCCGCGGCCGCCGGTCATCAGGTTGAGCTCGCCGGGGCGGACGAACGCGTGCACGCCGTGGCTGTCGCGGTGCTCGATCTCGCCGGTGAAGAGCCAGCTGACGGTCTGCAGGCCGGTGTGCGGGTGCGGGGCGACGTCCATCTTCACGTCGTCGGGGCCGTAGTGGTCGCAGAAGCACCACGCGCCGATCAGTGAGCGCTGCTTCTGGGGCAGCGTGCGGCGCACCGACATCGCCCGCGGGCCGCCCAACGGCACCTCGCGCGGTTCCAGCACCTCAACGTCGCCTGGGGTGGAGGTGCACGTCACTTCTGCCGGTTCGGCCTCGACATTGCTCACGGGGTCGATCGTAAGCTGGCGCGGGGGTAAGAGTGGATCTTCACGCATGGGTGTCGAGCAGCGGATACGAGCTCGACGAGGCACAGCTGCACGCCGTCGCGCGGCTCGAAGAACTGGGAAAGCGGCGCCGGGGTGTCTACCTGCACGGACCGGTCGGCCGGGGCAAGAGCTTCCTGGCGGACGCGTTCTTCGACGCGCTCCCGGTGAAGCACAAACGCCGTGTGCATTTCCACGCGTTCTTCCAGGAGCTGCACACGCGGATCTCCGAACGGCTGCACGAGCGCGGCGCTGTCGCCAAGGCCGTGCGTGAGCTGATCGGCCGGACCCGAGTGCTGGCGTTCGACGAGTTCCACCTGCACGACATCGGCGACGCGATGCTGATGACCCGACTCTTGGAGGCGCTCCAAGCACGTGGCGTGATGATCATCGCCACGTCCAACTACCCGCCGGACGGCCTGCTGCCCAACCCGCTCTACCACGACCACTTCCTGCCGGGCATCGCGCTGGTCAAGGAACTGATGGACCCAGTGGAACTGGACGGCGGCACCGACTACCGGCACCTCCACGGCCGGCCGCGATCGCGTTTCGAGACCGGCGAGATCGTCACCGAAGCCGAACCGCCGGCCACGCCGATCACCCTCGCCGTCAACGGCCGCGACATCACCGCGCTCGGCACCAGGCGGAACCGCGTCTGGTTCCACTTCGGCGACCTGTGCGAGAAGCCGACCTCCACGCAGGACTACCTGGTGCTGGCCGAGAGCCACGAAGACTGGGTGATCACCGCCGTGCCGAGGCCGGCGACGTGCGATCGCGAGGCCCAGCAACGGTTCGCGAACGTCGTGGACGTGTTGGTGGACAAGGACGTCCGGCTGACGTTGGTGAGTGAGCACCCGCTGCACGAGATCGTCGGTGGCAGCGCGCTCGACCTCGCCCGCACCGCCAGCCGGTTGGAGCTGATCAACACGACCGGGTGATCAGCTCGGCGCCTGGTCGGCCGATAGAGCCCTTGTCCCCCCGGCAAGGAGTAGTCAGGCATGACGTTGCGCGCCCGCATCGGCGAGGTCGTCGAGAGCACACGGTTCCAGTGGATGATCATCGGCGTGATCGTGGTCAACGCGATCACGCTGGGGGCCGAGACCTCACCGGCCCTCGTCGCCAAGCACGGTGACCTGCTCAGCACGATCGACCACCTGGCGCTCGCCGTCTTCGTCGCCGAGCTGGCCGCGCGGCTGTACGCGTTCGGCTGGCGGTTCTTCCGCGACCCGTGGAACGTCTTCGACTTCGTCATCGTCGCCGTGGCGCTGCTGCCCGCCGCCGGTCCGCTGTCCGTGCTGCGGTCGCTGCGGATCCTGCGGGCGCTGCGGCTCGTGGCGATGGTGCCGAGCATGCGCAGGGTGGTGACCGCGCTGGTGAAGTCGGTGCCAGGCCTGATCTCGCTGACCGGTCTGCTGATGTTGTTGCTCTACATCGGCGGCGTGATCGCGAGCAACCTGTTCGGCGACTCCGGCGACCCGCGGTTCGGTGACCTGGGCTCGACGCTGCTGACGCTGTTCCAGATCACCACCGGCGACGGCTGGTCGGACGTGATGCGCGACCTGATGGTGCACCAGCCGCTCGCGTGGATCTTCTTCCTCTGCTACCTGATGGTCGGCACCTTCACGATGCTCAACCTGTTCATCGCCGTCGTGTGCAGTGCGATGGAGTCGGACGTGCAGCACCTGCCCGCACCTCGCGCCGCGACACACGACGACCTGCTGTTGCAGGAGGTCCGGGCACTGCGGGACGAAGTGCGGGCAATGCGCCAGAACGCCTGACAGCCAGGGATCCCGATCGGCGACGCCGCCGTACACCGATCGGTGCCCACTGAGGGACGCTTTCGTCGCACCCGTTCGTGTCCGAACCAAGCCTGAACGGCGGATCGCCGTGTCCGCCAAAGGCTGCAAGAGTCGGTTGCTGTTCGGCAGCGAGCGTTCCAACGAACAGGAGCACCACTGGTCATGGCGAGCCCCACTGTGAAGCCGGTTCTGCGCACCGACTACCAGCGTTCCGTCGCTGACTACTGGAACAAGGAGAAGGACCCGGTCAACATCAAGCTGGGCGAGGTCGACGGTCTCTACCACCACCACTACGGGCTCGGCGCGTACGACCCCGCCGTGCTGGAGGCGCCGGCCGAGGTCCGCGACGCGGCGATCATCGCCGAGATGCACCGCCTCGAGACCGCGCAGGCGGAGGTGCTGCTCGACCACTTCGGCGACGTCCCGATCGGCGGCCGGCTGATGGACGGCGGCTCCGGGCGCGGCGGCACGAGCGTGATGGCCAACGCCCGGTTCGGTTGCGAGGTCGACGGCGTCAGCATCTCCGAGGAGCAGGTGGCGTTCGCCAACGGCCAGGCGGCCGAGCGCGGCATCTCCGACCAGGTCCGGTTCCACTTCAAGAACATGCTCGACACCGGCTTCGAGACCGGGTCGTTCAACGGCATCTGGACCAACGAGACCACGATGTACGTGGACCTCCAGCAGCTGTACGGCGAGTTCGCGCGGCTGATCGCGCCCGGCGGCCGGTACGTCTGCATCACCGGCTGCTCCAACGACCTGACCGGGCTGCGCTCGCGGGCGGTCAGCCAGATCGACCAGCACTACATCTGCAACATCCACCCGCGCAGCGAGTACTTCAAGGCGTTGGCGGACAACGGGTTCGTGCCGATCAGCGTCGTCGACCTGACGGCGGAGACCATCCCGTACTGGGAGCTGCGCGCGAAGTCGTCGGTCGCGACCGGCATCGAGGACCCGTTCCTCACCGCGTACAAGGAAGGCAGCTTCCACTACCTCCTGATCGCCGCGGACCGCGTCTGATGAAGGATCTCCTCACCGGGCCGTCCGGGCTGGGCACCTCCGCTGCCCGGCTCGGGCGGCCCGAGGCTGTTGTCCTGCCACCGGAACCTGGATACGCGGAACGTCCGTGGGGTGACGGCACGGCGCCGCCGCTGTACGTGCCGGTGTGCGAACGCGAGGACGACCTGCTGGCCGCCGCCGTGGACGAGCGCCTCGTCGCGTGGGCGGGGGACTGCGGGTTCGAGGAGCCGGAACGGTTCCTGGGCGGCAAGTTCGGCCGTTTCGTGGTGCTCACGCACGTGGACACTGACGACGTCGACCAGCTCCTGATCGCCGCGAAGCTCAACGCGGCGTGGTGGGCCGCCGACGACCTGTACGCCGACAGCACCGAGATGGGCGCGGTCCCGGCCGAGCTGCCGCCGCGGCTGGCTCTGGCGATGGCCGCGATGGACCCGGTCGCGCCCGCGGCGGAGTTCACGTCGGAACTGGAGGAGGCGCTGGCGGCGGACCCGGTGCTCGTGGGGCTGCGGTCGGGCATCGCGCACCTGGCCGCCCGCAGCACGGCGACCGTGGTGCAACGAGCCTGCTACTCGACGTTCGCGATGTTCGTGTCGTGGGGCGCTTATGCGGCGTGGCGGCACACCGGCAACTACCCGCCGGCGTGGCAGTACCTCGCCACGCGTCAGCACGACACCTTCTACACGTCGATGACGCTCATCGACGCCGTTGGCGGGTATGAGTTGCCGGCGCCGTTGTACTACGACCCGCGCGTACGGCAGTTGCTGACGTCCGCGGGCACGGCGGCGGTGATGGTGAACGACCTGGTGTCGGTGGAGAAGGACGCCGCCGACGAGAAGCCGGTCTGCAACATGGTGCTGCAGATCGCGGCGGACCGTGAGTGCTCGATCGCCGAGGCGACCGCACGGACCGTCGAGCTGCACAACCAGCTGGTGCGCGACTTCGAGGCGGGGCACAAGGCGCTGCTGGCCGTGCCTTCGGTGGAGCTGCAGCGGTTCCTCAAGGGAACGAAAGCCTGGATGGGTGGTGGCTTCGAATGGCACACCACCCACCCGCGATACGAATGATCAGGCTGGTGGTCAGTCCTTGACGTAGGTCCGCAGGTGCTGGGCCGTCAGCGTGTCGCCCGACGCGATCAGGTCGTGCGGCGTGCCGGTGAAGACCACCTTGCCGCCGTCGTGCCCGGCACCGGGACCCATGTCGATGATCCAGTCGGCGTGGGCCATCACGGCCTGGTGGTGCTCGATGACGACGACGGTGTTCCCGTTGTCCACCAGGCGGTCCAGCAGTTCGAGCAACTTGTCGACGTCCGCGAGGTGCAGGCCCGTCGTCGGCTCGTCGAGCACGTAGACGCCGCCCTTGTCGGTCATGTTGATCGCCAGCTTGAGCCGCTGACGCTCACCACCCGACAGCGTGTTGAGCGGCTGGCCGAGCCCGAGGTAGCCGAGGCCCACATCGACCAGCCGGCCCAGGATCGCCCTGGTGGGACCGTCGGAGAAGAACTCGGCGGCCTCGGCGATGGGCATCGCCAGCACCTCGGCGATGTTCTTGCCGTTGAGCTTGTAGCCGAGCACCTTCGGCGTGTACCGCTTGCCGTCGCACTCCTCGCAGACCGTCGCGACACCCGCCATCATGGCGAGGTCGGTGTAGATCAGGCCGATGCCCTTGCAGTTCGGGCACGCGCCGTCGGAGTTCGCGCTGAACAGCGAGTCCTTGACGTTGTTGGCCTTGGCGAACGCCTTGCGGATCGAGTCGAGCATCCCGGTGTAGGTGGCGGGGTTCGAGCGCTTCGAGCCGCGGATGGCGGACTGGTCGACCTTGATCACGTTGGGCTGCGACCCGAGCGAGCCGTGGATCAGCGACGACTTGCCGGAGCCCGCGACGCCGGTGACGACGGTGAGCACGCCGAGCGGCACGTCCACGCTGACGTTCTTGAGGTTGTGCAGCTTCGCGCCCTTGACCGAGATCTTGCCCTTGGGCGTGCGGACCTGGTCGCGCAGGCCGACCTTGTGGTCGAGGTGGTTGCCGGTGAGCGTGCCGGACTTGCGCAGGCCGGCGAGGTCACCGGTGTAGCAGAGCTCGCCGCCGTTGACGCCGGCGCCGGGGCCGAGGTCGACGACGTGGTCGGCGATCGCGATGGCCTCTGGCTTGTGCTCGACGACGAGCACCGTGTTCCCCTTGTCCCGCAACATGAGCAGCAGGTTGTTCATGCGCTCGATGTCGTGCGGGTGCAGGCCGGTGGTCGGCTCGTCGAACACGTAGGTGACGTCGGAGAGCGCGGAACCCAGGTGCCGCACCATCTTCACCCGCTGCGCCTCGCCGCCGGAGAGCGTGCCGGACTCGCGGTCGAGGCTGAGGTAACCGAGGCCGATCTCGACGAGCGAGTCGAGGGTGCCCAGCAGGTTGGACAGCAGCGGCGCGACCTCGGCGTTGGTCACCTTGCGCAGGAACTCGGCCAGGTCGCTGATCTGCATCGCGGACAGCTCGGCGATGTTCTTGCCCCTGATCTTGCAGCCGAGCGCGGCCTGGTTGAGCCTGGTGCCGTTGCAGGCGTTGCACGTCGTGAACGTCATCGCGCGGTCCATCCACGCCCGCACGTGCGGCTGGACGGTGTCGCGTTCCTTGCCCGCGTAGATCCGGTCGAACTTGACCAGCAGACCCTCGTACTTGAAGTTGAACTTGTCCCGCTTGAGCATCTCCGCCGGGGCGTGGAGGAAGAGCTCCCACTCCTTCTTGGTGAAGTTCTTGAGCTTCTTGTCCATGTCGAAGAACTCGGACATGTTGTAGGTCTGCCAGTACTGCGACCGCGGGTGGAAGTTCGGGATCGTGATGGCGCCCTCGTTGAGGGACTTCTCCACGTCGTACATCTCGTTCATGTCCAGGCCGCGGGCGCTGCCGATGCCCTCGCACTCCGGGCACATGCCCTCTGTGGAGTTGAAGCTGAACGCCACGGACGTGCCGATGTTCGGCTTGCCCAGCCGGCTGAACACGATGCGCAGCATGGTGTGCGCGTCGGTCGCGGTGCCGACGGTCGACCGGGAGTTCGCACCCATCCGTTCCTGGTCGACGATGATGGCGGCGCTGAGGTTGCGCAGCTCGTCGACGTCCGGCCGGCCGAGGCTGGGCATCATGGCCTGCAGGAACGCGGTGTAGGTCTCGTTGATGAGCCGCTGCGACTCGGCGGCGATGGTGCCGAACACGAGTGACGACTTCCCGGAACCGGACACACCGGTGAACACGGTGAGACGGCGCTTCGGGATGTCCAGCGAGACGTTTCGCAGGTTGTTCTCCCGCGCCCCGCGCACCTCGATCACGTCGTGGCTGTCCGCGGCGGACTTGTCAGATCCTTGTGGTGACTTGCGATCACGGCCCATCGCACGATGTTCCCGCGCTCTGGTCGAACCGCACTTGAGCCGGGATAGGGCGAGTGGCCCAGTGGCTACGCGATGCGTTGCCCGGAGAGGATCTCGCCTCGAGCAACAGCACCCGGCCCGCTTTGTCGCGGAACAACACCCCAGCGGCCATGCGCGCGGCACCGCGATGCACCCGTCTGACCGCGCATTCCCCGGCAACGTTCCACGCCACACCACTAGCCGGCCCGGCGGCGCAACCACTCGATCCGCGCGGCGCGGGCCCGGCGGGACAGCGCCGCCTCCGGGGCTAGCTGGTCGAACCCGTGGCACCCGCCGGGCCACACGTGCAGTTCGGCATCTCCACCGGCGCGCCAGATCCGGGCCGCGTAGTCGACGGCCTCGTCGCGGAACACGTCCACCGAGCCGACGTCGACGTAGGTGGGCGGCAGGCCGGACAGGTCGGCCGCCCGTGCCGGGGCGGCGAACTGGGACACGTCCGGTCCGCCCCGCGCGTCACCGAGCAGCGCGGTCCAGCCGGTGAGGTTCGACGTGCGCACCCAGGTGGTGCCGGCCAGGAACTGGTGGCTGGACGGCGTTTCGCACCTGTCGTCGAGCATCGGGCACATCAGCAGCTGCCCGCGGATGGCCGGTCCGCCGTAGTCGCGGGCCATCAGCGTCACCGCCGCCGCCAGCCCTCCGCCCGCCGACGTGCCCGCGACGACGGGAGAGGTGAGACCGTTGCGTTCCATCCACGTCAGCGTCCGGTAGCAGTCCTGCACCGGTGCCGGATGCGGGTGCTCGGGGGCCAGGCGGTACTCCGGCGAGATCAGCACCACGCCGAGTTCCGACACCCATTCGGCCAGCACGTGCAGGTCGCTGCGCCGCGTGCCCGCGACCATCCCGCCGCCGTGCAGGTGCAGCACCGGCTGGCCCTGCGAGGATCCGGCCGGGCGCAGCACGAGCACAGGTACGCCGTCCGCGTCGGACTCCTCGAACGTCACCGTGCCGTCCCGCGTCAGTTCGGCGTCGGTGACCACTCGACCGGTGGCCCGGCGCTCCGCGATCCCGTCAGGAGTCAGCGGTGGCCGGGAGAGGTCGACCAACGCCGCGATCTCGGGATCGATCACCCCTTCACGCCCGTGTGCGCGAGGCCCTCGATGAACTGCCGTTGTGCCAGCACGAACACCACCAGGATCGGCACGGCCGTCATCGTCGCCGCAGCCAGCTGCAGGTTCCACATGGGACCGCCGTAGATGTCGACGAACTGGGTCAAGGCCTGCGGCAGCGTGAACATGTCCGGTGTGGACAGGTACACGATCGGCTCCAGGTAGAGGTTCCACGAGTGCAGGAACGTGAAGATCGCGACCGCCCCGAGAGCGGGCTTCGAGAGCGGCAGCGCGATCCGGTAGAAGATCCCGGCGCGGCCCAGCCCGTCCATCCGCGCGGCCTCCTCCAGTTCGGGCGGCAGCGCGATGAAGAACTGGCGCATGATGAAGATCGCCAGCACGCACGGTGCGCCGAAGATCGGCACGATGATCAGCGGCCAGTGCGTGTTGGTCATCCCGAGGGACTGGAAGAGCTGGAACAACGGCACGATCGTGACCTCGCTCGGGATGAGCAGGCCGGTCAGCACCACCACGAACAGCGCGTTCTGGCCGGGGAACCTGATGCGCGCGAACGCGTACCCGGCCATCGCGGCGACCGCCATCGTGCCGACCGTGACGATCACCGCGATGTAGAGGCTGTTCCAGTACTGCTGCCCGAACGGCTGCATCCGGAACACCTGCTCGTACGTGGAGAACGTCCACTCCGCCGGCAGCAGCGACAGAGAGAAGATCTCGCTGATCGGCTTCATCGACGAGGTGACCATCCACCACGTCGGGAACACGAAAGGCACGCACAGCAGGCACAGCAGTCCGTAGAGCGCGACGCTGCGTTTCGTGACACCGCGCTTCTTGACGTCACGACTCATGGAGCACCCACTTCCGGCGCATCCGCCACTGCAGCAGGGTCAGCGCGGCGACGATGACGAACAGCAGCACCGAGATCGTCGCGCCGTAGCCGAAGTGGTGGAACTGGAACGCCTGCTGGTACAGGTAGTAGATCAACACGGTGGTGGACGTGCCGGGCCCGCCCTGGGTGAGCACCGCGATCTGCGCGAACACCTGCAGCGAGCCGACGATCGTGATGATCGACGTGAGCAGGATCGTCGGGCTGATCAACGGGATGGTGATGCGGCGGAACCTGGTCCACGCCCCGGCTCCGTCGATCTTGGCCGCCTCGTACAGCGGTGCCGGCACCCCTTGCAGCGCCGCGAGGAACAGCACCATGTTCAGGCCGACGTTCTTGACCACCTGCACGACGATCACCGAGACCATCGCGGTGGTGTCGCCGCGCAGCCAGTTCGGGCCGTGGACGCCGAAGAACCCGAGCAGGCCGTTCACGCTGCCCTCTGGTTGCAGCATGAGCTGCCACACCAGCGTCCACGCCACCAGCGACACCAGCACGGGGGAGAAGAACAGCGTGCGGAACAGCGTGGTGCCCCGCAGCTTCTGGTTCAGCAGCACCGCGAGCAGCAGTGCCAGCGACAGGTTCAGCACCACCAGCCCCGCGGCGAACCACGCGGTGGCGACCAGCGACTCACGCAGCTTCTCGTCGGCGAGCAGCTGCTTGTAGTTCTCGCCACCGATGAACTCGAAGGTGCCGCCGAGCACGTTCCACTCGTTGAGGCTGTACCAGCCGACCAAAGCCAGCGGTATGAGCACGAACGCGAGGCTGCCGAGCAACGCAGGCGCGACGAACAGGTACCCGACCAGGTTGTCGCGCCTGCGATACGTCCAGAACGTCACTTGCGCTCCAGCAGTGGCTTGATCTTCACGCAGACGTCGTCGAGCACGGCGGACACGTTCGCGTCGGCCTTCCACAACGGGTCCAGCGCCGCGCGGATCGTCTGGTTCAGCTCCTCCTGGCCCTGGTGGCTCGGCTTCACCACGCCCTTGCTGATGCCCTCGACCACGACCGACTGCAGCTGCTCCGGCCTGATCAGCGGGTTGCTCTTGGCCAGCGTCTGGGCGTTGAGCAGCGACGACCGCACGGACGGGAAGAACTGCGCGAGCTTGGCGGAGTTGGCCTCGTTGGTGAAGAAGCCGAGGAAGTCGGCGGCGGCCTCGGCGTTCTTGGACCGCTTCATGACGCCCACGCCGGCCTGCCCGATCACCGCGTAGTCACCCTTGGGACCGGTGGGCAGCGGCACGAGCGTCCAGGTGAACTTGGCGTCCTTCAACGCACCCGCCCGTGAGATCTGGCTGACGGCCATCGCCGCGTTGCCCGCGAAGAAGTCCACCGTCGTACCGGGGCCGGGGATCGCCTTGTCGGTGAAGATCGCCTTGTGGATGAACGACATCGCGTCCTTCATCTCCCTGCTGGCGAACCCGCACGACCGGCCGTCCTCGCTCCACGCGTTGGCGTCCCAGCCGCGCCAGATCGCCGAGAGCACCGCCCAGTTCTGGTACTTGAAGTCCGGCAGCACCAGGCCCTTGCCGGACGCGGCGGCCGCGGCCATCGCCTGTTCCCACGTCCACTTCGCCGGGACGTCCTTGACCAGGCTGGTGTTGACGAAGAGGCCGAACGGTGAGGTGGAGAACGGGTAGGCGTAGAGCTCGCCGTCCTTCTCCCAGAGCTTGATCCCGCTCGGGGTCAGCTCGTCGGCCTTCTCGATCTTGCTCCTGATCGGGGCGAGCGCGCCGGAGGAGACGAAGTCCGGTGCGGACTCCTCCAGGATCCACGCCAGGTCCGGCGCGTTGCCGCCGGCGATCTGGGTGGTGAGGGTGGTGGTGTAGCCGTCGGCGGGGATCGAGTCGAACTTGATCTCCGTGACGTCCGGGTGCGACGCCTTGTACTCGGTCGCGATCTCGTTGAGCAGCTTGAGATGTGCTTCGTTGGCGGTCCACACGGTCATGCGCAGCGACTTCGGACCGGACTGGGCAGAGGAACCACCGCACGCCGTGAGGGCGAGCAGAACCGCGACGATCAGCGCTGGAAGTCGGGACATCGTTGTCTCCCTGGGTCAGTAACCGGACACGTCCGGCCAGCGGAGCTCGACCCCGTCGCGTTCCAGCCGGTGCTGGAAGTCCGCGAACAGGCCGGGGGTGTTGCGCACCGCGCGAGGGGTGACTCGGTGCGCCAGGCAGAAGTCCGCGAGCGCGCCCGCGACCTCTCCGACGTTCCACTCGACCGGGTGCAGCCGGTGGGAACCGTTGGTGATGTGGGTGGTGCCGATGTTCTTGCCCGCGGGCAGGAGGTTCTCCACCCGCTGGGGGACGAGCGCGCCGAGCGGGATCTCGAACGGGCAGCTCGCGACGTCGAGGTAGTTGTCGCCGCCGGTCGAGGGGTGCAGGTCGATGCGGTACATGCCGACACCCACGGCGTCGGCGTGCTGCACGGCGCCCTTGTCGCCGCGCACGGCGAGCGAGAGATCCTGTTCGACGATCGTGTACTCGGCGCGGATCCGCCGTGACTCGCGGATGTAGGGCGCCTGGGCCAGGCCGTCCGCGCTCCCGGTGACGTCACCGCGCAGCCGCAGGCCGGGGAACCCGGTGCCGCCGTCCTGGCGCGGTGCCTCGGTCTGCAACCAGTACAGCACCGACCGCGAGAGCTCCCGTGCCGCGGCGATGTGCTTCTCCGCGTCCGGCACGTCGATCACCGGCGACTCGAAGTAGTCGATCATCGGCCAGTTGACCAGGCAGATGTCGCTGTCGTAGGCGCCGTCGACGAAGTTGCGCCGGGCGGCGATGCGCCGGAACGTCCACAGGTTGCTGTCGCCCGCGCTGAGCCGCTGGTCGGACAGGACGGACAGCGGGTCCTCGTCCGGGTTCGGGGTGAACGTGCGCTCGGCGGTGGTGAGCGTGCGCGGGTCGGGGGAGCGGAACGACAGCATCCGGTCGCCCCAGTACTCCGGCTGGTAGTCGCGCCAGAAGCCGTACCGCGCGGGCTTGTCGATCGTGTGGTCGCCGTCGACGTGGTCGATCGCGAAGCACACCGACATGGCCTGCATGTTCGCCGGCTGGGCGGTCTCGGGCGCGCTGGGCTCTCCGGTGTCCAGAGTGGACTCGAAGCCGGTCACGTACTCGGTGCCGGACAACGGGAGCAGCTCGCCGGTCTCCGTCGCGTCGAGGACGTACGGCGCGGAGAGCTCGATGTGCTCGCCGTTGTGGTCGACCGTGACCGACACGATCCGGTCGCCGTCGGTGCGCGCGGAGATCGGCCTGGCGGGTTGCAGGACGGTGAGCTTCCCGCTGCCCCGGTACGGCGCGAGCATCTCGTCGATCACCGCCACGGCGACGCGCGGCTCGTGGCAGAGCCTGCTCACGTTGCCCGCGCCGGGGTTGAGCTCACGCCACGCCCGCGCCCGCGGGGTCAGCGGGTAGTGGCGGCGGTAGTAGTCGCGGATCCCGTCGCGCAACGCCCGGTAGCTCGCGGTGACGCCGAAGCGTTCGACCCAGCTGTGCTCGTCGGGCGGCACGGCCTGGCTGGTGAGCTGGCCGCCGAGCCACTCGAACTCCTCGGTGAGCACGACCCGGCGACCGGCGCGCAGCAGCGCCAGCGCGGCGGCGACGCCACCGAGCCCGCCGCCCACGACGACGACGTCTGTGTTCCTGTCGGACAACGTTCCTCCTGATCAGCGGCCTGAGCCTGGTCAGACCCCGCCCAGCGTCGAGCCCTCGACGAACTCGCAGGGGAGCAGTTCCTGTGGGGTGGTGGCGTTCTCGAGCACCTCGGTCAGCGCCTGCACCGCCCGGCGGCCCATCTCGCGCCGCGGGATGGTGAACCCGGTCAGGCCGATCTCCTCGGGAGCGGGCCGGGTGGCCGCGCCGAGCGTGAGCACGGACAGGTCACCGGGGACGGACAGGCCGCGCCCGCGGGCGGCGAGGACGAGCGCGGCACCGTCGGAGACCTCCTCGGTGAGCACGGCGGTGATGCCCGCGTCCCGCAGCTGGTCGAGTCCGGCGAACGGCACGTGCGTGCCGTCGACACCATGTGCGGCAACGGCTTCGCGGAACCCGCGCAACCGGTCCGCGGACGACTCCGCGCCGTTGCCCGCACCGATGTACGCGAACTTGCGGTGGCCCAGAGCGACCGCGCGGTCCACCAGGTTCCGCACCGCCGCGCGGTAGTCGGCGCCGACGTGCGGCACGGGACCGCCCGCGTCGTCACGACGTCCGATCGACACGAACGGGATGCCCTCGGTCAACAGCTGCGCGAGATCGTCGCGATCGAGCGTGCGACCGAGCAGCACGCACCCGTCCGCGAGCCGGATCCTGCTGTCGTCGCTGAAGATCCGCCGCTTGCCGCCGGTCTTGGCGCTGGTGAACAGCAGCAGGTCGCAGCCGATCTCCTCGGCCTGCTCCTCGATGCCCTCGAGGAACGGCTGGTAGAAGTCCGCGCGCGTGCTGGGGAAGACCGCCTCGTAGGTGAACACGCCGAGGATGCGGTTGCGGTGGTCGTGCAGCCGGCGCGCGATCGGGTTCGCGACGTAGCCGGTCCTGCGGATCACCTCCAGCACCCGCGCCCGCGTCTCCTGCGCGATGCGGACGCCGGCGTCCTGCCGGTTGTTGAGCACCAGCGACACCGTGGCCTGGCTGACGCCTGCCATCCGCGCGATGTCCTGCTGGGTGAGCCTCTTGGCCATGTCCACCTGCCAATTCGAATTGGCCGAGAGTCTGCGACAGCGCCCCGACTGCCGTCAAGCCTGTAATAATTCGAATTAGCATCTTGACGGGTGCAGCCTGGCAGGGCGAGGGTCCCGAGAGTCTCCCCCTAGGAGGTAGGCCCGTGAACGCATTCAGTCGTCGCAGCCTGATCACCGGTGCCACCGCGATCGGACTGCTCGCCACCCTGCCGGCGTCGGCGCACGCCTTGCCGGCGCCCCCGCCCGTCACCCCGGACCGGCGCTCGTTCGCGCCGGACGAACAGCGCTTCGCCCAGTACCTGATGCTGGTCTCGCCGATGGTCGCCGACATGAACTCCAGCGGGTTCTTCGGCGGCGGCTGGTGGCGCAACCCCAACGCCCCGTACAACGCCCGCGTGCAGGAACACGTCTACACACTGGCGTGGTTCGCCACCCAGTCCCGCTCGTGGAACCCGTACCGCGGCAACGCGCAGGTGCTGGCCGCGCTGGACGCCGGGCTCGGCCACTACCTCGGGCTTCAGCACGGCGACGGTTCGTGGCCCGAGTACTCCCGGGACCAGCACTCGCTGGCGGCCACCGGGTTCGCCATGGGGTACCTGAGCAAGACCAACGCCCTGCTCGGCCGGGCCGGAGTGCTGCCACAACGGCAGGCTCAGATTTCGGCGTCACTGCACCGCGCCATGACGTGGTTCCTCGACGGGTCGAACAGCGGCGTCTGGCAACGCCCGCTCACCTGGGCCAACCAGACCACCGCCGGTCTCGCCGGGGCCGCGCTCGCGCTGAAGCAGGACCCGGACGCGGGGCTGCGGCAACGGCTGACCGAGGCGTTCGCCCGGCTGGCCTCGACCGGGCAGAGCCCCGCCGGGTTCTTCTACGAGGAGTCCGGTGCGGACACCAACTACAACTTCGAGGTGATGCTGCCGGAGCTGGCCGACGCGTGGCGTCAGTCCGAGGACCCCAACCTCGTTGCCATGACCCGGAAGTACACGGACTGGCTCGGCTACAACCTGCTGCGCGAACCGGACGGGTCCGGCTGGTTCGCCAACATCGCGCCGAACTCCCGCACGTCCTCGAAGTTCTACGCCGACGTCCGGCCCGATCCCGAACGGACCGCGCTGAACAACCAGTTCGTGCCGGTGGTCCCCGATCTCGCGGCGTTCCTCTCCAGCCGTGAGGACCTGGCCGCGGCACGGGCGGCGTGGGCGGCGGACCCGGCGCCGGTGCCCGCGTTGGTCAAGCCGGACACCTCGCCGCGCATCCTGGCCCACGCGATCTACGGCGAGCGGTACCCGAGCCGTTCCGAACGGACGGCCGCGATCGCACGCCTGCCGTATCACCGCGCGCACTTCACCGAGCGGCGCAGCGATCAGGGCCAGGACTTCCTGTTCGTGCGGCGGCCGCGGTTCTACCTCGGTGGCTACTTCGGAACCCGGCGGGCGACCTCGCTGGCGCGCACCGGGCTGACGTTCCTGTGGCACCCGGTCGCGGGCACACTCGTGCAGTCGATGAACAACAACAACCACGCGTGCTGGGCGACCGTGTTTCCGGGCCAGGTACCGGATTCCGACGGGGTGCAGCAGGCCGAGTTCCTGGGTGGTGAGCCGTACCGGTTCCGTTACCGGACGCCGTCGGGATCGGTCGTGACCGAGGTGACGGTGGGGGATCGGATCACCCGGTCGGTGCGGGCGAGTTCCGCCGCGACCGAGCAGATTCCGTTGGTGGTAAGGGATTCGGACACCGTGGCGCTCGACTCCCGCGGGCTCACGCTGACCCGCGGCGCGACGGTGGTCCGGTTCGACTGGGCCCAGTCGCTCGACCCCGTGCTGCGGACGGCGTCGACGATCACCTATCCAGGGCGCCGCATGCGGATCCTCACCGTGCCGCACAACGGGATCCTCACTCTGACGGTTTCCGTGCGTTAGTCCACTTCAGACAGTCAGTTCACTCTTATGTCGCAACGGCGGGAGGCATGTCCGCGCTGTTCACGGGGTATTCGGTGATCCCAAACCCCAGGTCCCCCGTCCGGGTGGTTGCCCGGACGCGTGCGGCCCCGTCGGTCGTGAGGAGTGGTTGTGATGGCACACCTGCGTCGCGTCGTCGACGTTCGCACCGGTGACGAGTTCGATCAGCCGGTTCCCTTCGGCCTGGTGTACCCGGTGTGCACCGCCGACGGTTCCGCGCCGCCCAGTCAGCGCGGCCGGACCTGGGAGCACCTCGTGGCGAGCGACCGCGAGCTGCGGCAGGTGTCCTGATCCGTGTGAACGCGTCCCGCACCGGGTACTGCCTGGTGCGGGACGCCCGCGTCGGGCTCCCAGGTGAAAGGAGTTCGACGTGGACTTCCAACAAGGGCTGACCGACGCCTGGCGCGCGGTCGCGACGTTCGTGCCGAAGCTGGCGGCCTTCCTGCTGATCCTGCTGATCGGCTGGTTCGTCGCCAAGGCGGTGGCCAAGCTCGTCGACAAGGTGCTCGAAAAGGTCGGCTTCGACCGGCTCGTGGAACGCGGCGGCATCCGGCAGATGCTCGCGAACAGCAAGTACGACGCCTCTGACCTGCTCGCGAAGCTGGTCTACTACGCGTTGCTGCTGATCACCTTGCAGATCGCGTTCGGCGTGTGGGGCCCGAACCCCGTCTCCGAGCTGCTGACCGGCATCGTGTCGTGGCTGCCGAAGGCCGCGGTCGCGATCATCATCGTCGTGGTGGCCGGTGCGGTCGCCAACGCGGTCAAGGACTTCATCGGCGGTGCGCTCGGCGGGCTCTCCTACGGCCGGGTGCTGGCCAACATCGCGTCGATCTTCATCTGGGCGCTGGGCATCATCGCGGCGCTGAACCAGATCGGGGTCGCCACCACGGTGACCACGCCGGTGCTGATCGCGGTGCTCGCGACGGTCGGCGGCATCCTGGTCGTCGGCGTGGGCGGTGGCCTGGTGCGGCCGATGCAGCAGCGGTGGGAAGGCTGGCTCGGGCGCGCGGAGCAGGAACTGCCGCAGGCCAAGGCTCAGGCGGAGGCCTACCAGCGCGGCCGTGAGGACGCGGTCCGCCCGCGGACGGAGACCCCTTCCGTCGCGCCGGATCCCGTGACCGAGCCGGTGCCCGTCACCGAGCGGTCGGTGCCGGCGCAGGACCCGGTGCTCGGCTCGCGGAGGCCCGAGGACGTCTGATCGACCGTGTCACGACGAGGCGCGCCCGCTGGGGTGCGCCTCGTTTTCATGTGACGTTCGGAAGCGCGTACGTGTCGTCGGTCAGCGGCTTCACGTCGTGCGCGTGAGCGAGCTGACAGATCGCCATCAGCCGGACGCCGAGCCACGACGCAGGTGTCCACTCGAGATCGGCCGCGTTGTCGAGCAGCCCCCGCCCGTACGCCGCGAGCAGCACGACCGCGCCCACCGCACCGGCACCCTCGACGCCGAACAGCAGGATGTCGCGCACCGCGGCGCCGTGCTGGTCGACCTCGGCCGCGAGCGCGGGTGTGACGGCGAGCGCCGCCCACCCGGCCATGCCGATCCGGTCGGACAGCTCGGAGATCCACTGCCGAGCGTTCTTCTCACGCCAGGTCACACGCATCCCGCCACGGTAGCGGCGGCAGGTGAAGCCCTGGTTTGAGGGCGCTCGAACCGGGTACTCGCACGCGGGTGCGTCAAGCAGTCGGCGCGGAATTTCCGGCTGCGGAGGTGTGTGATGACCCTCGACGACATGTCGTTGCAACAGGTGCGCGTGACCGCGTTGGAGAAGCTGGACAACGCCGTGTGCACAGCTCTCGCCAACATCGAAGCGGACGACGCCCGCACGGGTCTGCGCGAGGCGCTGGCAGGCTGCCTGACCGTCGATGCCGTTGTGCCGCAGCAGGTCCTGGCCAGCGTCCAGGCCGCCGACGAACACCTCGGCTACGGCGAGAGACTGGAAGCGCGGACGTTGCTGACGGTCGCGCACCGCATGCTGTCCCGCGTGCAACGGCCGGTGGTCGTGCCGAGCCCGGCTCTTCCCGGTGATGTCGCGTTGCGTGGTTGATCCGCTGTCGCCCTGGGTATCTCGAACGGGCGTTCGAGTGAAAGGGGACGACAGTGAACCGCACGCCGGAGAAGGACCCGGAGGACTGGACGACCGGTGACGAGCCGATGACCGGTCCGCAGGAGTCCTACCTGCACACACTCGCCCAGGAAGCCGGCGAGGAGGTGCCGGGTGAACTGACCAAGGTGGAGGCCTCGCAGCTGATCGACCGTCTGCAGGAGAAGACGGGACGGGGCAGTTGATCGTGTCAGGCGCCCTGTTCGCGGGTAACCGTTCGGTGTGGACATGGAACAGAAGGTGACCGGGTCGAACGTGCTGGCGAGCTACCCCGACTACGGCGACGCGCAACGGCTCGTCGACCGGATGTCGGACGACGGCTTCCCGGTTGAGAGCGTGCGCATCGTCGGTGAGGGCGTGAGGACCGTCGAGCAGGTCACCGGGCGGATGACCCGTGGCAGGGCCGCGGCGGCAGGCGCGGTGAGCGGCGCGTGGTTTGGTGTGTTGATCGGACTGCTGTTCGGGCTGTTCACCGCCGGCGCCGGGTGGCTGTGGTTGCTGCTGATCAGTCTCGTGATCGGTGCGTTCTGGGGTGCGGTCTTCGGGTTCGTCGCGCATTGGAGCACGCGTGGACGGCGGGACTTCTCCAGCGTCATGACGTTGCAGGCGCAGCGGTACGAGGTCCACGTCGACCAGGCGCAGGCCGCCCGGGCAGCGCGGTACGTCCTCTGAGGCCGTGCAGACCTTCCTGCCGTACCCGGACTTCGCCGAGACGGCCCGCGTGCTGGACAGACGCAGGCTCGGCAAGCAGCGGGTCGAGACGTTGCAGGTGCAGCGGGCGCTGGTGGTGCCGGGACACGGCTGGCGCCACCACCCCGCTGTGCGGATGTGGTCCGGTCACGAGGAAGCGCTCGTGCGGTACGGCCTGGAGGTCTGCTCGGTGTGGCGGGAGCACGGGTTTCTCGACACCTGCGAGGTGACCATGCGGTCGGATCTGGCGCGGGCCAAGGGGATCACGGTCGTGCGCTCCCAGGAGGAACTGGCCGCGGCGGGGGACCTGCCCGGCTGGCTGGGAGACGACGCACTGCATCGCAGCCACCAGTCCGCGTTGGTGCGCAAGGATCCGGAGCACTACCGGCGGTTCTTCCCGGACGTGCCGGACGACCTGCCGTACGTGTGGCCGGCTTCCGCCGTGGCCTGACTAGTGGCCGCCGACGCTCACCCGGACGGTGAACCCGTCCTCGTCGCGTCCCATCGACACGTAGTCGCACGTGCGGTGCAGGATCCACAGCCCCAGCCCGGCCGACCGGCTCGCCGCCGTCGGAACCAGACCGGCCAGCGGGTCCACCGGGCCGGAACCCTGATCGGTCACCGTCACCACCACGCGTGAGTCGTCCGCCCACAGTCGGAACCGCACCGGCGCGACGCCGTGGCTCAGGCCGTTCGTGACGATCTCGCTCGCCGCGTACACGACGTCGTGCGCGTTGTCCTCGGTGAGCAGGGTGCCCGCGATCGCCGCGCCGACCGCCTCACGTACGGCCGCGGGCGTCGGGTTGATCAACGAGACCCGCGGGGCGGCCTGTTCCAGCACGTCCGGGACGGGTGTGCTGAGCGGCTGGCCATTGCAGAAGTCCGGGTTGGGCAGATGCTCACCAGAGGCGGTGGCGACGTACTCGTGGGTGCGTGCGACGTCGGCGAGCACTTCTGGCGAGGTGATCCTGGTGTCGTACGGGCACAGTCCCCACAGCGGGAACTCCGCGAACGCCTGGTTGACGGCGTTCTCGTAGCGGCCCCACCAGTCCCACGGCACACCGAAGCCGGGGTGCGGCACGTCGCCGATCGTGCGGATCTGGGTCGCGCCCGCCTTGGCGTGGCCGCCGAAGATCTCGCGGTAGCTGGCGATCGCGTCGGCGGGCCGGGCGTACTGGTCGGCGCCGGGCAGGTAGATCACGGCGTTGTCCTCGCCCAGCGCCCCGCGCAGCAGGGTGCTGTTCTTCGCCGCGCACGCGATCAGGGTCGGCTGGCCCGCGCGCAGGCCACCCTCGACGAACGGCACCGCGATCGCCAGGAAGTCGTCGTCGGAGCCGTAGAGCGCGGTCTCGTGGAAGAAGCCCGTCATCTGGGGCGCCCCACGTCTTGCGGGGCGCCGCGGGCGGGTGCCGTGTTGTCCAGTGCCAGCTCCTGAAGTCCTCGGCTCACGGAGTCGCGAGAGAACAGCGCGCACTGTGAGTTGTCGGCCGGGTGCGGGGAGTTGAGCCGCGCGATTTTCGCCGCGGGTAGCTCCGATCGATGGTAACCCGGCGGACACACCAGCGTGGTGGCCTCCGATCCCGCGGTGACCACCCGTGCTCCATCCGAGGGAACCTCTCGTCCGATCAGCCCCGTACAGGCGGCTGAACCGCGATCACCGCCGGACTGCGCTACGGTCGATCCGGGTTGAGCAGCCAGCCCGTGGCGGTCGTGCTTTCCCAGCGAGAGGTTGCGTATGCGCACCGACGAGCATGTCCCCTTCCGCACCAGAAGCGAAAGCGTGGGCGCCGCTGTCGTCGTACGCGTTGCCGGTGAGCTGGACTGCTCCACGGCCGAAGAGCTGTCCACGTTGCTGGACGGCGCCGTTCACGCGGTCGCCCCGCCCGCACCCGTCGTGGTCGATCTGACGGATCTGCACTTCCTGGGCGCCCAGGGCATCGGACTGCTGCTGGACCACCAGGACATGTGCCTGAGACGGGGCAGCGCGCTGATGGTCGTCGCGAACACCGCGGCCGTGCTGCGGCCGTTGCAGGTGCTGGAACTGACGGACGTGCTGGGTGTGCGCCCGCGCGTGCCCGAGTTCGCGGCGCCGGAGACTGCCCGCTAGAGCATCGGCGGCATCAACCGGTAGCTCTCGCTGTAGTACTCGTCCGTGCGCTTCCGGTAGTCCTCGTGGTTGTCCGGGTCGTACTCAGGAGCGTTCTTGATTTGCTCCTTCGTGCGGTCGACGAAGACCTTCTTGTCCTGGTGGTCCACGCGCTGCACGGTGCCGACCGGCAGCACGACCTTGCGCCCGAAGATCCACGGTCCGGTGTCGACCATCAGGCAGTCGTGCGGCACCTTGGCGTTGTCCTCGTCGATCTTGCCGATGCTTCCGTCGGTCGCCTCGACCTCGTACCCGATCAGGCTGGTGTCGGGACGCTGGGCGAGCATCTCCTCGTCGTGTTCCGGCTGGTCCGTCCAGGACGGGTCACGCCAATTCCAGGGGATGAACGGGACTGGCTGCATGTCGGCCTCCTTACTGGCTGCCGACCGGGTACCCCGTCAGGCCCTGTCGAGGAACTTCTTCATCATGCCGATCTGCGCGGTGCGGGACTTCCCGATCCGGCCCGCGAGCTCCTTCACCTCCTCGTGGGCGCCACCGCCGGCTTCCCACCGCGCCATCTGCACGGCGTCGTCCTGGTGGGCGATCATGACGTTGAGCAGCCGCTGGTCGAACTCCGCGCCGCGCAACGCGGCCAGCCTGGCGACCTCCTCGGGGTCGGACCGGCGCATGCCGCCATGACCGGCGTGCGAGTCCGGTGGCGCGGTCAGCGGCTCACCCCACGAGCTCAGCCAGCCCTTCATCGTGTCGGCCTCGGTCGCCTGGGTCGACGCGATGGCCGCGGCCAGCATCTTCAGGTCGCTGTCCTGTGCCCGGTCCCCGGCCAGCGCGACCATCGCGACGCCCTGCTCGTGATGCGGAACCATCATCTGCAGGAACATCACGTCCAGCGGATCGCCGCGCAACACGGTGTCCGGCCGCACCGGCGAAGCGGCGCAACCGGACATCGCGAGGACGAGCAGGAGTGCGGCGAACCGCATCAGAGACGACGCCACAGCGCGGGCGTGTTCGGCGGCTCCCACCCGGCGAGGGCGGTGTGCGCCTGCTGGCACTCGTAGTTCACGCCGTTGTAGGTGACCTGGTTGCCGATCTGGTAGGTCGTGCCGGCCGCCCAGGTACCGCTCGACGGCGGGGGAGTCGTGGTGGTGGTCGGCGGAGGCGTGGTGGTCGTGGTCGTCGGGGGTGGGTTGCCGCCGCCGCCGAAGTCGACGTCCGAGCACGTGTAGAACGCTTCCGCGCTGCCGACGACGCGTTGCCAGATCGAGTAGATGATGTGGCGGCCGGAGCGTTGCGGGATGTTCAGCGTCCAGTTCGTGAACGTGGTCGGGTTCTGGTTGTTGAACGTCTGCAGGTGCACGAGGTCCGACCAGCGCAGCGGCTGTGTCGGGCTCCAGCCCTCACGGGTGATGTAGAACTCGAAGTTGCTGTTCGAGTGCGGTGCGGACGCGTGGTACGTGACGGTCAGCGAGCCAGCCGAGACGCGCTTGGCGGGCCAGTCGGCGCGTTGCAGGTCGAGTCCGCGGTACTTGTCGCGGCCCGCGCTGCACAGCTTGCCGTCCGGGATGATCTGGCGGTGGCGCCCGCCCGCGTCGAGCAGCGACACCTCGTTCCAGTCGTAGAACGCCTGCGTGCCACCGGCGGCGACCGCCGCCTTGCACGCGTCGGACTTCGGGTTCTCCGGGCCTTCGTTCTTGCACGTGTAGACCCGGCTGGCGGGGTCGGACATCGTGCCGTGGGCGCTGGCGACCGTGGTGGGGACGAGGAACGCGACGGCCAGAGCGGCGGATGCGGTGAGACTCGCTAGGGCGAGCCGATTCCGTGCCTTCATAGCTCCTCCTGGCAGGGGGAGGCGGCGGGCACTCCTTGCGGACGTGCTCGCGCGGCGGGTTCGGCGGCCCGTTCACGAGTGTAAACAAGTGGTCGGACCACTTCGAGAGCCAACCGGGTCCGATCGCGCCACCTGGGACCGCCGAGATCATTAGGCTTCAGTCATGTCCCGCCCGAGACCGGACGACGTGCAGACGCTCGACGAGCTGATCGCCGCGTTGCGCGCTCTGAAGGTGTGGGCGGGCAATCCGTCGTTGCGGCAGATGGAGAAGCTGTCCGGGCTCGCCCGCAGCACCCTGGCCGACGCGCTCAGTCCACGGAGGAAGACCGCGCCGGCGCTGGAGGTTTTCCAGGGGCTGTTGAAGGCGTTCCAGACGACCGAGGCGGAGCCGTGGCTCGCCGCGTGGCGCCGGGCGCAGTCCGAACCGGCCCGCAGCCCCGCGGTATCGGCTCACGTGCCACGGCAACTGCCCGCGGTCGTGCCGGGTTTCAGCGGTCGCGCCAAGGCGTTCAAGGAACTGACCGCGTTGCTGGAGGGCGGCAGCAGGCTCGCGGTGGTGTGCGGGATTCCCGGCGTGGGCAAGACCGCGCTGGCCGTGCAGTGGGCGCACCAGGTGGCGAACCGGTTCCCGGACGGTCAGGTCTACCTGGACCTGCGCGGGTACTCGTCCGGCCCGGCGGTCACCCCGGACCAGGCGCTGGCGCTGGCGATCCGCGCGTTCGGCGTGCCCGGTGAGGACATCCCGTTGCAGCAGGACGCGATGGTCGGGATGTACCGGTCGATCACGTCCGACAAGCGTGTGCTGGTCATGGTGGACAACGCGCCGAGCGCCGCACACGTCCGTCCACTCGTGCCGGGCGGGCCGGGCTGCATGACGGTCGTGACGAGTCGGGATCGCCTGGCAGGGCTCGTCGCGCGCGATGGCGCGCACCGGCTGGAACTCGGCGTGCTCACCCCGGAGGAGGGCCCGGCCGTGGTGATCAGCGTGCTCGGCCCGGAACGGGTGCTGCGCGAGGAGGACGCCGTCGACGAGCTCGTCCGGCTGTGCGGCTATCTCCCGCTCGCCCTGCGGATCACCGCCGCGAACCTCGCCGACCGTCCACATCAGACGATCGCGGAACTGATGGCGGAGCTTACCGCGGGGGACCGCCTCACCGCGCTGGAGGTGGAGGGCGACGAGGACGCCGCGGTGCGCACCACGTTCGGCCACTCCTACGCGGCGCTCGATCCGCTCGCCCGGACGTTGTTCCGGCGCATGGGGGTCGCACCAGGACCGGAACTGCCCGCTCGTGCCGCCGCCGCGTTGCTCGACGTTCCCGGTGCCGAGGCCGCGTTGCGCACCCTGGTCGCCGCACACCTGGTCGAGGTCAGGGCGGCCGGCCGGTATGGACTGCACGACCTGCTCCGCCTCTACGCCCGTGAGCGGTACACGGCTGAGGACAGTCCTTCCGACGGTTCGCTGGTGAGGCTTTACGAGCAGTACCTCGACATGGCGGTCGCAGCCGCACGCGCCGTGCGTCCGGACTTCTCGGTGCTCGCGACGGTCACCCCTCAGCACGCTTTTGCCGGTGCCACCGAAGCGTTGCAGTGGTTCGACACCGAGCGCGCGACCTTGGTGTCGATGATCGAACAAGCGGGCGCACCGATGGCGTGGCTGCTCACCGACGCGTTGCGCGGCTGCTACTGGTTGCGGCGCCACACCGCGGAATGGCTGGCGGTGGCACGCGTGGGCCTGGCCGCCGCGACGCAACGCGGGGACGCGAGCGCGTCCGCGACGATGCACCTGTCGCTGGGCACCGCGCACTGGGGCACGGGCGACTACCGCGCCGCGGCCGAGCACTTCGAGCACGCGGTCGAGTTCAGCCGGGCGGCGGGGGACCGGTTCCGCGAGTTCAGCACGCTCGGCAACCTGGGCGGCGTCTACGCGGAGCTGGGTTCGCTGGACGACGCGGTGCGGTGTTTCCGCGAGGAGCTCGCCTTCTACGCCGAAATCGGTGACACGGCCAGGCGCGCGCGTGCACTCGGGAACCTGGGGCAGACCGAGATGCGGCTCGGACGGCTGGTCGAGGCCGCCGCCGACCTGCAGGCCGCCGTGGAGCTGCGGGAGGAGATCGGCGAGCTGCGGTCGGCCGCGAACTCGTTGGGAGCGCTCGGTGTCGTGCACCGCTACCTCGGCGATCTCGACCAGGCGGCGCACTTCCTGGAACGCGCCCGGCAGCTCAACCACGACCACGAGGACCGGGTGAGCGAGGCGGCGGCGCTCGACGACCTCGCCCGCGTGCACCGCGACGCCGGACGGCCGGACGAGGCGCTGCGGTGCGCGGAACAGGCGTTGTCGCTCGCGAAGGGCTCCGGCCGGGTGGAGATCGACGCGGTGATCACCGCCGCCTCGGTCCGCGGCCGCCGGGACGAGCTGCGGCGGGCGTGGCGGATGGCGGTGGCGATCGGGTACGGGCACGGCGTGGCGGACGCGCTGGTCGAGCTGGCGTGGCTGGATCTGGCCGCCGGTGACGTCGACGCGGCGCTGAGGGACGCGGCCGAGGCGGGCGATCGGGCTCGGGAGTCCGGCCAGAACGTCATGACCGGACTGGCTCTGGTGGCTCTGACCAGGGCATATGAGGCTCGCGGTGATTGGGCGGCCGCTGAGGACACCCGTCGGCGGGCGAGCGAGGTGCTGGCGGACGCGGGGTATCGGGGTGTCCGGGATCGTCCGAACAGCTTGTGAGCCGGTGCCGCGCTTGGTAGATCCGTGAGCACAAGGGGGCTCATGAGAAAAGTGACTGTGTCGATGGCTGCCGCGCTGGCTCTGGGGGCGTTCGTGGCGCCGCCCGCGCACGCCACGTGTGATCCGGTGTACGACCCCGGATCGGGGTGTCCGGGGAGGTTCGTGCTGAACCTGGACTCGCCGGCCGGCGGCGAGGGACACGCGGAGGGGCAGTTCGCCGCGGAACTCACGGTGGTGCTGCGCACTCCGACGTTCGTCAAGGACACCGCCGACGACGGCCTCGACGCCTACCTGTGGGTGCTCTACGGGCCGTACACCGGCACGAAGCACAAGGAACCGATCGCGGTCGCCTCGGGACCGGGCGCGCGGACCGACGTCGAGTGGACCTCGCCGGACGGGGTGTTCGTGACGACGTTCCAGGCGCGGGTGTGTCTCGGTCCTGGTGAAGCCAACTGCTCGCGATGGGTGGGCTGACCATGAAGAAGCTGTCTGTCTCGCTGTCTCTCGCGTTGGCGGTCGGGCTGTGCGTCGCCCCTGCCGCCCAGGCCTTGAACAAATGCGGCGGCGATCCCGTGTACGACCCTGGCGCCGACGACCAGTGCCACTTCGTGATCGCCGTGTCCATGCCCGGTGCCGATGCGACCGTGTACGGCAGGTTCTACGGCAAGGCACCGATGGTGCGCGAGCCTTCGTACCTCAAGGACACCGCTGACGACGGTCTGGACGCGTACTTGTGGGTGCGCGCCGACGCGGGCGGGGAGTCGTGGGTGAAGCAGGTCGCCGTGGCGTCCGGGTTCGGCGCGACCGTGGACGCCTCCGCCGTCTTCGGCGACGCCGACGCGCTCTACGCGAGGGTGTGCGTCGGAGCGGGCACGGAGAACTGCTCGCCGTGGCGGCTCTGACCGGCTGACCGGATGTGTCCGGGGTCGTCCGAACGTCTTTCCTGGTCAGGGGGCCGGGAGACACGCTCTGACGGTGATGGACACGCTGAATCCGAAGACGCGCCGCCGGTCCGGCCTGGGGGTCTGGACCGGCAGCGCCGTTGTCCCGTCGATCGTGAACCTGCCTCGAAGCAGCTGACACCGATGAGTTCCGTCCGCACGTGTGGTCCACCCTCTCGACCAGAACTGGGAGGGTGGACCGCGTGGACCTGCACAGCGTGATGTGTGTGAGCGACCTGGCCAGGTCGAGGGAGTGGTACGAGGTGTTCTTCGGCCGCGAGGCGGACGAGATCATCGGCGAGGAGTACCTCTGGCAGGTCGGGCAGAACGCCTGCCTCGTGATCGACGACCGTGACGTGCGGTCGTCCCGGGTGGGCGGTTCGACGATCACGTTCGGGGTGTCCGGGACCGAGTTCGACGAGACTCTGGCCCGGCTGGTTCAGCGCGGCGTCACCCACGAGCCCGTCGAGACGTACTCCAACGGCGTCCGGCACGTGGAAGTGCTGGATCCGGACGGGAACAGCCTGTCGCTGGCAGCCCTGCCGTAGTTCATCTCGATGTGGGTGTGTGTTCACCCCGTGCGGCAACTCCGGCGTTCATGGAAGTCGTAGTTGTCGTCGTCGTGGTGACCGCGTTGGTGTTCGACTTCACCAACGGCTTCCACGACACCGCGAACGCCATGGCCACCTCGATCGCGACCGGCGCGTTGCCGCCACGGGTCGCGGTCGGGGTGTCGGCGGTGCTGAACCTGGTAGGCGCGTTCCTGTCCATCGAGGTCGCCCAGACCATCTCGAGCGGGCTCGTCGACGAGACGCGGATCGGGCCCGCCGTGGTGTTCGGCGGCCTGGTCGGGGCGGTGGTGTGGAACCTCGCGACGTGGCTGCTCGGGCTGCCGTCCAGCTCATCGCACGCCCTGTTCGGCGGCCTGATCGGCGCGACCTGGGTGGCGGCGGGTTCGGACGCGGTCCGGTTCACCGCCGTGGTCGAGAAGGTGCTCGTTCCCGCCGTTGCGTCGCCGTTGATCGCGGGGCTGGTGGCGGCCGTCGGCACGTTCGTCGCCTATCGCCTGACTCGCCGTGCGTCCACCGCGACTCGTGGGTTCCGGTACGGGCAGATCGCGTCAGCCTCATTGGTGTCGTTGGCGCACGGCACCAACGACGCGCAGAAGACGATGGGTGTCATCACGTTGACCCTGATCACGGCCGGATCGCTGCCGGCCGGCGCCGAACCGCCGCTGTGGGTCATCGTGTCCGCGGGGCTGGCGATCTCCTTGGGCACGTGGCTGGGTGGGTGGCGGATCATCCAGACCATGGGCCGCCGCATCACCGATGTCGAGCCCACGCAGGGTTTCGCGGCCGAGACCGGTGCGGCCGCCGTGATCCTCACGTCCTCGCAGCTGGGCTTCGCACTGTCCACCACGCACGTGTGCGCGGGCGGCGTGGTCGGGTCGGGAGTCGGCAAGCGGCTGGCGGACGTGCGGTGGACCGTCGCCGGGCGCATGGCCGCGGCCTGGGTGCTCACCCTGCCCGCGGCCGCTGTCGTCGGTGCGCTGGCCGGGGAGACCGCCGCGCGGGGGACCGCCGGCGTGCTCGTGGTGGCGGTGATCGGCGTGGTCGTCGGCGCCGGGGCCTGGATCCTGTCCCGGCGCAATCCTGTCGGCGCGCACAACGTCCGAGGAGCGCTTTCATGAACATCGACTGGACCGGGCTGGGCGAGGTCTTCGCCGTGTCACTGGTGCTCGGCGCGGGCGTGGTGACGTTGTTCTCGGCGGGGTTGGCCGTCGCGGACCGAGGTCACCGCGTTGTGCCTGCCGTGTCGTTTGTGGCGTGTGCCGCCCTCATCGCGTATGGCATCTATCTGGTCGCCGTGCATTGACTGGCCCCTGCGACGATCCGGCGTCAGCGGTATACAGGCACTCATGACCAGCGATCCGACCGTGGACGCGTTCATCGCCGCGGTGAACGCGGGCGACAGGACGGCGTTCTTCGGCCTGCTCACGCCGGACGCGTCCATGTACGACGACGGCACCGACCGCGACCTGCGCGCGTGGACCGCCAAGGAGATCTTCGACGACAACGGCCACATGGAGGTCGAATCGTCCTCCGCGGACGGAAAGTCCCTGATCATCCGGTACCGCAACGACACATGGGGCGAGATGCGCACGTACTGGCGTTTCGACGTAGAGTCGGGGCGAGTGAAGCGCTTCGAGACGGGACAGGCGTAGATAACCGACGAATCCGTGCTGGGCCGCATCAACGAGCTGGTCGCCGAGGAGCACGAGCTCCGCGAACGCGTGGTGACGGGCGAGATCTCCTCCGCCGAGGAGAAGGACCGCCTGCGCGCCCTCGAAGAAGCTCTCGACCAGTGCTGGGACCTGCTGCGCCGACGCCGCGCGGCCCGTTCGCAGGGTCAGGACGCGGACGACGTGCCGGCCCGTTCCGTCGGTGAGGTCGAGGGCTACCTGCAGTAGCCGTTTTCCAGCTTTTCACGTGCGCCACTGGGATATTTCCCGGTGGCGCTTTTTGTTTGCGCTCGGCCTGTGCGAACGCCGATCGGCGTGGTGAGGCCGAGTGAGCTGGACCCCGCCGCCCTAGGGGTCGCTTAGGGGGATCGGCGGCCGCGTTTCGCGGCGAGGCTTGGACGCACCGAGACTTCACGGAGGTGTGCGTCCATGTTGCGTGCCGAGCTGATCCGGCCGTTGCCCGACCTGCTCAAGGCGCACGCCGCGCACTCAGGTGACAAGGTCGCGTTCTCGGACCCCTGGCGCTCCGTCACCTACGCGGACCTGGAGCTGCGCACCCGGCGGCTGGCCGGTCACCTCGCCGGTCTGGTGCCGCGCGGCGGGCGGGTGGCGATCCTGCTCGGCAACCGGGTCGAGGTGATCGAGAGCTACCTGGCGATCACGCGGGCGAGCGCGGTCGGCGTGCCGTTGAACCCGGATTCCTCCTCTGCCGAGATCGCGCACTTCCTGTCGGACAGCGGTGCCGCGGTCGTGATCACCGATGCGGCGCACCTGGATCAGTTGCGGCGCCTCGATGTCCGGTCGCTCATCGTCGTCGGTGACTCGGTTCCCGCTGACGCGTTGTCGTTCTCCGTTCTGGCGTCTGGTGGTTCCGCTCCGGCTCGGGACGATCTCGGGCTGGACGAGCCCGCGTGGATGCTCTACACGTCCGGCACCACCGGCAAACCCAAGGGCGTGCTGTCGACCCAGCGCAGCTGCCTGTGGTCGGTCGCCGCCTGTTATGCGCCGATCTACGGGCTTTCGCCTTCCGACGTGGTGTTGTGGCCCGCGCCGTTGTTCCACAGCCTCGCGCACGGCCTGTGCGTGCTGGGCGTGACCGCGGTCGGTGCCACCGCACGGATCCAGAGCGGGTTCTCCGTCGAAGCCGTGCTGGCGGAGCTGCGCTCGGACGTCACGTTCCTGGCCGGTGTTCCCACTATGTACCACCAACTCGTGCGTGCCGGAGGTGTCGCGTCTGGGTTGCGCGTCTGCCTCACCGCCGGTTCCGTCTGCTCGGCCGCGCTGTCCGCCGGCTTCGAAGCGGCCTTCGGCGTACCGCTGCTCGACGGCTACGGCAGCACCGAGACGTGCGGCATGATCGCTGTGAACTGGCCTTCTGGCCTGCGCGTCCCGGGTTCCTGCGGACTGCCGGTGCCGGGCGTGAGCGTGCGTCTGGTGGACTCCTCCGGCGTCGACGTCCCATGCGGCTCCGAGGGCGAGGTGTGGGTCAGCGGCCCGAACCTCATGACCGGCTACCACAACCAGCCTCCCGCGCTGGTGGACGGCTGGTACCGCACCGGCGACCTGGCCCGGCGCGATCCGCAGGGCTACCTGACGATCACCGGCCGCACCAAGGAACTCATCATCCGCGGCGGCGAGAACATCCATCCCGCCGAGATCGAACGTGTGTTGCTCCAGCTTCCCGGTGTCCTCGACGCGGCCGTGGCCGGCAAGCCCGACGACGTGCTTGGCGAGGTTCCCGTCGCGTATGTGGTGCCAGGGTTGGACTTTGACCCCGCTTCCGTGCTTTCCGGGTGTCGTGCACAGCTGTCCGCGGCGAAGGTTCCTGCGGAGCTGCGCGAGGTTTCCGACGTGCCGCGAACTCCGTCCGGCAAGATCTTCCGTCACCGGCTGGCCTCGCAACCTTCTCGGCTGCGTGCCTCTTCCCGCCCGCTGCACGGCGTCGAGTGGGTGCCGGTTGTCGCTGCCGGGTCTGAGTTCGATCTCACGATCGTCCACAGTGGAGACTTCGCGGCCCAGGCCGATGCGTGGCTGGCCTCGGATCCCGCGCCGTCCGCCCGGTTCGTGATCGTGACGCGTCGCGCCATCGCCGTGAACGACACCGAGGGTGTTCTGGATCTGGCTGCTGCTTCGGTGTGGGGCCTGGCGCGACCGAACCGCGTCGTACTCGTCGACACTGACACGGATACCGTTGACCTGCCAACGGTTGTGGCGTCCGGCGAAGCACAACTGGCCGTGCGTGACGGCGTGGTGCTCGCGCCGAGGCTGGTCAGGTTGCCCGCCGTGCACGAGTCGCTGGGACCAGTCGCAGTCCTTGGCTCCGGCCCGATGGCCGGCGAGCTTCCTGGCGACTGCACACCCTCCGAAGCGGCCCTGATCATCCACACCTCCCCGGAAACAGCCGATCTCACCGTCAGCACCCCGCTCGTGCTGTGCTGGCCCGCGTCCCGTCCCGACCTGGGCGCCTTCTGCGACGCGGCGGCCCGGCACCGCCGCTCGCAGGGCCTGCCCGCGGTCTCACTGGAGTGGGGCGACGGCGCCGCCGATGTGCTGGACGCCCTCACCACCTCACACACCTGCCTGCGCGTCACCGTCCCCGCCACCGAACCGTCCGGCACACCCTTGCGCGACCGCCTGACTTCGCTGTCCCCGCCCGAGCGCGACACCGTGCTGCTGGAGATCGTTCGCACCGCCGCAGCCCGTTTGTGCTCCTCGCCGCTGTCGGTCGACCGCCCGTTCCGCGAACTGGGCCTGTCCTCTCTCGGCGCGGTAGAGCTGCGCAACGACCTGGTGGCGTCAACGGGCGTGCCGCTGGACACGACCTGCGCGTTCGACCACCCGACCTGCTCAGCCCTCGCCGCACACCTGCACGCCCAGCTGTTCGGCTCCGTTCCGGCCGTCGATGTTGCGGCGCCATCAGACGAGCCGATCGCGATCGTGGGCATGGCGTGCCGCTATCCAGGCGGCGTGCGTTCGCCAGAAGACCTGTGGCACCTGGTGTCCTCCGAGGTGGACGCGATCGGTCCGTTCCCGTCCGACCGCGGCTGGGACCTGGACGCCCTGGACACCCGTTTTGGCGGCTTCCTGCACGACGCGGGCTCGTTCGACGCCGACTTCTTCGGCATCTCACCCCGCGAAGCGCTGTCCACAGACCCGCAGCAACGCCTGCTGCTGGAAGTCTCCTGGGAAGCCTTCGAACACGCGGGCATCGACCCGCTGTCGTTGTGCGGCAGTCAAACCGGCGTGTTCACCGGCGCCATGCACCACGACTACGGCACCCGCGACGACATCGGCACCGCAGGCAGCGTCATCTCCGGCCGCGTCGCCTACACCTTCGGCTTCGAGGGCCCGGCCATCACCGTCGACACCGCCTGCTCCTCGTCCCTGGTCTCCCTGCACCTCGCCGCCCAGGCCCTACGTCGCGGCGACTGCTCTTTGGCCCTGGCCGGCGGCGTGGCCGTGATGGCCACACCCGCCACCTTCATCGAATTCTCCCGCCAACGCGCCCTGTCCGCCGACGGCCGCTGCAAAGCCTTCGCCTCCGCCGCGGACGGCACCAGCTGGTCCGAAGGCGCGGGCGTGGTGCTGCTGGAGCGCCTGTCCGACGCTCGTCGCAACGGCCACCGGGTGCTGGCCGTCCTGCGCGGCTCGGCCATCAACTCCGACGGCGCCTCCAACGGCCTGACCGCGCCCAGCGGCCCCGCCCAGCAACGCGTGATCCGCGCGGCGCTGTCGTCGGCCGGCCTCTCCGTTGCCGATGTCGACGTCGTCGAAGCGCATGGCACTGGGACGGTGCTGGGTGATCCGATCGAGGCTCAGGCGTTGCTGGCGACCTATGGGCAGCGGCCTGATCCGGTGTGGCTCGGGTCTTTGAAGTCGAACATCGGCCACACCCAGGCTGCCGCCGGGGTGGGTGGCGTGATCAAGATGGTGATGGCGATGCGGCACGGGTTGTTGCCGCGGACTCTGCACGTGGACGCGCCGACACCACACGTCGACTGGTCTTCGGGCGCGGTCTCGCTGCTGACGGCCTCGCAGCCCTGGCCATCGCTGGGGCGTCCGCGGCGGGCGGCGGTGTCGTCGTTCGGTGTGTCGGGGACGAACGCGCACGTGATCTTGGAATCCGCGAGCAGGGGTGAGGACAGGAGCGGCAACGGAGCGATGCCGTGGCTGGTGTCGGCCAAGACCGAAACGGCGCTGAAAGCCCAGATCGACCAACTGCTCGCCTTCGTGGACAGGCACGAGCCGAACCCCGCAGACGTCGCCACCACCCTCGCGACCCGTTCGGCCTTCCCCCACCGCGCGGTGCTCCACGGCCACACCGAGCTCGCGTCCGGCAGGGCAGACAACCAAGAAGTGGTGTTCGTGTTCCCCGGCCAAGGCTCGCAGTGGGCCGGCATGGGCACGCAACTCATCGCCGAATCCCCGGCATTCGCCCAACGCATGGCCGACTGCGCCCAGGCGCTGCGACCACACGTCGACTGGAACCTGTTCGACGTGCTGGAAGATCCAGAAGCACTGGCACGCGTCGAGGTCGTCCAACCCGCGCTGTGGGCCGTAATGGTATCGCTCGCCCACCTGTGGCAGACGCACGGCGTGGAACCGAAAGCCGTCATCGGCCACTCCCAGGGCGAAATCGCGGCGGCGGTCGTGGCAGGCGCTCTGTCCATTGAGGATGGAGCACGCGTGGTAGCCCTGCGCGCCAAGCTGATCACCAGGCTCGCCGGCAGGGGCGGCATGATCGCCGTAACCGCACTGCCCGAGCACCTGGATCCACGCCTGTCCGTGGCCGCGATCAACGGACCGGACTCGTTCGTCCTGTCCGGCGACCTGGAAGTACTCAACACGGTGGCAGGCAAGCGGATCCCCGTCGAGTACGCCTCACACTCCGCCCACGTCGAAGAACTCCGCGACGAACTGCTGGCCGCGCTCGCCGGCATCGAGCCCCGCGAACCGGCGATCCCGTTCCTGTCCACCTGTGGGGGCGGCACCCTGGACGCCGCGTACTGGTACCGCAACCTGCGCGAGACGGTCCAGTACGACCCGGTCGTCCGCGAACTGGACGACCGGATCCTCCTCGAAATCAGCCCGCACCCGGTGTTGCTGACCGGCTTCGGCACCCTCCGCCGCGACGACGGCGGCCAGGACCGCTTCCGCACCTCGGCCGCCCAGCTGTGGGTGCGGGGCGTGCACGTCGACTGGCAGTTCGACGGCCGCCACGTCGACCTCCCCACCTACGCCTTCCAGCGCCGGCGCTACTGGCTGGAGCCGGGCCCGGACGGTCACCCGCTGCTCGGCACGTCCGTCGAACTCGCGGACGCGGGCACGAAAGTGTTCACCGCCCGCCTCTCGCAACGAACGTGGCTCGCCGACCACGCGGTGTCCGGCACGGTCCTGTTGCCCGGCACGGCGTTCGTCGAGATGGCGCTGGCCGCGGGCGAGGAAGTCGGCTACGACGCGATCGACGAGCTGATCATCGAGACGCCGCTGGTCCTCCCGGCAGGCGGCACCGTCGAAGTCCAGCTCGCGGTCGATCAGCACGGTTCCTTCACCGTGCACAGCCGCCAAGGCGAGCAATGGCGCAGACACGCGAGCGGCACGCTGACCACTGCCGTCATGAAGCCTTTCGACCTCCACGAATGGCCACCGGCGAACGCCACCGCCATCGACCTCCGCGACGCCTACGACACGTTGGCCGCCGGTGGCTACGAGTACGGCCCGGAGTTCCAGGGCCTGACCGCGTTGTGGCGACGCGGCGACGAACTCTTCGCCGAGGTGCGCCTGCCAGGCGATCCCGCCGCGTTCGGCCTGCACCCGGCCCTGTTCGACGCCGCGTTGCACCCGATCGCGCTGGCAGGCTGGGGAGAAACGCAGCAGGGGCAAACACTTCTGCCGTTCTCGTGGAACGGCGTAGAGCTGTTCACGGCGGGCGCGACCGCACTCCGCGTCCGGCTGACCCGCAACGGCGAGAACATCGCGGTACAGCTGGCCGACGGCGCTGGACTGCCAGTCGCGGCCGTGCAATCCCTTGTGCTGCGCCCAACTCCGCTCAAGGACCTGGCGCCCGTGAACTCGCTGTACCGAGTCACGTGGACGCCCATCACGCTGCCCGACGTCACCGACATGCCGGATGACGTGGTCGTGGTGTCGCCGCAAAACGTCCACGCCGCCCTGGAACAGCTACAGCGATGGATCGGCGAGGACACCCGTCTCGTCGTGCTCACTCAGGGCGCGGTCGACCTCGACGACCCCGATCCCGACGGCGCCGCGGTGTGGGGCCTGGTGCGTTCGGCGCAGTCCGAACATCCAGACCGGATCATCCTGATCGACGCCGACTCCGTGCTACCCGCGGCGATCGCGGCCGGCGAGCCGCAGCTGATGGTGCGCGACGGCAAGGCATACGCTCCACGGCTGGAACGTGCCAAATCGTCCACTTCGGACTTCGACTTGGGTGATGGCACGGTCCTGATCACCGGCGGCACCGGCACGCTGGGCGGCCTGCTCGCCCGGCACCTCGTCACCAAGCACGGCGTGCGGCAGCTGGTACTCGCGAGCCGAACTGGCAGCGCTGCGGACCTGGAAGCCGAACTGGGCGCGCGCGTCACAGTCGCAGCCTGCGACGCCGCCGACCGTGCCGAACTGGCGGCGCTGCTCGACGGCATTCCCGATCTGACGGCCGTGGTCCACGCCGCGGGCGTCCTCGACGACGGCGTGATCACCTCATTGACCCCCGAACGCCTCGACACGGTGTTGAGCCCCAAGGCCACCGCCGCGCTGAACCTGCACGAACTCGCGCCCACCGTCCCGTTGGTGCTGTTCTCGTCGGTGGCGGGCGTGTTCGGCAGCCCGGGCCAGGGAAACTACGCCGCCGCCAACGCCTTCCTGGACGCCCTGGCGCAGCACCGCCGCTCACGCGGTTTGCCCGCGATCTCCATAGCGTGGGGTCTGTGGGAGCGAACGAGCGCCCTGACCACCCACCTCGCCGGCGCGGGCACCCGCGACAACACCATCGCGATGTCCGACGAGACCGGCCTCGCACTGTTCGACACGGCCTTGCGCGCGAACGAACCCACCTTCGTCGCGGCCCAGCTCGACCTCCGGGCCTCGACAAATCCGTTGCTGCGCAACCTGATCCGCGCCCGCCGCCCAAGCCGGCTGTCAGCTGTCCCCGGACAGGACCAGCTCCCCGCTCTGCTGGACCTGGTGCGCTCCAACACCGCCGCCGTTCTCGGCCACACCCCGAACGCCGTGGAACCCAGCCGCGCCTTCGCCGAACTCGGCTTCGACTCGCTGACCGCCGTAGAACTCCGCAACCGCCTGTCGGCAGCCACGGACCTCCGCCTGCCCGCCACGCTCGTCTTCGACCACCCGACACCACAGGCCCTGGCCGAACGCCTCCACGCGGAACTGCGTGGCACCCGCCCGGTCCAGGTCACCACGAAGCAGGTTTCCTCAGACCAACCGATCGCGATCGTCGCCATGGCGTGCCGCTACCCAGGCGGTGTCCGTTCGACAGAAGACCTGTGGGACCTGGTGCTCAACGAGGTCGACGCGATCGGCGAGTTCCCGGCGGACCGCGGCTGGGACGTCGACGCCCTGTACGACGCCGATCCAGACCGCGTAGGCAAGTCCTCCACGCGCCACGGCGGCTTCCTCTACGACGCAGGCGAGTTCGACGCCGACTTCTTCGGCCTCTCACCCCGCGAGGCGCTCGCCATGGACCCGCAGCAACGCCTGCTGCTCGAGGTCTCCTGGGAGGTGGTCGAACGCGCCGGCATCGACCCGTCATCGTTGCGCGGCACCGAAACCGGCGTGTTCACCGGCGTCATGTACCACGACTACGCGTCCCGGCTGGACGAGATCCCGGACGACGTCGAGGCCTACCTCGGCCTCGGCACGGCGGGCAGCGTCGCGTCCGGCCGCGTCGCCTACTCGCTGGGCCTCGAAGGCCCGGCCATCACGGTCGACACGGCATGCTCCTCGTCCTTGGTGGCCCTGCACTGGGCCGCACAAGCGCTGCGGAACGGCGAATGCTCACTAGCCCTGGCCGGCGGCGTCGCGGTGATGGCGACACCCGCCACGTTCGTCGAGTTCAGCCGCCAACGCGGACTTTCCCCAGACGGCCGCTGCAAGGCTTTCGCCGCGTCGGCCGACGGCACCGGATGGTCCGAGGGCGCCGGCGTGCTCCTGCTGGAGCGACTGTCGGACGCCGAACGCAACGGCCACCCCGTACTGGCTGTCGTCCGCGGCTCCGCCGTGAACTCCGATGGTGCGTCGAACGGTCTCACCGCACCGAACGGCCCCTCGCAGGAACGCGTGATCCTGCGGGCGCTCGCGTCGGCAGGCCTGTCCGTTGCCGATGTCGATCTCGTCGAAGCGCATGGCACTGGGACGGTGCTGGGTGATCCGATCGAGGCTCAGGCGTTGCTGGCGACCTATGGGCGGCGGTCTGATCCGGTGTGGCTCGGGTCTTTGAAGTCGAACGTCGGGCACACGCAGGCTGCCGCTGGGGTGGGTGGCGTGATCAAGGCGGTGATGGCGATGCGGCACGGGTTGTTGCCGCGGACTCTGCACGTGGACGCGCCGTCGCCGCACGTCGATTGGTCTTCGGGCGCGGTGTCGCTGCTGACTTCAGCTCGGCCCTGGCCGTCGGTGGACCGTCCGCGCAGGTCTGCGGTGTCGTCTTTCGGTGTCTCGGGGACGAACGCGCACGTGATCTTGGAATCCGCGGGCGCGCCGGAATTGTCAGACCTGGTTGAGATGATTGGAGTGGGGACCCGATCCCCCCAGGGGGCCTGTCAATCCGAATCGATTCCGAGTAGCGGGCGAGCAGCGGGGGAGGTACGCGGGGCGAGCGACGAGGACGTGGCTCGCACAGGCGTGGCTGGCTTTGCGGGGGCAGGCGCGGCGCCGTTGCTCGTGTCCGCGAAGAGCGCGGAAGCGTTGCGGGCTCAAGCGAACAAGCTGCTGGAGTGCGAGGACGTCAGGCGAATGGACCTCGGCTACTCGCTCGTCACCACGCGGGCGGCACTTGAGCACCGCGCCGTGGTCATCGGTGATGGGTTGGAGGCGCTTGCCGAGGGCAGGGTGAGCCCGCACGTCGTGGAGGGTGTCGCGGTGGCGGGGCGCCGGGTGGCGTTCCTGTTCAGCGGGCAGGGCAGCCAGCGGCCGGGCATGGGGCGCGAGCTGTATGAGGCGTTCCCGGTGTTTGCGAAGGCGTTCGACGAGGTGTGCGCGTACCTGGGTTACGGGTTGCGGGATGTGGTGTTCGGTGGCGGTTCGCTCGACCGGACCGCGGACACGCAGAGCGCGCTGTTCGCGGTGGAAGTGGCGTTGTTCCGGCTGGTGGAGTGGTTCGGGGTGCGGCCTGACTTCCTCGCGGGGCACTCGGTCGGCGAGTTGGCGGCAGCGCACGTGGCCGGGGTGTTGTCGCTTGAGGACGCGGCGACGCTTGTCTCGGCGCGTGGCAGGTTGATGCAGGCGTTGCCCGCTGGCGGCGCGATGGTGGCGATCCAGGCCGGCGAGCGGGAGATCGTGCCGTTGCTGACTGGGCGGGTCGGCCTCGCGGCGGTGAACGGGCCGGATGCGGTCGTGATTTCCGGTGACGAGGGCGAGGTGCTGGCGATTGCCGCTCGGTTCGCCAAGTCGAAACGTCTGGACGTCAGCCATGCCTTCCACTCGCCGCTCGTCGAACCGATGCTGGACGACTTCCGGCGCGTCGCGGAAGGCCTGACCTATCGGGAACCGTCGATTCCGGTGGTGGCCGGTCGGATCAGCTCGCCGGACTACTGGGTTGAGCATGTGCGGCGGACCGTGCGGTTTGGCGACGCGGTGCGAACCCTGGGGGACGAAGGTGTGACGGCGTTTCTGGAGCTGGGGCCGCGTGGCGTGCTCACCGCGTTGGCTGCGGACAACCTGTCCTCGGTGGACGGATGCGTGTTCGCCACTGCGTTGCGCGACGGGCACGAACCTGTTGCGTTGCTGACGGCGTTGGCGGAGTTGTACGTGCGTGGCGTGCCGGTGGAGTGGACGCGGTTCTTCGAGGAAACGGATGCGCGTCGCGTCGACCTGCCGACCTACGCGTTCCAGCGCAAGCGGTACTGGTTGGACGGTTCGGCACCAACGGCCGTGGTGAGCGCTCCTGAGCGTGACCTGCTCGACCTGGTGCGCGCGCATGCGGCGGTGGTGCTTGGACACGAGAGTGTGGACGCGGTTGATCCGGCGCGCGCGTTCAGCGAGTGCGGGTTCGACTCGCTGATGGCGGTGCAGTTGCGCAACAGGCTGTCGACCGCGACCGGCATGGCGTTGCCCGCCACGTTGTTGTTCGACCATCCGACTCCGCGGGCGCTGGCGGAGCACCTGGGCGGGGAGCGCAGGGAATCGGTTGAGGTGGCTCGTTCCGATGAGCCGATCGCGATCGTCGGGATGGCCTGCCGGTACCCCGGTGGCGTTGCGTCGCCGGACGACCTGTGGCGGCTGGTGGCCGAGGGGCGCGACGCGATCAGCGGGCCACCGGTGGACCGCGGTTGGGAGTTTGAGAAGTCTTACGTCCGCGAGGGTGGGTTCCTGCACGACGCGGGGGAGTTCGACGCGGACTTCTTCGGGATCAACCCGCGTGAGGCGCTCGCGATGGACCCGCAGCAGCGGCTGTTGCTGGAGGTGTCCTGGGAGGCCGTGGAACGGGCCGGCATCGACCCGTTGTCGTTGCGCGGCAGCAAAACCGGCGTGTTCAGCGGTGTCGTCTACCACGACTACGCGGCTCGACTGTACGGCCGCGTGCCCGAGGAGGTCATGGGTTATCTCGGCACCGGCAGCGCGGCGAGTGTTGCTTCCGGCCGGGTGGCTTATGCGTTCGGGCTGGAGGGGCCGGCCGTCACGGTCGACACGGCGTGCTCGTCGTCGTTGGTGGCGTTGCACTGGGCTGCGCAGGCGTTGCGGAACGGTGAGTGCTCGCTCGCCCTGGTTGGGGGAGCAACGGTGATGCCGACCCCGATCGCGTTCGCCGAGTTCAGCAAGCAGCGCGCGCTCGCGCCTGATGGCCGGTGCAAGCCGTTCGCGGCTTCTGCTGACGGCACCGCATGGGCTGAGGGCGTGGGTGTGTTGTTGGTGGAACGTCTTTCCGATGCCCAACGCAACGGCCACGAGGTGCTTGCGGTCATGCGCGGGTCGGCGGTGAACCAGGACGGCGCGTCAAACGGGCTGACGGCACCTAACGGTCCGTCACAGCAGCGGGTGATCCATGCGGCACTAGGGGCGGCGGGGTTGTCCGTGGCTGATGTCGACGTGGTCGAAGCGCATGGAACTGGCACTGCTTTGGGTGACCCGATCGAGGCGCAGGCGCTGATCGCGACCTATGGCCAGCGTCCGGAACCGGTGTGGCTGGGGTCGTTGAAGTCGAACATCGGCCACGCGCAGGCGGCGGCCGGGGTCGGTGGCGTGATCAAGATGGTGATGGCGATGCGGCACGGGGTGTTGCCGAGGACGCTGCATGTGGATGAGCCGACGCCGCACGTGGACTGGTCGGCGGGCTCGGTGGAGCTGCTGACCGAGGCCCGGCCGTGGCCCGCTGGGGCTGCGCCGCGCCGGGCGGCCGTGTCGTCGTTCGGAATGAGCGGCACGAACGCGCACGTGATCTTGGAGGCTCCGCGCGCCCAGGAAATGTCAGACCTGGCTGAGATGATTGGAGTGGGGACCCGATCCCCCCAGGGGGCCTGTTATTCCGAATCGATTCAGCGCGAATCGATTCGGGCGGTCGGGGTGCCGTGGGTGGTTTCGGCCAAGACCGAGGCGGCGTTGCGGGCGCAGGTCGAGCGACTCGTGGCGTTCGTGAGTGAACATCCTGACCTTGGTGCGGCGGAAGTTGGCGGCACCCTTGCGGCCAGGTCGACGTTCGCGCATCGGGCTGTTCTCCTGGACGGCGCCGTGATCGCTTCCGGTCAGGCCGGGGGCACCGGGCGAGTGGCGTTCGTGTTTCCCGGCCAGGGTTCGCAGTGGGTGGGCATGGCGGTGGAGTTGGCCGAGTCGTCGCCGGTCTTCGCTGCTCGGATGGGGGAGTGCGCCAAAGCGCTGGGACGGTGGGTGGGCTGGGAGCTGTTCGAGGTGCTTCAGGACGCTGCGGCGCTGGACCGGGTCGAGGTCGTGCAGCCCGCGTTGTGGGCGGTGATGGTGTCGTTGGCCGGGTTGTGGCGGGAGTTCGGGGTTGAGCCGCAGGCGGTTGTCGGGCATTCGCAAGGGGAGATCGCGGCTGCGGTGGTCGCGGGCGCATTGTCCATTGAGGATGGTGCGAAGGTGGTTTGTCTGCGCAGCGCGGCGATTGCGAAGCTTGCGGGCACGGGTGGCATGGTGTCGGTGGCGGCGTCCGCTGATCGGGCTGCGGTGCTCGCGCGGCGGTGGCGGGTGCACGTTGCGGCGGTGAACGGGCCTGCTGCGACGGTGCTTGCTGGTGAGGTCGAGGCGCTGCAAGGGTTGTTGGCGGCCTGTGAGGCCGATGGCGTGCATGCGCGGTGGGTTCCGGTGGACTACGCGTCGCACACGCCGCACGTTGAGGCCGTGAGGGACGAGATTCTTGAGGCGTTGCAGGGGATTGAGCCGTGCAGCGCTGAGATCGACTTCTATTCGACGTTGACGGGCGAGCGGTTCGACACGGCAGGGCTCGATGCGCGGTACTGGTACGAGAACCTGCGCAACACGGTCAGGTTCGAGCAGGCGACGAAGCAGCTTGCCGAGGACGGGTACGGGGTGTTCGTCGAGGTCAGTGCGCATCCGGTGCTGACCATCGGGGTTCAGGACGTCGTTGACGGGACCGTTGTCGGGTCGCTGCGTCGGGATGACGGCGGCTGGGATCGGTTCCTGGAGTCGCTGGCGCAGGCGTGGGTCGGCGGTGCGAACGTCGACTGGGCTCGGTGCTGCCCTGGCAAGCAGCGGGTCGACCTGCCTGCTTATGCGTTCCAGCATGAACATTACTGGCTCGGTGCGGCCGGGCATCCGTTGCTGGGCAACGGGACCAGCTTGGCGGGCTCGGGCGGGGTCCTGTTCACGGGCAAGGTGTCGTTGTCCGCGCATCCGTGGCTGGCTGATCACGCGGTGCTGGGGTCGGTGTTGTTGCCGGGCACCGCGTTTCTCGAGCTCGCGTTGCAGGCGGCTCGGGAGGTCGGCTGTGGTGTGGTGGAGGAACTGACCATCGTGGCGCCGCTGGTGGTGCCAGAGGCGGCAGTTGAGCTGCAGGTGGTGGTTGGTGAGGCGGACGCCACGGGTCGGCGGTCGATCGAGGTCTATTCGCGGGGTGCTGAGTGGGTCCTGCATGCCGGCGGGGTGGTGGCGCCTGGTGTGCCGCAGGAGGTGGGGATCGAGTGGCCGCCTGCTGGGGAAGAGATTGCGGTTGGGGACCTCTATGAGCGGTTGAGTGGCATCGGGTTCGACTACGGGCCGCGGTTTCAAGGGTTGCAACGGGTCTGGCGTGGCGACGGGGAGGTGTTCGCGGAGGTTCGGCTTCAGGGGCGGGAGACGGGCTTCGGGCTTCACCCGGCGCTGCTGGATGCCGCGTTGCACGCGATGTTCCTGGACGGGCAGACCGGCTGTGAGGGTCGGTTGCCGTTCGCCTGGAACGGGGTGTCGTTGGCGGCGAGTGGGGCGTCGGTGTTGCGGGTGCGGTTGACCTCGATCGCGAGTGACGTGGTGTCGCTGGCCGCGGTGGATGAGGACGGCCGTGCTGTGGTGAACGTGGATTCGTTGGTGCTGCGGCCTGTGTCGTCTGATCGGCTCGTGCCCGATTCGCTGTATGCGGTCAGGTGGACGCCGATTTCGGTCGCGTCGGCTGAACCTCCGGGTGACGTGGTCGAGGTGGAGCACGTGCATCAGGCGTTGGCGGTGCTGCAGGAATGGGCTGCGGGCGAGCAGGAACCGCTTGTGCTCGTGACGAAGAACGCTACGGGGGACGATCCGGACCTGGCTGGCGCGGCGGTGTGGGGGTTGGTGCGGTCGGCGCAGTCGGAGAATCCCGGCAGGGTCGTGTTGGTCGATGTCGAGGACGGAGTTCCGGAGGGGTTGCTGGCGGCGGCGGTGGCGTCCGGAGAACCGCAGCTCGCGTTGCGGGGCAACGAGGTTTTGGTGCCACGACTCGCGAGGCCGTCGGTAACGGACGAGGGTTTCCGCCTCGAAGGCAGGGTGCTGATCACTGGTGGAACGGGCACGCTTGGTGGGTTCGTGGCGCGGCATCTTGTTGTCGCGCATGGTGTGACGAGGTTGGTGCTGGCCAGCAGGCGGGGTGAGGCCGCGGAGCTGCGGGCTGAGCTGGAAGAGCTCGGTGCCGAGGTCTCGGTGGTGGCGTGTGATGTGGCGGACCGGGCGGCGTTGGAGCGGCTGCTGGCTGAGAGTCCGGTGGATGCCGTGGTGCACATGGCGGGAACGCTCGACGACGGCGTGATTTCGTCGCTCACGCCTGAGCGCGTTGACGGGGTGTGGCGGGGCAAGGCTGATGCGGCCTGGTATCTGCACGAGCTGCTGCCGGATGTGCCGACGGTGTACTTCTCGTCGGCCGCGGGCACGTTCGGTGGGCCTGGGCAGGCGAACTACGCGGCGGCCAACGCGTTCTTGGACGCGCTGGCGCGGCATCGGCGGGCGCGTGGGTTGCCGGCTGTGACGCTTGCGTGGGGGCTTTGGGCGGACGAGAGCGGTATGACCGGGCACCTCGGCGATGCTGATCGCGCGCGGATGGCTCGCAGCGGTATTCGGCCGTTGGGCACTGAGGAAGCGTTGCGCTTGTTCGACGCGGCGTTGGGGTGTGGTGAGGCTGTCGTGGTGCCTGTGCCGTTGGACGCGTCGGCTCAGGTGACGGTGCATCCGTTGCTGCGTGGGCTGATTCGGGTCCGGACGGAGTCGAAGGCGCCGGTGCGGGTGGCTGGGGACTCGCGGCAGGTGTTGCTCGGCCTGGTGCGCGACGAGGTCGCTGGAGTGCTCGGGATCTCGGGGCGGGTGTCGGCCGGGCGGACGTTCAAAGAACTCGGATTCGACTCGCTCACGGCCGTCGAACTGCGGAACAGGCTGAGTGCGGCGACCGGGGTGCGGTTGCCGTCGACGTTGGTGTTCGACCATCCGACTGTCGAGGCGTTGGTCGAGTTCCTGAGGGCTGAGCTGGTGCCGAACGACGTGGTGGACGAGACCGACGCGATCGACGACATGGACACCGACGACCTGGTGCGGCTCGTCCTGGGCACCAGTGGGCACTGAGGCGGAGGGGCACGTGGATCAGGTCGTCAAGGCGTTGCGGGTCGCGGTCAAAGAGAACCGGCGGTTGCGGAGCGAGAACGACGAACTGCTGGCACGGCTGGACGAGCCTGTCGCGATCGTCGGGATGGCGTGCCGGTATCCCGGTGGGGTGCGGTCGCCGGAGGAGCTGTGGCGGCTGGTCGCGGACGGGGTGGACGCGATCGGTCCGTTCCCGGCGGACCGCGGGTGGGATCTGGAGGCGTTGTACTCGCCCGATGCTGCGGTGCGTGGGACCTGTTACCCGCGGTCGGGCGGGTTCTTGTACGACGCGGCGGAGTTCGACGCCGGGTTCTTCGGGATCTCGCCGCGAGAGGCGCTGGCGATCGATCCGCAGCAACGGTTGCTGCTGGAGACGTCGTGGGAGGCGTTCGAGGACGCGGGGGTCGACCCGTTGTCGTTGCGGCGCAGCAGGACCGGGGTGTTCGCCGGGGTGATGTACAACGACTACGGGTCGCGGTTGTCGGGCCGGATTCCTGCGTGGGCGGAGGGGCATCTGGGGACGGGGAGCGCGGGGAGTGTCGCGTCGGGGCGCGTTGCTTACACGTTCGGGTTCGAGGGGCCCGCGGTGACCGTCGACACGGCTTGCTCGTCGTCGCTGGTGGCGCTGCACCTGGCGGCGCAGTCGTTGCGAGCCGGGGAGTGTTCGCTGGCTTTGGCCGGCGGGGTGGCGCTGATGGCGAGTCCGGCGGTGTTCGTGGAGTTCAGCCGGCAGCGCGGGTTGTCGGCCGATGGGCGGTGCAAGGCTTTCGCTGCTGCGGCTGACGGCACGGCGTGGTCCGAGGGTGTCGGGGTGTTGTTGCTGGAGCGGCTTTCTGATGCCCGGCGGAACGGGCATGAGGTTTTGGCTGTTCTGCGGGGGTCGGCGGTCAACTCGGACGGGGCTTCGAACGGGTTGACGGCGCCGAACGGGCCTTCGCAGCAGCGGGTGATCCGGCAGGCGTTGGCGCGGGCAAGGCTGGAACCGTCCGATGTGGACGCGGTGGAGGCGCACGGCACCGGGACGGTGCTTGGTGACCCGATTGAGGCGCAGGCGTTGCTGGCGACGTACGGGCAGAGGCCGGATCCGGTGTGGCTGGGGTCCTTGAAGTCGAACATCGGGCACGCGCAGGCGGCGGCGGGTGTCGGTGGCGTGATCAAGATGGTGATGGCGATGCGGCACGGGGTGTTGCCGATGACGCTGCATGTGGATGAGCCGACTCCGCACGTGGATTGGTCGGTGGGGGCAGTTGAGCTGCTCACGTCGGTGCGGCCGTGGCCGTCGCGGGGGCGTGCGCGCAGGTCTGCGGTGTCGTCGTTCGGGGTGTCGGGGACGAACGCGCACGTGATCTTGGAGGGTGGGGACGGCCCGGAATTGTCAGACCTGGTTGAGATGATTGGAGTGGGGACCCGATCCCCCCAGGGGGCCTGCGAGGCTGAATCGATTCCGGGAACCAGGCGGGCAAGGGCGAGTGGCGGCACGGCGGGGCAGGTGCCGTTGGTGGTGTCTGCGAGGAGCGTCAAGGCGTTGCGGGCGCGGATCGAGCAGATCAAGGGTTTCCTCGAGCAACGCCCTGAGGTTGAGCCGGACGATGTGGCGTTCTCACTGGTCACCACCAGGGCCATGTTGGAGCACCGGGCCGTTGTGCTGGGTGACCAGGTGGTCGAGGGTGTCGCGGACGCCGAGGGCGAGATCTGCTTCGTGTTCCCAGGGCAGGGAGCGCAGTGGGTCGGCATGGCGGAAGGGCTGATCGCGGCTCAGCCGGCGTTCGCGGAGCGGATGCGGGAGTGTGCGCGGGCCCTGGAGCCGGAGGTCGAGTGGGACCTGTTCGAGGTGCTGGGGGATGCGGCGGCGCTGGAGCGGGTTGACGTCGTGCAGCCGGCGTTGTGGGCGGTGATGGTGTCGTTGGCGCATTTGTGGCGGGTGAACGGGGTTGAGCCGCGGGCGGTCGTTGGGCATTCGCAGGGGGAGATCGCTGCCGCGGTGGTGGCGGGGGCGCTGTCCGTTGAGGACGGGGCGAAGGTGGTGGCGCGGCGCAGCAGGTTGATCGCGCGGAGGCTTGCGGGTAAGGGCGGCGGCATGGTCGTGGTGCGGGAGCTGCCCAAGGATTCGCGGTTGTCGGTGGCGGCGATCAACGGGCCGACGTCGATTGTGCTGTCGGGTGACCTGGAAGCGCTCGAAGACGTTGAAGGTCGGCGGATCCCGGTTGATTACGCGTCGCACTCGCCGCAGGTTGAGGGACTGCGCAGCGAACTGATCAAGGCACTGGAAGGCATCAGGCCTGGACGGGCGGAGATCGAGTTCTTCTCGACGGTGGATGAGAAGTGGGTGGACACGACCGAACTCAACGCCGAGTACTGGTACCGGAACCTGAGACAGACGGTGTTGTTCGAGTCGGCTGTCCGGACGCTCGCGGACCACGGGCACCGCAGGTTCATCGAGATCAGCCCGCACCCGGTGCTGACGGTCGCGGTCGAGGAGACGGTGGAGGGAGCCGCTGTCTCTGGGACGCTGCATCGGGACGATGGTGGGCCGGAGCGGTTCGTGAGGGCGCTCGCGGAGGCGTTCGTGGGTGGGGTGGAGGTTGGCTGGGCGGCGATGTTTCCCGGAGCGCGCAAGGTCAAGCTGCCTACCTACCCGTTCCAGCGGCGTCGCTACTGGCTCGACGCGAACGACACGGCTGAGCCGGTGGCGGAGGAAGTCCAGGACCTGTTCGAGCTGGTGTGCGTGACGACGAAAGCCGTGCTCAGGCTTGAGAATGATGAGTTCGACGCCGGGAAGTCGTTCAGGGACATGGGGTTCGACTCGCTGCTGTCGGTGGAGCTGCGCAACCGGCTGGCCAGGGCGACCGGGCTTCGGCTGCCGGCCACCATCGTGTTCGACCAGCCCAGTCCCGCCGCGTTGGCTGCGTTCCTCAACGGCGAAAGCACGATCAAGAAGACCGACTTCACCAAGGAAGTCGCGCTGGCTGATGACATTCGGCCGGCCGTCAAGGCGACCGGCAAGCTTGAAGAGATCTTCCTGACTGGCGCGACGGGTTTCCTCGGAGCGTTCTTGCTGCGGGACCTCCTTGACCGCACGACAGCGCGGGTGCACTGCCTCATCAGGGCCGGAGATGCTACAGAAGCGTTGGCGCGCTTGAAGAAGAACCTGGACTGGTACGGGTTGGCGGTTGATCTGGGCAGGGTCGAGGTCGTCAGAGGAGATCTCGCCGAGCCGGCACTCGGGCTCGGCGAAGAACGGTTCGACGAACTGGCGCGCACCATCGACGTCGTCTACCACGCGGGCTCGCAGGTCAACTGGCTGTATCCGTACCAGGATCTCAAGGCGGCCAACGTCAAAGGCACGGAAGAGGTGCTGCGCCTGGCCGCGCGACATCGTGCGGTGCCGGTGCACTACGTGTCGACCACCGGTGTGTTCGCGCAGCCTGGAGGTCCGAAGGCGACCGCGGCCGAGACCGGGCCGGCGGAGGAGCTGCCGACCGGGTATCAGCAGAGCAAGTGGGTCGCCGAGCAGCTGGTGCGAGAAGCACAACGGCGCGGCCTGCCTGTCACGGTGTTCCGGCCGGACACGGTGTGCGGCAGCCAGGACAACGGTGCGTGCCAGACCAACGACTTCATCTGGCGCAGTCTCCAGGGTTGCTTGCAGGCGAAGGCCGTTCCCGCGGAAGCGAAGGCCCTGTTCACGATCGCGCCGGTCGACTACGTCAGCACGGCCATCGTCGGTCTGTCCCAACAGTCCGGCAACGCGACGTACCACCTGTACAACGCGAAACCCGTGAGCCTCGGCCAACTGGTCAAGCGGCTGCGACACCACGGCCATCACCTCGACGAAGTGCCGAGGGAGCAGTGGGCGGACAGGATCCGCAGCGATCCCGGCAACGCCGCGAACCCGTTGCTGGACGTGTTCACCGACCGCACGCGGTCGGAAGAACTGCCCATCACCTACGACGTCGAAGGCACCGGCAAAGCCGGTTTCCCGTGCCCGGAGATCACCGACGAGCTGCTGGACACCTACATCCGGTTCTTCGAGCAGACCGGCTATTTCCCACGTTGAAGGGAACACCATGTACGTATTCACCTGCCTGTACCACCACCCGGCCGACCCGGAGGCGTTCGACGAGCACTTCTTCGGCGTGCACACGCCGCTGGCCCGCAAGGTCGTCGAGCTCGGGCTGCGCGGTGCCACCGCCACGAAACTCGGCCCGAACCCGGACGGCACGCCGCCGCCGTTCTACGTCAAGGTGGACATCACGGCGGACTCCGCCGAGGCGTTGCTGGCCGCGATGAGCACACCGGAGGGGCAGGCCGCGCAGGCCGACATGGCGAACTTCGCCGACGCCGGGTTCGTGCTGTTCAGCGGCGAGGTCGTGGACGAGATCCCGCCGGGAGTTCGCTTCGGTGCTTGATCTCCAGCTTCCGGTAGACGCGCGTGAGGTGTTGCTCGACGGTGCTCGTCGTGACGAACAGCTTGCGCGCGATCTCCCGGTTGGTGTGGCCGTCGGCGGCGAGCGCGGCTACCCGGCGCTGGGCCTCGGTCAGTTCCTCCACCAGTTCGGCCGCGTCCGGCACGTCGGCGGGGAGCAACGGGCGGGCGTCGCACTCGTGGGCTACGTGCCAGGCGCGCCGGGCGATCATCCGGGCGCGCGGGTGGTGGCCGAGTGCGGCGCTCAGGTCGGCCAGGGCGTGCGCGAGGCCGACTCTGTCACCGCGTTCGTCGAGGATCTCGGCGGACTCCGCGAGCATGCGCGCCATCAGCGCGGGTTCGCTCACGGACGCCAGCACGCGCAACGCGAAGCCGCTCGTGCGTGATCGCCTGCTGGCCGACGCCAGCTGGTCGACCAGCAGGTGCCGGGCGCGGTCGGGGCGGCCCTGGCCGAGCAACGCCCGCGCGGCCTGCACCCGCCACGGCACGACACCGGGGTGGTCCTGGCCCCACGCGCGCATCAGGTCGCCGCACGCCCGGAAGTCGGCGAGCGCGGCTTCGTGCCAGTCGGTGGCCAGGTGGTACTCGCCGCGCGCATGGAGGTAGTGCAGCCCGAACCGGCTCTGGAGCGCCGCTTCCGGGACGGGCTGGGCGACGTGCTCGGCGGCTTCGACGTATCGGCCGGCCCTGGTGCACGCGAGGATCAGGCAGCTCAACGGTCCCACGACGGCGGTGCCCCAGGCGTGCGGTGGCAGGAGCCGGAACGCCACCCTGGCCAACCGCCGTGCGGCCCGCAGATCACCCTGGCGCAGCGCGATTTCCGCCCGCAGGCTGCAGAACATCGCTTGCCACGCCAAGTGATCGCCGCACCGCTCCAGCAGCGTGTCGCACCACGCCGTCGCGGTGTCTAGATGATCGCTGTAGATGAGCGTCTGCAACGCGAAGACCGCGGCCCACGGCATGTCCCCGGTGAGCTGCACACGCCGCAGGAACCTCTCGGCGCGACTGGCAGCGGACTCGTCACCACGGAGGAGCATGGTGAGCGGCGAGTCGGGGTGGTGCCGCCACCGGGCCAGCGACGGGTACGCGGAAGCCAGCCACAGCTCGACGTCCGGGTCGTCCCGCACCAGATCGAGCGCCTCGCCGGTGCGGCCGTGCCACAGCAGCTGGCTGACCACCATGACGATCTCGGCTTGATCGAGGTGCCCGGCCCGCATCGCCTCTCGCAAAGCGGTCAGGTGGCGAGCTGCCGCGAGCGGGTTCGACCGGAACTCCAGCCGGGCGAGTTCCGCGGTGATCGCCGCCGTCTCCACCGGGTCCACAGAGGACTTCCTCGCGAGTTCGAGGCAGCGCAGAGCGAACTCTGCCGGGCTGTTCCGCGCAGCGGCCCGCAGCACCGGGACGACCCACTCGTGCCGGCGCGGCGGGCCTTCGAGCAGGTGCCAGGCCACGACGTCGGCGGCCTCTCCCCGGTCGTGCAGCATGCGTGCCGCGCGGGCGTGCAGGCTGCCGCGCTCGGCCGGGGTGGTGTCGGCAAGCACGGTGTCCCGCGTGCCGGCGTGCCGAAACCTGCCGCCGTCCACCAGACCTGCCGTGGTCAGTACTTGTACGGCGTGCGTGACCGCGTGGGTGTCGACCCCGATCAGGCTGCTGATCGCCGTGGGCGACGCGAACTCGCCGAGCACCGCGATCGCCCGCGCGGTGTGCCGGACGAGCGGGCCGCCCCGGTGCAGGCAGCGCAGCACGGCCTGAGGGAGGTCGTCGTCCGCCACGGCGCGCACCAGCAACGGATTGCCGCGGGTCAGCGCGTGAATCCGCCCGGCTTCGCGCTCGCCGAGCCACGCGGCGACACCACGTTCGGTCAAGGGCTTCAGGACCACCGAGGTGCATTGCGGCAGACGGAGCAGCTCGACCCGGAACGACGACCGCGGTTGCGGGGACTCGGTGAGCAGGAACAGCACCCGCGCCGACCGCAGCCGCCTGGCGAGCGACAGCAGGCAGTTCAGCGACGCCTGGTCGGCGAGGTCGACGTCGTCGATGCCGATCACCAGCGGCACCCGTTCGGTGAGTTCCAGCAGACCGAGGCACAGCACGTGCAGCGCGGGGCCGAGCAGGGCGGTCCGGTAGAGCACCGCCCCCACGAACCGGTGGCCGAGCGCGGAAACGGCCTTGTCGTGCAGGATCTGGCTGATCACCCCGAACCGCAGCCCGCGCTCGGCCCACGACCCGACCGCGCTGACGAAAGCCGCTCCAGCGAAGGCCACGCGCTCGCCGAACTCCTGCAGCAACGCGGTCTTGCCGCTGCCGAGCGCGCCGCTGACCAGTGCGATTCGACCCCGGCCCGCCAGGCAGTCGGCGAACAGCAGGTCGAGTCGAGCGAGCTGTTCTTCCCGTTCCACCAGTCGCATCAGCCGGTCCTCCAGGCATCGCGCACCGCCGGGTGGGCTACGCCGTTGACGGAGAATGACTGGTTCTGAACCTAAAGTGACGACCTTGAGCTGTCACGCCATGGCATTGATTTGGCACTGATTGCCGGGTTGCCAGGCTGACGAAATCAGTGCTCCCTGGTGTCGCGGAAGATGACCCAGCGCATCACGCTGTACATGAAGGCGGCCTCGCAGGCACCGGCGACGACGCGGGAGAGCAGGTACTGGAGGCCGATCTCGGTCAGCGCGCTGCCGACGCCGAGGATGAACGCCAGGTAGTTGATCAGGATCGCCACCGCGTACAGGCCTGCCTGCGGTCCGACCGGTGCGTGCGAGCGGAAGTTGAGCGCGCGGTTGAGGACGAAGCTCAGCCCGAACGCCAGCACGTAGGCGATCGTGAAGGCGATCGGCACCGGCAGGCCGAGGCCGCCGCGGAAGAACGCGAGCAGCAGCAGGTCGATGCCGAACGTGCAGCCGTTGATCAGCGCGAAGCCGAGGAAGCTGGGAGCGACGACCTTGGCGAGACCGAACGGCAGCCGCCGGACGACGACCTCCATCAGGTCGTGGAACCTCGTCCCGAGGTCTTTTTCGCTGGTGTTCAAGATGGTCTGCTCCCCGCCGGTCATGGCACGACAGTGCCACGACCGCGCACGCCGAATCCGACGAAACGCCCACGGCTCGCCAGGCCGTTCGCAGGAGTTCAGCCGCCATTCACCCTTCGCCACGACGTCGGGCTCATCCCGTGCAGCTTGCCGAACGTCCTGGCGAAGTAGCCGGCGTCCGGGAACCCAACCTGCCGCCCGATGTCACTGATCGTCAGCTCGGTCACGGACAACAGCCGCCGCGCCTGGACCATCCGGCGTTCGGTGATCCACTCCTGCACGGTGCGGCCGGTGCGCTTGCGGACCGTCGAGGTCAGGTGGCCGGGGGAGATGCGGACGGCCTCCGCGACCTCGCGCAGTGACAGCGGTTCCGGGTAACGCCGCTCGATCACGTCGAACACCTCGGCCAGCAACGGTTCCGCGTTCTCGCGCAGGTCACCGACCACGTCCGCGGCCAGCCTCGACACCCCGACCAGCAGCAGCACCAGATGGGCGGACACGGCTTCCCGGTAGCCCTCGCGGCGGTGCGTCAGTTCGTCGTTCAGCGCCTCGATGCGGGCGATCCACTCGCTGCGGTCCGGCGGCGGCACCTTGAGCCGCAACGCACCGATCGCGCCGCCGCGGACGAACGGGAACAGCAGCGGGTGGGTGCGCCACGCCATGTGCGCGCCGGGGATGTCCGTGCCGAGCACGTCGGCGGTGAAGAACACGCCCCAGCCCTGCGCGCCGACGAGGTCGTCGCGGTGGGCCTGGCCCATCACGTCGCCGGGCGCGATGACGAACAGGTCGCCGGCCTCGACGTGCCGGACCTGTTTGCCGGTCCGCACGATGCCGCCGTCGCCGGAGAAGAAGGCGAGGCCGGGGAAGTCGTGCGAGTGCGCCTCGTGGGCGCCGTTGATGTCGGCGTCGTGGCCCAGCGTCATGACCGCCACGGAGAGCTCGCCGGGCACCGGCTGCCACGTGTAGGTCGCCGGTTCGTCCGCGCGCAGGGCTGATCGTCGGGTCCGCACCGTCAAATCATCCCACTCAAACCGTGGATCGGCACAGAAACCGTGGTGGCTGCCCAGTCAGAATGGACGTATGGCCGAAACATCGTCCCAGGAACGGGACTACCTGCCCGGAATGGGCAAGCACTACCTGATGCCGCTGTACGACGTGATGCACTCGGTGTCCGGTCTCGCTCGCGTGCACGACCAGATGATCACGCTGGCCGGGCTGCGGGACGGTCAGCGCGTGCTCGACGTCGGGTGCGGAACGGGGAATCTCCTGCGCGCGACCGGAAAACGGCACCGCGACGTGGAGCTGACCGGGGTGGATCCCGATCTGAAGATGCTGGCCAGGGCCGAGCGCAAGATCAGGCGGGCGGGACTGACCGCACAGCTGGATCGCGGGTTCGCGCAGGAACTGGCCTTCCCGGACGGGTCGTTCGACGTGGTGTTCTCCAGCCTGATGCTGCACCACCTGGAGACCTCGGCGAAGGACGAGATGCTCGCCGAGGTGCGCCGCGTGCTGCGACCGGACGGCGTGCTGGTGCTGGCCGACGCCGTCCTGCACGACCACGGTCATGGCCACGGCAGGAGGAAACGCGGAGCGAGCGGGGACCTGCACATCCATCTGCGGGACAACGTGGGGGATGCGGTGGCGAAGCGGATCGCGGCGGCAGGGTTCACCGTGGAGCCCACCCGTGCGCGGAAGCTGCGGATGTTCGGAGAGGTCGGCATCGAGGTCGCGAGAGTCCACTAGCGACAGGTCCATTGCCGACCGATTGAGAACACACAATGTTTCTTTGCTACCAACAGTTCCGGTAATTCTCGAACTTGAGGGATACGCGCGAATGGGAGCGTGTTCCCATCTAAGCTGCGCGCCGTGACAGATGCGACAGGAAGTCTGGTGGCGCAGCGCTACCGGCTGATCCAGGTGATCGGCACCGGCGGGATGGGCCGGGTCTGGCTCGGCCGGGACGAGGTCATCGGCCGTGAGGTGGCCGTCAAGGAGCTGCTGCTGCCCGCCGGTCTCGACCCGCAGCAGCGGGCGTTGCTGTGCCAGCGCGCCATGCGTGAGGCGCAGCTCGCGGGCCACCTCAACCACCCCGGCATCGTCACCGTGCACGACGTCGTCGAGTGCAACGGCGCGCCGATGATCGTGATGGAGTTCGTGCGGGGCGGTTCGCTGTCCGACGCCATCAAGGTCCAGGGCGCGCTGCCCGTCGACCAGGTCGCCTACGTCGCCACGTCGATGCTGGGTGCGTTGCGGGCGGCGCACCAGGCCGGCATCGTGCACCGGGATCTCAAGCCCGCCAACGTGTTGCTGTCCGGCGACCGGGTCGTGATCACCGACTTCGGCATCGCGCGGCTCACCGGCGACGTGCCGCTGACCACCGACGGCTCGATCGTCGGCACCCCGGCGTACATGGCGCCCGAGCAGGGCACCGGCGCGTCGATCACCCCGGCGACCGACATGTGGTCGCTCGGCGCCACCCTGTACGCCGCCGTGGAGGGCCGGCCCCCGTACCAGGGCCAGGACTTCATGACGACGCTGTCGATGCTGCTGACCCAGGAACCACCGCCCCCGGTGCGCGCCGGGCACCTCTCGTCGTTGCTGGGCGCGTTGCTGCGCAAGAACCCGGCCGAGCGCGCGTCGGTGGACCAGGCCCTCGCGCTGCTCTCCGGTGCCCCGATGGTCGTGCCGGTCCCGGTCAGATCCGGGCCCGGCAGACGCACGTTCCTGCTGGCCGGAGCCGGTGCGGTGGCGGCTCTCGGCGGCGGCGCCGCGTGGTGGATCGCCTCGAAGAACAACGACGGCGACGGCGCCCAACTGCCGTCCACGAACGACAACAAGCTCGCCTCCAACAAGGAGGGCGGCTCCGAGGAGTCGACGACCTCGTCGGTGGCGAAACCGGGGCTCCCGGAAGAGATCACCGAGCACATCCAGCTCTCCGACCACAAGGCGTCCGTCTCGTCGATCGCGTGGACCCCGGACGGCAAGATCCTCGTCAGCGCCGAGGACGGTCTCGGCCGCGGCGGCGCCGTCGTCCGCATCTGGGACGCCGCCGCGGGCAAGCTCATCGGCACGGTCCAGAACCCGGACGGGCCGGGCGGCGCCTCGGCGTGCGCGGTCGCGATCAGCCCCGACGGCAAGATCTTCGCGGCGGGCGGCAACCGGACCGGCGACAGCACCACGTACCTGTGGAACCTCGCCGACCGCACCCAGATCGGCGCGCTCGAGGACGCCAGGTCCATCATGAAGTGCCTGCGCTTCCACCCGGACGGCAAGACCATCGTCGGCCTGACCCACACCGGCGGCCTCAAGGTGTGGGACGTGGCCACCCGCAAGGTCAAGATCGGCCTGACCGAGGCGAACGGCAGCAGCGAACTCGCGTTCAGCCCGGACGGCAAGATGCTCGCCTACGCCGGCACGAAGTACCAGGAGATCAAGATCGTCGATCCGGCGACCGGCAAGACCGTCCAGACCATCAACGACTCGACCGGCGACGGCGTGGCGTTCTCCCCGGACGGCAAGACCCTCGCGGTTCCCGACGACGACGGCAAGAACAGCATGCAGCTCTGGGACGTGGCCTCGGGACAGAGCAAGGCCGTCTTCGACCGGACCGAGGGCGACGACATCATCACGAAGGCCCTGTACCACCCGGACGGCAAGACGATCGCCACCTGGGGACACGGCAACGCGGTGCAGTTGTGGGACGTGGCGTCGAAGTCCGTCCGTGCCACCGTGGTCGGCGCCGGTGCGCGGATCGAGACGGTGGCGTTCGACCCGAAGGGCGAGCGGATCGCCTGCGGTGGTGACGACAAGTCCGTCCGGATCTGGAAGCTGCCGCGCTAGGGACCTTCCAGCTCGGCCACGTCGATTCCGTTGCGGTCCAACGTGTCCGCGAACGCCTCGGGATTCTGGTGGTCAGCACCTCGGCCGGGATCTGGTGGGTGGTCAGAGGGTGGCCACCTTCTGGGCCCACGTCGTGATGGTGGCGGATCGCGCTGCTCACGCGGTTGCGGCCGCTTCGTCGGCGCGCCTGCGTTCCTTCATGAACGTCACCAGATCATCCATGATCTTGACCGTAACGGCTGTCCGCGGGAGGGCGATAGCGGTTCACCGGACCGGTGTCGGTGTGGAGGTCGTCATGCTTGCTCAACTGCGGCTGGCCAGCGAGATGCAGGAAGCCGAACGAGTGCTCGCCCGCGTGGTCGAGCTCGAGCAGACCACCACGGCCGAGCTTCGGAAGCGACTGCACGATCTGCTGGAGAAGCTGACCGCCGTCGCGCGGGACTGCGACCTGTGGGACCGGCTGGCGGACGCCGCGGCGGAACCGTTGCCGGTCGAACGGCTCAACGCGATGCTGGGATGGGCGACGGCCGACCTCGCTCCGATGCTGGAGGCGTTCGGGTATCGCGTTCCACCGCCGCCACCCGCCAGGGAGATGGTCGAAAGGACCGTCATCGCGTTGAAGGCGGTGCGAACGGACGACGATCAGCGGCGACGGGTCGAAGAGGCGCGACTGGACCTGATGACCTTCGGGATGCGGGTGCGCAACCAGGTCGAGCCGACATCGCTTTACGCCGGACCCGGCAAGGTGCGCGTGGTCGCGCGGCGCGTTTGTGCCCGTGCGCGGGAAATCGCTCCCGTGGTGATCGCGGTGGGTGTGGCAGGAGTTTTCGCCGAAGACGTCGTGAACGAGGTCGGCGTGTTCCTCAGCAAGAGCGGGGAGAAGCGGGTGGAGCTGGGCGTCCATCCCTTCGCCACGCTGGTCGCGGGCCTCGGGATGCGCTGGCGGATTGCCGACCGCGACGAGCACCTGGATCCGGTCACGCTGCATCTCACCGCGTTGTTCGCCGGTATCAACGGTTTGCGCGCGGGCGACCGCGGCGAGACGACGGATCCGCACGTCCACGCGGAAGCCCTGAAGCACCGTCTGTGGAAACAGGGGTGGGCCCAGTCGGCGCTCGATTCCGCTTTCGGAAGCCTGGACGCGGCCTTTGTCGAGCTGGAGCGGGTCGGCCAGGAGGGATGCGCTCGGGCGGTCGCGGGTCTGGAGGCCGCGGCCTGGGAACTGCACGACGCCCTGAGCCCTCCGTCCACTGTGGAGCGTTCCAGGTAGTGGGAAGCTCGCGAAACACTCCCGTCACACGCGCCTTGATCGGCTGAAACGGGGGCTCCCTAGCGTCGAGATCCATGACGGTTGACGAGGTTGTGGAGCGCACGCCCGTCCCCGCGGCGTCGAAGGAGACGCTGGAGGACTACACCTTGCGGTTCGCCCCGCGGACCTATCGGCGGTGGACACCGGCGGTCGTCGGGGCGTCCGCGCTCGGCGGGATCGCCTACATGGCCGACTTCTCGATCGGCGCCGGCATCGGCCTCACCCACGGCACCGGGAACGCGTTGCTGGCCATCGGGTTCGCGGCGATCGTCATCTTCGTGACCGGGTTTCCGCTGGCGTACTACGCGGCCCGGTACAACATCGACCTCGACCTGATCACGCGCGGCTCCGGGTTCGGCTACTACGGGTCGGTCATCACGAGCGTGATCTTCGCGAGTTTCACGTTCATCTTCTTCGCGCTCGAAGGCTCGATCATGGCGCAGGGCCTGCGGTACGCGCTGGGGTTGCCGTTGTGGCTGGGGTATGCGACCTCGACGCTGGTGATCATCCCGTTGGTGATCTACGGGATGAAAGTGCTGGCGAAGCTGCAGAGCTGGACCAACCCGTTGTGGTTGCTGCTGATGGTGGCGCCGTTGCTGTTCCTGGTGATCTCGGAGCCGGATTCGGTGAGCCGCTTTCTCGCTTACGGGGACAGCGGTGTCAACACCGCGGCGGTGATGCTCGGCGCCGGCGTTTGCCTGTCGTTGATGGGGCAGATCGGTGAGCAGATCGACTACCTGAGGTTCATGCCGCCGCGCACGGCGGAGAACCGGCGGGCGTGGTGGACCGCGATGGTGCTGGCGGGCCCGGGCTGGGTGGTGTTCGGCGCGCTGAAGCAGGCGATCGGCGTGTTCATGGCGGTCTACGTGCTCGACGCGGTCGGGAAGGTCGCGGCGGTGGAGCCGATCGAGCAGTTCACCGGGGTGTTCAAGCAGTTCATGCCTGCGTGGCTGGTGGTGCCGCTGGCGCTCGTGCTGGTGGTGCTGAGCCAGGTGAAGATCAACGTGACCAACGCCTACTCGGGGTCGCTGGCGTGGACGAACTCGTTCACCCGCGTCACGAAGCACTATCCGGGGCGGCTGGTGTTCGTGCTGGTGAACCTCGCGGTCGCGCTGGTGCTGATGGAGGCGGACATGTTCAGCTTCCTGAACAAGATCCTGAGCTTCTACTCCAACTGCGCGATGGCGTGGGTCGTCACGGTGGCCACGGACATCGCGATCAACAAGTACGTGCTGAAGCTGTCGCCGAAGCAGCCGGAGTTCCGCAGGGGCATGCTCTACGCGGTCAACCCGGTGGGCGTCGGGTCGTTCCTCGCGTCGTCGATCCTGTCCATCTCCGTCTACTTCGGACTGTTCGGCGCGGCCGTGCAGCCCTACTCGCCGCTGGTGGCGGTCGGCATCCCGATCGTGCTGACGCCGCTGCTCGCGGTGCTCACCCGTGGCCGGTTCTACCTGCGCCGCACCGATGACGGGATCGCGGAACCGGTGCTGGACGCCGATGGGAACCCGAGCGGGACGCGGTACGACTGCGTGGTGTGCGGGGAGTCCTACGAGCGGCCGGACATGGCGGCCAGTGCGATCGGGGGCGAGATCTGCTCGCTGTGCCTGAGCACCGATCGCGACGGCCGCCACGTCCTGCCCGCGGTCAGCCCACTTCCAGGCTGACGCCCCACGCGTTGAGGATCGTGCTGATCGGCACGTAGTTGATGTAGCGGGAGCAGTAGATGCCCTGGGCGTCCGGCGCGGTGGTGCCGCACGAGGTGGTCTGGGCGTAGTCGGTGTCCGGGCCGAGCAGGATGCCGCGCGCCTGCACGCCGTTGGACAGCTTCTTGAACATCGGACCGCCGCTGTCGCCCTGGCCGCCCATGATCCCGGAGGTCGCCTTCACCTGGATGACGTTGACCGTCACGCCGCCGAAGCTGATGTTCTGGCTGTCGTCGTAGACCTCACCGCAGTGCTCGCCGGTGCTGGAGCTCGAGTTGCAGACCGGGTCGCCCGGCCAGTTCGACGCGTAGTTCTTCACCGTCGAGGTCGTGTTGCTGTTCCAGGCGCCGCGGTAGATCTTCGCGGTGGTGGCGGGCGAGGCCGACGGGTCGATCATGAGCGAGTCGACGGCCGGGATGCCCGCGACGGACGCGCCGCCCGGTGCGATCTGCTGGCCGGCGCCGTCGGTCACCGCGGCGTTGGCCGCCGGGTCGCAGTGGCGGGCGGTGATCAGCTTGCCGACGCTGCCCTTGAGCACCGCGAAGCCGGACGTGCATGAGCCACGGCCGCTGTGGCGGATGCGGGCGCCGCCCTTCCACGGAGCCGCGTCGTTGGGGCGTGAGTAGCCCTCCGGCGCGCGGGCGCCGTAGTTGATCTGCACGTCCTCGATGCCCGCGACCTGCTGCGCCTCGGAGACCGCGAAGGTCGTGGGGGTGTTCGCGACGTTGACCTCGATGCCGCTGCCGTCCTGGCGCAACGACGTGGAGACGATGCCGAGCTGACGGCCGTACGCGCTGGTCTGGAGCTTGGTGCGGGCTGCCTCGGCCTGGGCGCGGGAGTACTTGGCGCCGGGCACGATGGTGATGGACACGCCGTTGGGCTTGGCGTCGGCGTAGCGCTGGACGTCCTGCGGGACGGCGCCGGACCAGCGGACCGTGATGGCGCGGTGCTGGTAGTCGGTGCGCTGGCTGGTGAAGCCGCGGTCGTGGCCGAGTTCGAAGATCCGGTCGGCGACCGGTGGGATGGCGTCGTCAACCGAAAGCGCCGCCGAAGCCTGGCCAGGCAGGACGGCGAGCAGTGTCCCGGCTGCCAGTGCGGCTGCCAGCAAAGTTCTGCGCATGGTGATCTCCCCCTCTGAACCGGACTTTCCGGTCGGCGCAGGGGACCACGCGGCGAAGTGTGATCAGCACCCCGGGATTTCCCTCATTGCTTCGCGGGCAAGATCACGCTCCATCAGACAAACTGCACGTCATGCAGGAGCTGGCCTTGCTCGCCGTGGCGGCGGTGCTGATCATCGTGGCGGTGTCGTACTTCGCGCCGAAGCTCGGCGTCGCGGCGCCCGTGCTGCTCGTGATCGTCGGGATGGGCTGCAGTCAGCTGCCCGGCGCGCCGCACGTGTTCGTGGAGCCGGAATGGATCCTGACGGTCGTGCTGCCGCCGATCCTGTACTCGGCGGCGGTGAACGTGCCGGTCGTGGACTTCCGGCGCAACTTCGCGACCATCGGGTCGCTGTCGGTGCTGCTGGTGGCCGTGTCGGCGTTCGGGACCGGGCTGCTGATCTGGTGGCTGCTGCCGGAGATCGGGTTCGCGGCCGCCCTCGCGCTGGGTGCGGTGGTCAGCCCGCCGGACGCGGTCGCCGCCACCTCGATCGGCAAGAAGCTCGGTCTGCCGCCACGACTCGTGACGATTCTCGAAGGCGAGGGACTGGTCAACGACGCCACCGCGCTCGTGCTGCTGCGCACGGCCATCGTCGCGATCACGGCCAGCGTGTCGTTCGGCGGGGCGGTCGGCGACTTCGCGTTCGCCGTGTCCGTGGGTGTGGTGATCGGGGCGGCGGTCGGCATCGTGTCGGTGTGGGCGCGGTCGCGGATCCAGGGCCAGCCCGTGCTGACGACCGCGATCTCGTACGTCGTGCCGTTCCTCGCGTTCATCCCGGCCGAGGAGGTGCACGCGTCCGGCGTGATCGCCGTGGTCGTGGCCGGCCTGATCACCGGGCACCTGAGCGCCAGGAAGTTCACCGCGCACGACCGCATCTCCGAACGCACGAACTGGCGCACGATCCAGTTGTTGCTGGAGAACGGCGTCTTCCTGCTGATGGGCTTCGAGCTCACCTCGGTCGTCAACGACGTGGCTGAGGAAGGCCTGGCCCGGACACTCGTGATCGGCCTGCTGGTGACTTTGGCGCTGGTCGTGCTGCGCGGTGCGTTCGTGATCCCGCTGATCGCACTGCTGCGCCGTCAGCAACGCCGTGCGGACGCGTTCGCCGACAAGATCGAGTCCTTTCTGGACCGCCTCACCACCCGCGGCCCCCGTCCCGGCGACGAGAAGCGGTACGACCGGGGAGTCCGCGCGCTGCAACGCAAACAGGCCGACGTCGCCTTCTACGCGAGCGAAGGACTCGGCTGGCGCGGCGGCGCGGTGCTCGCGTGGTCGGGGATGCGCGGTGTCGTGACGCTGGCCGCCGCCCAGACGTTGCCCACCGATCTGCCGCACCGCACGGAACTGATCCTGATCGCGTTCACGGTCGCGATCGTCACCCTGGTCGTGCAGGGCGGCTCGCTGCCGCTGGTGATCCGGTGGCTCGGCGTCCGCGGCAACGACGACGAACACGAACGGCGGGAGTACGCGCGGCTGGCGGGCGAGCTGATGACAGCGACCCACAGTTTCCTGGGCAACCCGGAGCTGTGCCGGGAGAACGGTCAGGAGTTCGACTCGGAACTGCTGGCGCAGACTCGGGAACGGACGCTCGCGATGAGTGAGGGGGTTGAGAAGATGTTCGTCGAACAGGACCCGGACAGCGCGATGCACCAACGCCGTGAGCTGCAGCGGTTGATGATGGAGGCTCAGCAGAACGCGTTGCTGGACGCGCGCGCCAGCGGGACTTACGCCTCGCACACCCTGGAGCGCGCGCAGACGTTCATCGACAGCCAGAGTGCCCGGTTCCTGTGATCAGAACGGGTCGTTGCCGACCTTCGCCTGCACGTCCACCGTGTTGCGCGGCGACGCGCCCAAGGTCAGCTTCGACACGATCCGATACCGGTCACCCCGGTAGATCGAGTGCACGTACTCGACCTGCCGCCCTTCCTCGTCCGTCGTGAGCCGCTCGAACAACAGCGCCGGCGCGAGCTCCGGTACCCCGAGCAGCGCGGCCTCGGACTCGTTCGTCACGGTCGGCTCGATCGACTGCACGGCATCGCGGACGTGGACGCCGTGCTCGCGCAGGCGTTCGTAGAAGTCGCCGGACTCCATGTCGTGCAACGTCAACGCGGGCGCGACCAGGGCGGGGACGTGCAGGTACTCCAGTGCCATGGGTTCGCCGTCGACCAGGCGCAGGCGGGCGATGTAGTGGATCTCGGCGGCGGGGGAGAGGCGCAGGCGGCGGCCCACTCGGGCGCCGGCCGGGATGCGGGCGTGTTCGAGCACCTGTGACGACCAGGTTCCGGAGGCCTGGGGGAGCGACATGGAGCCGGTGTCGGAGACCATTTCCTGGGTGATCTTGGCGCGGGCCACGAAGGTGCCGCGGCCGTGCTGGCGGATCAGCAGGCCGGTGTTGACCAGTTCTTCCACGGCTGAGCGGACGGTGGGGCGGGACACCGAGAGTTGTTGGCACAGCACGCGTTCGGCGGGGATCGGGGCGCCCGCCGGGTGGGTCTCGATCAGTTCGAGCAGGTAGTCGCGGACCCGCTCGCGTTTGAGGATCGCTTCGGCCATGCCTCTCCGCTTCGTCGGCGGCCAGTATCGCATACCAGTGGTAAGTAACCAGTCTGAGCAAGATCGGGAGCGCTCTCACGCGTCCGAGCAGGGTATTGACCTGAGAAGTGGTCTATGCCACTTTCTACCCACTCCATTGGACCTGACCAATTGGTCATATCCCAGCGAGAGGTGAGTCGTGTCGCGCTCCGCTGCCTTGCTCGTTCTGGCGCTTGCCCTGTCCGCCTGCGGCACGTCCGCGGGAGGGGGTGATGAGAAGCAGGAGATCACCGTGTGGCTGATGAAGGACACGGCCACCGAGGACTTCGTGACGAGGTTCGAGAGCGAGTTCGAACGTGATCACGCGAACCTCGACCTGAAGATCCAGATCCAGGAGTGGAACGGCATCACGCAGAAGGTGACCAGTGCGCTGGCCAGCACGGATCCGCCGGACGTGATCGAGGTCGGCAACACGCAGGTCGCCCAGTACGTGGCCAGCAAGGGTGTCACCGATCTGTCGGGCAAGAAGGGCGAGCTGCAGGGGGACGACTGGATTCCCGGCCTGTCGGAACCCGGTGCGGTGGACGGCAAGCAGTTCGGGGTGCCGTTCTACGCGGCGAACCGGGTGGTGATCTACCGCAAGGACCTGTTCGAGGCGGCTCAGGTCGTCGTGCCCAAGACGCGCGAGGAGTGGCTCGCGGCCACCGCGAAGCTCGACCAGGGCGACCAGCAGGGCATCTACCTGCCCGGACAGAACTGGTACACGCTCTCCGGTTTCGTCTGGGACGAGGGCGGTGACCTCGCCGAGCAGGACGGCGACAAGTGGAAGGGCTCGCTGAACACGCCGGAGGCGTTGGCGGGCATGGACTTCTACCGGAAGCTGCAGGCGCTGGGCGACGGGCCGAAGGACTCCGACGAGGCCAAGCCGCAGCAGACCGACGTGGTGGCGGGCGGCAAGGTCGCGCAGTTCATCGCGGTGCCCGGCGCGGCCAAGCTCGTCACCAAGGCCAACCCGGCGCTGGAGGGCAAGATCGGGTTCTTCCCGATCCCCGGCAAGACGGCGGACAAGCCCGGCGCGGTGTTCACCGGCGGTTCCGACCTGATCATCCCGCTCGCGTCTAGCCGGCAGGACGGCGCCTACGAGGTCGTCAAGGCGCTCGCCGGGGAGAAGTGGCAGGTCGAGCTGGCGAAGGCGATGAACTACGTGCCGAACCGCAAGTCGCTCGCGAAGGACGTCGGTGGCGACCCCGGCACGGCGGCGATGGCGGTCGGCGCGGCCAACGGGCACGCCACGCCGAACTCGCCGAACTGGGCGGCGGTCGAGGCGCGCAACCCGATCAAGGAGTTCCAGACGGCGGTGCTGACCGGCACTGATCCGAAGACAGCGGCCGCGAGGGCCGACGAGGTCATCACCCAAGCGTTGAACTCGGGCAAATGACGCTCCTGGCCGAGCGGCCGGTGCAGGCGACTGCGCCGGCCGCGCCAAGACGCCGCAAACGCCCGATCCTTCCGTACGTGCTGATCGCACCCACGCTGCTCGCCACCGCGTACTTGCTGCTGTACCCGCTGGTGCGCAACGTGATCATCTCGTTGCAGGAGTTCGGTCTGCCGCAGCTGGTGCGCGGCGACGCGAAGTTCGTCGGGCTCGCGAACTACGTCAAGGTGCTGTCCGATCCCGAGTTCTGGAGTGTCGTCAAGCGGACGCTGTGGTTCACCGCGATCAACGTCGTGCTGATCATGGTGCTGTCCACTTCGGTCGCGCTGCTGCTCATCCGGCTCGGGAGGTGGCTCAGGCTGCTCGTGATGGGCGGCCTCGTGCTCACCTGGGCTACGCCGATCATCGCGGCGACCACGGTGTTCCAGTGGCTCTTCCAGTCGCGGCTCGGCGTCGTGAACTGGGCGCTGGTGGCGATGGGCTTCGAGGAGTACCGCGACTACACGTGGTTCGCCGACGGCGAGGCGACGTTCGGGATCCTCGTCACGCTGATCGTCTGGCAGTCGATCCCGTTCGCGGCGCTCTCGCTGTACGCGGCGATGATCACCGTGCCGCAGGAGCTGTACGAGGCCGCGCGGATCGACGGCGCTGGCGCGTGGCGGGTGTTCTCGACCATCACGTTTCCCATGCTGCGCGCCATGTTCGGCCTGATCACGTGCCTTGAGGTGATCTGGGTCGTCAAGGCGTTCGTGCAGATCTGGGTGATCAGCCAGGGCGGTCCCGGGCAGGCCACGACGACATTGCCGGTCTACGCGTTCCAGGTCGCGCAGTCGTTGCAGCGCTACGACCTGGGCGCGGCCGTGTCGATGCTCATGGTCGTGCTGCTCGTGCTCGCGCTGCTGGCGTACTTCCGCCAGCTCTACCGGCAGGAGCGGGAAGCATGATCGGCCGGATCTCCAAAACCACGGCGGCGCTCGTCGTCTTCGTGATCTCCGTCTTCCCGGTGTACTGGATGGTGCTCACGGCTTTCAAGCCCACCAAGGACATCCAGGGCGCGACACCGACGTTCTTCCCGGCCTCGGTCACGTTCGACCACTTCGGCACGGCGATCGCCGCGAAGGGCTTCTTCTCCTTCTGGCGCAACAGCCTCCTGGTCGCGGGTGGGGCGGTGCTGCTGGCGTTGCTCGTCGCGCTGCTGGCGGCGTTCGCCGTCGCGCGCCTGCGGTGGAAGGGGCGGAGGGCGTTCGTGCTCATGGTGTTCGTCGCGCAGATGACGCCGTGGGAGGCGTTGCTCATCCCGATCTACGTGATCGCCAGGGACACCGGCATGCTCGACACGCTCTGGATGCTCACGCTCGTCTACTTCATGATGACGCTGCCGTTCACCATCGTGACGCTGCGCGGGTTCCTGGCGGCGATCCCCGTCGACCTGGAGGAAGCCGCGCAGGTCGACGGCTGTTCGCGCGGGCAGGCGTTCCGGCGGGTGGTGTTCCCGTTGCTGGCTCCAGGGTTGCTGGCGACGTCGCTGTTCGGCTTCATCACCGCCTGGAACGAGTTCGCCTTCGCCAACGTGCTGATCATCAAGGACCAGGACGACCGCACGCTGCCGGTCTGGCTGTCGTCGTTCAACAACACGTTCGGCACCGACTGGGGCGCCACGATGGCCGCCTCGACGCTGTTCATGCTGCCGGTGCTGCTGATCTTCGTCGTGCTGCAGGGCCGGGTCACCACGGGGATCGTCGGAGGGGCGGTGAAGGGATGATCGTTCCGCTTCCCACCAGGGTCGTGCGGCGCGGCAAGGGCTTCACGTTCGGCTGCGGCACGAGCGTGCGCGTCACGCCGGGCGCTGAGCACGCGGCCAGACTCCTCCGCACGTCCCTGCGGCCGGCCACCGGACTGCCGTTGCCGATCGCCGACTACGGCCAGATCGTCATCGCGCTCGACGCCAAGCTCGTCGGGCTCGGCGCGGAAGGCTACGCGCTGACCGTGAACGAACACGGCGTCCTGTTGCGCGCCGGCACCGCGGCCGGTCTGGCACACGGCGTGCAGACGATCCGCCAACTCCTGCCCGTCGAGGCACTTCGGTCGAGCCGCGTGTCCGAAGTGGACTGGACGTTGCCCGGCGTCGACATCAGGGACGTGCCGAGATTGCCTTGGCGCGGGTTCATGCTGGACGTCGCACGGCACTTCCAGCCGGTCCACGTGCTGCGCAGGTTCGTCGACCTGATGGCCCTGCACAAGCTCAACGTCCTGCACCTGCACCTGACCGACGACCAGGGCTGGCGCATGCCGGTGACGAGCCACCCGCTGCTGACCTCGATCGGCGGCTGGCGCGACGAGACCAACGGCGACGGCGTGCCCCACGGCGGCGTCTACACCCGCAGCGAACTGGAAGGGCTCGTCGCGCACGCGGCCGAGCGCGGCATCCGGATCATGCCGGAGATCGAGATGCCCGGCCACGCCCGCGCGGCGCTGGCCGCCTACCCGGACCTCGGCATCGCCCTGGAACCGTTGCCGGTCTGGACCCGGTGGGGCATCAGCGATGCCGCGTTCGGCCCGCACGCGATCGGGTTCGTCCGCGAGGTGCTGGCGGAGGTGCTGGAGGTGTTCCCCGGCGAGCACGTCCACCTCGGCGGCGACGAATGTCTGCTGCCAGAAGACGTGCACGGCCGGTTCCTCAGGCAGGCCGCCAAGTACCTGCTGGACCGCGGCCGCGTCCCCGCGGCGTGGGAACCGACGGGTGACCCGCGTTCCGTCGTGATGCCGTGGAAGGACGAAACCCAGGCGGCGAAAGCGCTGGAACAGGGCCAAGGCGTCGTGATGGCCCCGCACACCTCCACCTACCTCGACTACCCGCAGTCGGACGCGGGACACGAACCACCCGGCCAGCCCGGTTTCGTCGTGACCTCCCGGGACGTCTACCAGGTTCCGCTGCCCGACGGCGTGCTCGGTGCCCAGTGCCAGCTCTGGACCGAACACGTCCGCACCAGGGAACACCTGGAATACCTGGCCTTCCCGCGTCTCGTCGCACTGGCCGACACCCTCTGGTCGCAGCGACCGGACTGGGACGGCTTCACCACACGGATGCGCTACCACGCATCAAGGCTCGCCGCACTGTCCATCCCTGCCGAAGTGAGGAGAGAACCTTGCGAGCACTCATAGCCGTTTCCTGCGCGGCCCTGACAGTGGCCGCGACAGCGGTGGCGCCGAACGCCTTCGCGGCCGACGCGATCACCGCCCAGTACCGGACCAGCGCGTCCGGTGCGACCACCGACCAGGTCGAGCCGTGGTTCAAGCTGGTCAACTCCGGCACCACGAGCGTGCCGCTGTCCGACGTCAAGATCCGCTACTACTTCCGCAGCGAGACCCCTGACGTCGGCTACCGGTTCGCCTGCTCGTGGGCGGTTCGCGGCTGCGGCAACGTCACCGGCCAGTTCGGCACGCTGACCGGTGGCTCGGCCGACCGCTACCTGGAGGTCGGGTTCACGAGCGGCGCCGGAACCCTGGCGCCCAACCAGGACTCCGGCGACCTGCAGCTGCGCTTCTACCGGACGAACTGGAGCCAGATCAACCAGTCCGACGACTACTCGTTCCGCGGCGACAGCACGTACTCGCCGTCGTCGAAGGTGACCGTCCACCGCGGCAGCACCCTGCTGTGGGGCACCCCGCCCGGTGGCAGCCCGCCCACCACGACGACGACCACGACGCCGCCGAACCCCAACGGCCCCAAGATGTTCGACGACTTCAGCTACACCAGCTCGAGCGACTCGCGGATCGGCCAGCGCGGCTGGACGGTCCGGTCGGGCGGCGGCGGCCCCGGTGTGCCCGGCGCGACGTGGGATCCGTCGCGGGTGACGTTCCCGACCGTCGACGGCCAGAAGGTCATGCGCCTCGACTCGTGGAACAACGGTTCCGCGGCGAGGCAGACCGAGATGTTCCACCAGCGCAAGTTCTTCGAGGGCACCTACGCGTCCAGGGTGAAGTTCAGCGACGCGCCGGTCTTCGGCCCGGACGGCGACCACGTCGTGCAGACGTTCTTCACTATCACCCCGCTCGACGCCCCGATGGCGCCGAACTACGGCGAGATCGACTTCGAGTACCTGCCCAACGGCGGCTGGGGCGAGCCGGCGAACATCATGTACGAGACGACCTGGGAGACCTACCAGAACGAGCCGTGGGTCGCCGACAACATCCACAACGAGCAGCGCGCGAGCTACAACGGCTGGCACGACCTGGTCTTCCAGGTCGCGAACGGCCGGGTGAAGTACTACATCGACGGCACGCTGGTCGCCGACCACGGCGACAAGTACTACCCGGAGACGCCGATGTCGATCAACTTCAACCTGTGGTTCATCTCGGGCGGCCTGCAGGGCGGCAGCGCCGAGCGGGCCTACCAGCAGGAGGTCGACTACGTGTACTTCGCCAAGGACCAGGTGTTGAGCCCGGCTCAGGTGAAGACGGCGGTGCAGGGCTACCGCAGCTCCGGTGTGGAGCACGTCGACAACGTGTGAGCAACGATCGTGCATGGGCCCGTGGCAGGCCCAGGCACGATCGGCACGTCAGTTGGCGTCGCCGATCGGGGTGGCGCCGTTGCAGGGTCAATGCGCGCGGAAATTCCGGTACAACGTTCAACAGGCTGAACCGCGCCCCGGACCGGACTGCTCCGAGCGGGTGAGCCGGACTGGCCAATTGATGGACAATGAGTTGCCGCGTCTGTCTCAACTGGCCGCGTCGTGACTAGCTTGCGCGCATGTCGTTTGGACCACCCGGATTCTTCCTCTCCTACACGCAGGCTGACGCGGCCTACGTGCAGCGGCTCGCGGAGCACCTGGAGGCCTCCGCGCTACCGGTCTGGCTCGACGCCAAACTTCGCTGGGGCGCACGGGTTCCCGTCGAGATCCGGGACAGGCTGTCCGCCGCGCCGGGGATCATCGTGATCATGTCGCCCGCGTCCGAACGCTCGGAGTGGGTCGAGCGGGAGATCCTCGAAGGGCAGCGGTACGGGCGGCCGTTCCTGCCGATCCTGCTGCGCGGGCAGCGGCACTTCCTGTTGGCCTCCACCAGTTTCTTCGATGCCAGGGACGGGCGGCTGCCGGGAGCGCGGGAGATCTGCGACCTGCGGGAGCTGCTGGAGGGCGGACCGCAGGTGGCGAGGCCGAGCCCGGCCGTCCCGGTGGCGTCGGTGCCGGCGGAGACCTCGTTGCGGAAGTTGCGGCACGCGCTGGAAGAAGGTCAGCTCGCGCACGCCGACATCCTGACGACGTCGCTGCTTCTGGACGCCGCGCGACGACTGGACAAGGGATGGCTGCGCCGGACCGACGGCGCGAACTTGCCCACCGGACTGCTCGCCGACATCGACGCGCTCTGGTCGAAGTTCGCCCAGCAGGGGTTCGCGGTGCAGCAGGCCAGGCATCCCGGACCGCCGCCGGGCGCACCACCCGGCCGCCACCGGGACTTCCTCGCGCTGGCGTTGTCGGTGGGGTGGAAGGGCCTGCGGGGCGAGGTGTCCCCGGTGTACGAGGAACTCGTCGCCGCGGACTTCTTCCCACCGGGCTTCTTCCCGACGATGCGCAACCCCCAGCTCGAACGGTTCGAGAGCTGGCACGACAAATGGACCGACACGGTCATGGCCGTGCACACACGACTGCGGAACAGCGGTGTCCGATGACGATCCTCATCCTCGTTCTGGTGCTCGTCCTCGTCGCAGTGGTGGCGGTGGCGCTGACCGGCTACCAGTCGGTGCCGACCGGGAAGATCGGCCTGGTGTACAAGCGGTTCGGCGGTCTGAAGGGCGAGAAGTACCCGGTGCGCGTGCACGGCGGCCAAGGCGTGCAGGCCGGCACGCTGCAGGCCGATCGCCGCTACCTGCTGCCGCCATTGCTGTTCCGGGTGCGGAACGTCGAGAGGACCTACGTACCCACCGGCACGATCGGACTGGTGATCGCGAAGGTCGGTGCGGTGCCGCCGGTCGAGTTCACGCTGTGCCGGCACGTCGACTGCGACTACTTCCAGGACGGCCGCGAGTTCCTTCTGCGCGGCGGCCAGATGGGCAAGCAGTCGATGGTGCTGCCTGGTGGTGCCTACTACGACATCAACCCGGCGCTGTTCGACGTCATCACCACCGAAACGCTGGGTGATGACGAGAAGGACGAGCTCACCCGCTACGACCTGATGGACATCAGCATCCCGGAGGGCGCCACCGGTGTCGTCATCGCCAAGGTGGGCGAGTCGCCGGACGAGGACGACAACACCGTCGGTCCGGTGGTGGCGGGCCACGCGAACTTCCAGAAGCCCTGGGAGTTCCTGGCCAACGGTGGCCGCCGCGGCGCGCAGGCCGAAACGCTGCCCCACGGCGGCGTCTACCGCATCAACCCGTGGTTCGCCCGCGTCGTGATCATCCCGACGCGCGAGCTGACGCTGGACTGGCAGCGCAGGGACACCAAGTCCGCCGACCGCTACGACGCCGCGCTGGACCAGATCGTGGCCAACGTCGAGGGCAACCGGCTGCTGTTCACGATGACCCAGATCATCCGCATTCCGGCGAAGGCGGCACCGCTGTTGGTGCGCCGCTTCGGCGAGGACCGCGACATGACGGGCCTCGGCGACGTGCAGAGCCCCGCGCCCGTGCAGCGGTTCGTGGAACGCGTGCTCGGCCGCACCGTGAAGGGCTACTTCGAAAGCTGTGCCTCGGAGTACGAGGTGCTGCAGTTCATCGAGGGCCTCAACGAGGTCCGGATGGAGCTGGAGTCCAAGGTCGCCGAGGCGCTCACCGAGTGGGGCGTGGAGGCCGGGCGGACGACGCTGAGCGACTTCGAGTCGGAGGACCCGAAGCTCGACGCGCGGCGCCGCAGGAAGGCCGAGGAACGTGACAAGCGGGACACCCTCGTGCACGAGCTGGAGAACGCGAAGCTCGCGAAGGCGATCGAGAGCACCAAGATCGACACGGAGAAGGAGCGGGAGACCGTCTCGGTGGCGAAGACCGAGGCCAGGGCGAAGGTGCTGGGCGTGCAGTCGGAGGTGCTGATCCAGTCGCTGGAGCAGCTCAAGGGCTTCAGCACCCCGAGCATCGTCACCGACGGCGCCACGGCCAACGGCGCACTGCCGCTGGTGGTGGGGCAGCAGATGATCAACCAGACGCTGGCGAACATCACGCAGGAGCCGCCAGCGCAGCTGGAGTCAGGCGAGGAGGACGAGCCGCCCGCTACCAAGTGATCAGCTTGTGGTCACCGTTTCGCAGGTGACCTTCTGGCCGGGCTTCGCGGTCGAGGTCGCCAGCTCCTTGATCCCGTCGAGCAGGATGCGGCAGCTGAGCACCTGGTCACCCTTCGGCGTGGCCTCGACCTTCGCCTGCTCGCCGGCGTTGATCACGACCTCGAACTGCCACGGCAGCGGCTTCGAGACCGTGACGGTCCGCGGCGTCTCCTTGCGGTACCGGTCCGGTGATTCGGTGTAGGTCAGGTCCACGGCCGTGTCGGCGGGCTGGGCCTCGACCTCGTAGGTGATGGCCCAGGCCTTGCCGGTCAGCGTCGACCAGCCGCCGGACTGGTTCACCAGGAACACGGTTCCGCCACCGATGACGGCCAGCACGGCCAGGACGATGAGCGTCTTCACCGGACAGACGCTATTGCGGCGGACAATGCGCTCGCGTCATTCGCCGGGGTGACGCGCGGGTCATTCCCGAGGACGACCCGATTCTGCGTCGACAATGACGTCATGCGCGCAGTCTTCCTGACCTTCAGCGGCCCGCACGGCCGGGTGCGGAACGCCTACGAGATGTGGTCGTTCAGCGGCACTGAGGTGCTGGAAGGCGTGCTGCGGGATTGGTTCGCGAACGGTGGCGGCGCGGCTGAGCTCGTTCGCCTGGACGGACCGGACGACCTGCCCGCGGCGCTGGAGGGGATGCCGGACGCCGACGTGGTGTGCTTCCCAGGCCTGGCCGAGCCGGGGATGAACGAGGACGCGCAGTACTGGCTTGATGCTCAACCGCAGGTTGTCGCGGAGTGTGAGCGGCGGGGCAGCATCGCGGTGCTCGACAGCCCACCCGGTCTCGACCCGTGGCAGGCGCTGGACTGGCGGTCGCACGTGCTGATGATCGACAGCCCGAACGCCGTCCTGTACTACCCGTGGATCCGGGCGGGCGACGGGTGGGTTCCGCCGTGCGGGCACGTCGCCGGGGCGTGGGCGCGGGTGACCCGTGACGAGGGTTTCATGGCCTCGGTGGGTGGAATTGAGCTGACTGACGTCGTGGACGTCGCCACCGATGTCGCGGCGGACGAGCAGTGGGCACTTCAGCGGGTCGGGATGCACCGCCACGACGCCGTGCCGCTCCAGGTCGGCGGACAACCGCTGGGCGAGCGGTCCTTCGCTCTCGGTCCGATGGCTCAGGAACACGCGCACGCCCGAGATCATGACGCGCCGGCTGCCGAACTGTCACGATGTGCGCGTGGCTGTCTACTTGCGTCCCGGCGTCTACATCGAAGAGGTGGAGGTTGGCTCCTGGACGAACCCGCAGCTGCGTCGCCCCTACGAGCCGTCGCGTCCGTTGAAACCGGGCATCCCGGCCAAGTGGCTGGCCGAGCACTCGATCGCCGCGTTCATAGGCCGAGATGAGCACACCGAACCGGTCTACGTGACGAGCTGGGACGCGTATCGCCGCCAGTTCTGGGCTGAGTCCCATGAAACCTTGCACCTGCCACGCGCAGTGCAGGGCTTCTTTCAGAACGGCGGCACGGGGTGCTGGATCATCCCGACCGACGACCTCGATGAGGCCTTCACCATGTTGGCGCGGATCGATGACGTCTCGACGGTCTGCATGCCTGATCTGCCAGGGGATGACGACGCGGCGCACCGCGCACGGCTCGGCCTCCTCTCCCACTGCGAGATGATGGGCGACCGCATCGCGATCATCGACCCGCCACAGGGGCTCAGCGCACAGCAGGTCAGGGACTGGCGAACTACGCGCGGCTACGACTCGACGTACGCGGCGCTGTACTTCCCGTGGCTGCGCGTCATCGATCACACCGGCATCGTGTCCGTGCCTCCATGTGGGCACGTGGCAGGTGCCTACGCGCGGTCCGATCTGCTGCGCGGACCGCAGCGCCAGGCAGCGAACATCGAACTTCAGGGTGTGCTCGGGCTCGAACAGGACCTGATGAAGACCGAACAGGAGTTGCTCCATCCGTGGGGCATCAACTGTCTGGTGTCCATGGCGAGCGGCATCCGGGTGTGGGGTTCGCGCACGATGTCGAGCGATCCGGCGTGGCGGTACCTGAACCGGCGGAGGTTGATGAACTTCATCGGCCGCAACATCGTCGCGGGTACGAGCTGGGTGATCTTCGAGGACTCCTACGACGAGGGCCTGTTCCAACGGATCGAAAGTGCGTTGGACGAGTTCCTCGGACTGTTGTGGCGCGCAGGGGTGCTGGAGGGCGAGACTTCGGCCGAGGCCTACTCCGTGCGCTGCGACGACGCGGCGAACCCGCCGGAGAGCCGGGACGCGAACCAGCTCATCGCCGAGTGCGGGATCACCGTGGGGCGAGGGCAGTCGTTCTTCCGGGTGGTCTACTTCCTCGGCTGAAGCTCGATGCCACGTTCGACCAGTCCGAAGACGGCCGCCTGGCCGCCGATGTTGGTCAGCACGTCGATGGCCAGCTCTCGTGCCTGCTCGTCGGGTCCGGATGCGAGGTCGAGCAGCCACGGCACGGCTTCGGCTCCGATCGTTCGCAGCGCGATGCTGAGCGGATACTGCAAGTTCGGGTCGTTCACCAGCGGGGCGAGTAGCGGCAGCATCTCCGCGCCGATCTTCCCGGCCCCCCGCGCGGCCAGGGGAGGAACGGCCCTGTCCTCGTCTTGCATCAGCTCTACCAACTTGCTGTTCACGTAGTGAGAAGGCCAGGCCGGGAGCGTCACCGCGAACAACTGGCGAGTGGGCAAGTCCGCGTCCCCCAGCCACGTCGCGCCGTAACCGCGTTCGTCGGCCAGCAACAAGGCGACGGCGGCCTCATGCGGTCGCCCTTCGAGCGCGAGTACGTCGTTGAACGACCCCGGCCAAGTTCCCAACGCGTCCATCGCCCTGAGCCAGACCTGCGGGCGTTCGTCCTGCAATGCCGCCACCAGTGCGTTGGTGCCTGTGCGCCCGAGTTTGCTCAGTGCGTGGGCTGCGGCGACACGCACTTCACTCGGCCGCGGCGACGTGAGGACGGCGTGCAGCGGGGCCACCGCTTCCTCGCCGCATCGCACCAGCGCGTCGGCGCTGTCCGGCAGGTTGCCGATCAGCTCCTCCACCGGATCGGTGTGGCCCAAGGCGTCGAGTGCGTCGCGCACCCGCCAGGCCACGTCGTCGTCGAGGTCGTGGCGGGCGGCCAGCAACGCCGGGATCGCGCGTTCGTCGAGTGTGCCCAGGACTTCGGTGGCGGCCGCGCGCATGCTGGCGTTCTGGTCGTGCAGGGCGCTGATCAACGGTTCGGGAGCGTCGGCGCAGATCGCTTGCAGGGCACGGAGAGCGTCGGTGCGCACCCGGACGTCGTTGTCGCGCATGGCGAGCAGCAACGGGTTGACCGCGGCTTCGCCGAACGCGCCGAGCGTGCCGACGGCCTGCCACCGGACGTCGACGTCGGCGTCGCCCGCGGCGGCCGCGAGGATCGACTGCGCCTCGGCGCCGCCGATGGCGCGCAGGGCACCGCTGGCGAGGGAACGCACGCGGTCGTCCTGGTCGTGCAGGGCGTGGCCGAGTGCCGGCACCACGTGCGGGTCTGTGGTCTGGCGCAACGCACTCAGCGCGGCGAGGCGGACGTCGGCGTCGGGGTGGTGGGCCGCTGCCTCGACCAGGCCGAGGATCGATGCGGGAGCGAGCCGGGCGAGGGCGGCCGCGGCGGCGGTCCGGACCGCCGGGGCGCCGTCGAGCATGGCGTCGAGCAGTTCCGGCACGGCCTGCAGGCCGATCACGCACAGGCGGTCGGCGATGCTTTGGCGCCGGTAGCCCTCCAGCGCGGGGGAGGTGAACTCGGTCAGCAGGCGTACGTGTTCGAACTCGATGAAGTCGCGCAGCACCGGGTCGATCGCGGGAGCCAGGCGGGTGATCATCTCGTAGACCGGTTCGAGGCGTTCGTGTTGCCAGAGGTAGGCGCCCGCGCGGCCCGCCTCGTCCCATTCCCGTGCGGCGGCACGGACGCGGCGCAGCAGGACGAGGTCGTCCTGGCCCAGTTCGATCCACTCGCGCAGGCGGTCCCAGCTGCCGAACAACGCCTCGTGTGCCGCGGACACCACGGGTTCCTGGCCGGGTTCGGCACTGCGGACGAGCAGGCGGGCGTCGACGAAGACGTCGATCAGCCGTTCCGCGGCGGGTGAACTGGCCACTGTGGACAGTGCGGCGCGGCGGCGGGCGACGTGGCCGTGTTCGTCGATGTCGACGAGTTCGCGGAACACCGCGTCGAAGGTGGCGCGGGTGGCGTCGTCGAGTTTGCGCTGGAACACGTCTTCGGCTCGGGTGCCGATCGCGCCCGCCACGCCGCCGAGCCGGTCGTAGGCGTGGTGGGTGAGCGTGCCGGGGCAGACTCGGTGCAGTTCGTCGAGGGTGTAGGCGAGCAGGGGGAGGGTGCCGGGTTGTTTGCCGGCGTCGTCCAGGATCCGGCCGGGCAGGCCCTCGTCGAAGTCGAGGCCCGCGCACGCGGCGGGCCTGGCGATCATGTCGATCAGCGTGTCGGTGGGGGTCGACAGCGGGAACTGGCCGGCCTCCAGCAGCTTCGCCAGTGCGGGGATCTCCACGCAGCGGTGGTAGAAGTCGGATCGGACGGTGGCCACGACGTGGGCGGGGCCGGGGTTCGCGAGCAGTGCGACGAACGGCTCGACGTGCTCCGGGGCGACGGTCGTGAAGAGTTCCTCGAACTGGTCGACGAAGATCAGCGTTTCGTCGGTGACGTGCTGGGCGAGGTGGCCTGCCCGCAGGTCGCGCACGACCTCACGTGGAATCCCGCCGAGCTTCACCGCGAGTGCGAGGAACGGGTCGTCGCCCAGTTCTGCCGGGGTGAAGCGCGGCCCGATCCACTGGTTCCCGTTGTGCGAGGGCACGGTCCACCCACGCGCGGCCAGCCGGGGGATCAGTCCGGCGCCGACCAGTGAGGACTTGCCCGAGCCGCTGGCGCCGACCACCGCGACGAACCGGCTGGCGTCCACCCGGCTGACCAGTTCGTCGGTCTCCCGCCCGCGTCCGAAGTAGATCGGCGCGTCGCTCGGCGTGAAGGACCGAAGTCCGGGGAACGGCGAGCCCTGCCACCGCGGGCCGGTGTCCTGTCCGGCCTCGCCGACGACCAGCCGGTGCAGCACCTCGCGCAGGTCGGTGGTGAGCTCTTCGCGGAAGTGCTCAGGAGCCGTGTACTCCTTGTGTCCCCGCAGGATCGCGCCGGTGGACGGGTCGCGCAGGCGCGCGAAGAAGTCCTTGACCCGTTCGTACTGCAGGTGCTTCTCCGCGAGCCGCGGATCGTCGAGGCTGATCGTCACGCCGGCGGTGCGCCGGTAGAGCAGCACCTGCCCGCTGCCGCTGATGCCGTCCTCGAACTCCCACTCCGTGCCCGACGAGTAGGGCTCGCCGTCCGAACGCGTGTACTCGGGATACGGCAAGGGAGTGCCCATCCGGGCCCAGAAGAGCACGACGACCACGTCGCAGTCCCGTGGCCGCGGCAGCCCGCGGTTGATCGACGCCTGGGGAGTGTCCGACGCGAGGATCGGTGTGCCCGCACCGGGCTTGTCCCACGCGACCGGCTCGATCGTCACCCGCCCGCGCAACACCGGTTCGTACTGCAGCCGGTCCAGCACCTCGAGCGCGATCGCCCGCTCGTCGGCGACGTCGCCGGGCGAGGACAGGAACACGCGGATGCGCTGCACCCGCCCAGAGTAGGCCGATCAGCAGGGGAGGCCGATCAGCAGCGTAGGCCGATCACTTGAGCAGCAGGCGGACCGTGAGTTCGAGGCGGTTCGCGACGTCGGTGGCCGTGGCGCGGCGGGTGACCCAGGCGACCAGGTTGGACAGCCACACGTCGCCGATGACGCGGGCGATCGCCTTCTGCTCCTCGGTCGGTTCCTCGGCGCTCATCGCGCGGGTGAACATCGACTCCATGAGCAAAGAGACGCGGTCGATCTCGGCGCCCGCGGAGGCGTCCGCGAAGGTGAAGGCGCGCGTCATCGCCTCGGTGAGGTGCGGGTTGCGCTGCAGGCCCCTGGTGATGCGGCCGAGCACGAACAGCACGCGTTCGTAGGGGCTGTCGCCGGGGACCGTGGTGCGGTCCATCTTCTCCTGGGCGCGTTCGAGTTCCACCGCGAGGCTCGACACGAGCAGGTGGACCTTCGACGGGAAGTAGCGGTACAACGTGCCCAGGGCGACGTCCGCCCGGTCGGCCACGGCGCGCATCTGGACGGCGTCGAACCCGCCCTTGGACGCCAGCGCGATGGTCGCGTCGACGATCCGCTTGCGGCGCTCGCGCTGGGCCGCGGAGCTGAGCTCCTCGCCCGCCATGAGCGCGTCCGTGCGCGACTTCGAAGGTGACACGGAGATGATCCTCCTGGAACGTGTTGCAGCTGCCCTCTCATCGTACTCGATCGGTTTCGCGGCCATGATCTGTTGCTCGAATTAGAACACGTTCTATAAACTTCTTCACGTACTGGAGGAGGCCGCATGCCGATCGCCACGACCGGTGAACAACGAGCGTTGCGGGACAGTGTGGACGCGGCCAAGGGCGAGTGGGCTGATCTCGTCCGGGTCGGGTTCTTCGAGGTGACGCGGGAGGGCGGCACGGTCGCCGATCTCGCGGTGATGCTGGAGCGGGCGGCGGAGAACCTCGTGCCGGGGCCGTTGCTGCCCACGGCGCTGGTTTCGGTGCTGTTTCCGGAGTTTGACGGGATCGCCGGGTTGGGATTTTCGCCACACCACGTCGTCGGTGCTGCTGAGGCAACACATCTGCTGCTCAAGGCGGACACGTGGATGCTCGTGCCGGCCGAGCAGGTGACGGTGACCGGTCTAGAAGCCGTCGACCTGTCGCGTTCGCTCGGGTCGGTGGTGGTCGACGCGCCTGGTCTCGAAGTGGCTGATCCGACGGACCTCGCGGTGACGTTGATGGCCGCCGAGGCGAGCGGGGTGGCGGCGTGGTGTCTGAACACCGCCGTCGAGTACGCGAAACAGCGTCAGCAGTTCGGGCGTGTCATCGGGTCGTTCCAGGCGGTCAAGCACCTGTGCGTCGAGATGCTGTGCCGGGCCGAGCAGGCGAGTTCGGTCGCGTGGGACGCGGCGAGTTCGGTCGGCGAGGACGAACATCCGCTGGCGGCCGCGGTCGCGGCGGCGGTGGCGCTGGACGCCGCGGTGCGCAACGCCAAGGACTGCATCCAGGTGCTCGGTGGCATCGGGTTCACCTGGGAGCACGACGCGCATCGCTACCTGCGCCGGTCGTTGGCGTTGCAGCAGCTCGCGGGTGGGGTCGCGCACTGGCGCCGGCGGGTCGCCGAACTGGCGCTCCAAGGTGTGCGCAGGTCCCACTCCGTCGAGATCGAACGCGACCAGGAGGTGCGGGCGTTCGCCGAGGAGATCGCCGGACTGGACGCCGCGCAGCAGCGGGAACGGCTGGCGGACAGCGGGTTCCTGGTGCCGCACTGGCCGCGTCCGTTCGGGCAGGACGCCGGACCGGCCCGGCAGATGGTGATCGACGACGAGTTCGCGCGAGCGGGGGTGCGCAGGCCGGACCTGATCATCGGGGCCTGGGCGGGGCCGACGATCCTCCGCCACGGCACGCCCGAGCAGCAGGAACGGTTCGTGCGGCCGACGTTGCGCGGCGAGCTCACCTGGTGCCAGCTGTTCAGCGAACCGGAGGCCGGGTCGGACCTGGCGTCGTTGCGCACCAAGGCGCTGAAGGTGGACGGCGGCTGGCGGCTCACCGGGCAGAAGGTGTGGACGTCGCTCGCGCACCAGGCCGACTGGGCGATCTGCCTGGCCCGCACGGACTCCGAGGTGCCGAAGCACAAGGGCATCACGTACTTCCTGGTCGACATGCGCTCCGAAGGTGTCGACGTGCGGCCGTTGCGGGAGATCACCGGCGACGCGCGGTTCAACGAGGTCTTCCTGGACGACGTGTTCGTGCCGGACGACTGCGTGGTCGGCGCGGTCGACGACGGCTGGCGGCTGGCGCGCACGACCCTCGCGAACGAACGCGTCGCGATGGGCCGCGGTTCGTCGCTCGGTGACGCACTGGAACAGGTTCTGCGGCAACCGGCGGCCGCTGAACGTCCCGAACGACTCGGTGAGCTGGTGGCCCAGGGACTCGCGGTGTCGGTGCTGGACCTGCGGGCGAGTCTGCGCGTGCTCAGCGGGCAGGAGCCGGGCGCGGAGTCCAGCGTGCGCAAGCTGGTCGGCGTGCGGCAACGGCAGGACGTCGCGGAGTTCGCGGTCGAGCTGCTCGGACCGGGCGCGGCCGCCGACAACGAGCTGATCCACGAGTTCCTGCTGACGCGGTGCCTGAGCATCGCGGGTGGCACGACGCAGGTGCTGATGAACCTGGCTGGCGAACGGATTCTCGGTCTACCGAGGGAGCCTTGATGGATTTCAGCCTCGACGAGGCCCAGCAGGAGATCGCCGCGCTGGCGGCCGACGTGCTGGGCAGGGAGAGCGACACGCCCTGGAAAGCCCTGGGGGAGGCGGGGTTGCTGGCCCTGGCCGTTCCGGAACGGCTCGGCGGCGACGGGCTCGGCGCCCTGGAGACGGCCGTCCTGCTCACCGAGGTCGGACGCCGGGCGGCGGACGTTCCGGCGCTGGCCACGCTGGCGCTGGGCGTGCTGCCGATCGTCAGGCACGGCACCCCGGAACAGCAGGACGAGCTGCTCCCGTTGGTCACTCAGCAACACGGGGTGCTGACGGCGGCGTTGAGCGAGCCCTCCGCGCCGCTGCCCGCCGTGCCGAGCACCACCGCGGGTCCTGACGGGATCTTCGGCGTGAAGATCAACGTGCCGCACGCCGGGGAGGCGCAACGGATCCTCGTGAGCACCGACGCGGGTGTCTTCATCGTCGATCCCGCGCAACCCGGCGTGTCCACATCGGACGGAACAGTGCACCTCGACGGTGCCCAGGGCCAGGAGTTGGCGGGCGCGGCCGAGGATCTGCGGCGGTTCGCGTTGATGGGAGCGGTCGCGGTCGCGGACGGTGTCCTGGCAGGAGCCCTGGACCTCACCGTCAAGCACGTCGGCACCCGCCACCAGTTCGGCAAACCGCTGTCGACCTTCCAGGCGGCGGCGTGCCAGGTCGCGGACGTCTACATCGCCGCCCGCACGCTGCACCTGGCCGCGCTGACGGCGTGTTGGAGCCTCGACGACCACGACCTCGGCACCGCCGCCTACTGGCTCGCGGCCGAGGCGATGCCGGCCGTGCACACCTGCCACCACCTGCACGGCGGTCTCGGCCTCGACATCACCTACCCGATGCACCGGTACTACGGCATGGCCAAGGAGCTGACGCGGTTCGTCGGCGGAGTGGAGCACCGCTTGGGAGCCATCGATGTTCATTGACCTCAGCGCCGAGCAGCTGAAGCTCCGGGACGAGCTGCGTGAGTACTTCGCGAACCTCATGTCCGCTGGGGAACGCGAGGCGATGCTCACCGAACGGCATGGCGAGACCTACCGCGCGTTGGTGCGCAGGCTCGGCAACGACGGCAGGCTCGGCGTCGGGTGGCCGCAGGAGTACGGCGGCAAGGGTTTCGGGCCGATCGAGCAGCAGATCTTCGTCAACGAGGCCGCCCGCGCGGACGTCCCGCTGCCGTACGTGACGCTGCAGACGGTCGGGCCGACGCTGCAGGCGTTCGGCACGCAGGAGCAGAAGGACTTCTTCCTGCCGCGCATCCTCAAGGGCGACATCCACTTCGCCATCGGCTACACCGAGCCGGACGCCGGCACCGACCTGGCCTCGTTGCGCACCAAGGCCGTGCGCGAAGGTGATCACTACATCGTCAACGGGCAGAAGACGTTCACGACCGGCGGCCACGACGCGGACTACGTGTGGCTGGCCTGCCGCACCGGAGCGCCGGACTCGCGGCACAAGGGCATCACGATCCTGATCGTCGACACCGAGGATCCCGGCTACTCCTGGACGCCGATCATCACCTGCGACGGCGCGCACCACGTCAACGCCACCTACTACAACGACGTCCGTGTGGCCGAGAACATGCGGGTCGGCGAGGAGAACAAGGGCTGGCGGCTGATCACCACCCAGCTCAACCACGAACGCGTGATGCTCGGCCCGTCCGGGCGGATCGGCGCGCTGATCGAACGAGTGCACAGCTGGGCTGCCGAACGAGAGCTCCTCGACCTGCCGGACGTCCAACGGGCGTTGGCCGAAGCACGAGCGGTGCACCGGGTGAACGAGCTGCTGAACTGGCAGGTCGCGGCCGGCGAGGTCGAGGTAGCGGACGCCAGCGCCACCAAGGTGTTCGCCGCCGACCGGACCCAGCGCATCGGCAGGCTGCTCGAAGAACTCGTCGGACGGCACGGCGCCGGCGCGGAACTGGTGCGGTGGCTGGACGTGCAGGCACGGCGCAACCTCGTGCTGACCTTCGGCGGCGGAGTGCAGGAGATCCAGCGCGAGCTCATCACCAGCATCGGGCTCGGCCTGCCTCGGGTGGTGCGATGATCGACATCGAGAAAGAGGCCGCGCGCATCGCCGAAAAGGGCGAATGCGCGCCACGGCTGGCACGCGACCCGGTCAACCTGCCGATGATCAACAACTGGCTGGAGGCCATCGGCGACCGGCACCCCGGCTACACCGAGGTCGCACCGCCCGCGATGGTCCAGGTGTGGACGATGGCCGGACTGCACGGCCAGCGCACCCTGGACGACCCGCTCGGCGCGATGATGAAGATCCTGGACGAGGCCGGGTTCACGTCCGTGGTCGCCACCAACAGCGACCAGACCTACCACCGCTACCTCAAGGTCGGCGAGCACCTCTCGGTGACGACGAGCCTGGAGGACGTCACCGGCCCGAAGAAGACGGGGCTGGGCGAGGGCTGGTTCGTCACGACCAGGAGCACCTGGTGGGTCGGCGACGAACCGGTGGCGGAGATGCGGTTCCGCGTGCTGAAGTTCCGGCCGGCGGAGAAACCGGCGGCAGCACCGGAACCTCCGAAAGCGCAGGCGATCCGGCCTGCCGTCAACCGCGACACCGAGTACTTCTGGGAAGGGTGCCGGCAGGGCGAGCTGCGCATCCAGCGCTGCGGCGGCTGCGGGCTGCTGCGGCACCCACCAGGCCCGATGTGCCCGGAATGCGGTGCCACCAAACCGAAGTACCTCGTCTCGGACGGGTACGGCGTGGTCTACAGCTACGTCGTGCACCACCACCCGCAGGTGCCCGGCAAGCAGACCCCGTTCGTGATCGCCCTGATCGAACTGGACGAGGGCGTGCGGATGCTGGGCGAACTGGCCGGCGAGCCCAGCATCGGACTACCGGTCGAGGTCGTGTTCACCAAGGTCGACGACGAGCTGACGATGCCGAGCTGGAGGCCCCGTGCGGATCGGTGATTCCCTGCCCGAGTGGCACGTCGAGGCCACGCCCACGTTCGTGATCAGCACCGCGCTGGCCACGCGTGACTTCCAGGACGTCCACCACGACCGCGACCTGGCGGTCCAGCGCGGCTCGAAGGACATCTTCATCAACATCCTCACCACGACCGGCCTGGTGCAGCGGTACGTCACGGACTGGGCCGGACCGGAAGCGTTGGTGCGTCAGGTGAACATCCGCCTCGGCGCACCCTGCTACGCCTACGACACGCTGAAGTTCTTCGGCCAGGTCATCGGACGCGAGGACCAGGACCTGACCATCGAGGTCGTCGGCCGGACCGGGCACGGCGACCACGTCACCGGCACCGTGAAGATCGAGGTGCCGGCATGAACGCCGCGATCGCGGGCATCGGCGCGACGGACTTCTCGAAGGACTCCGGGCGCAGCGAACTCCAATTGGCCGCCGAAGCGGTACGAGCCGCACTGGAAGACGCAGGACTCGAACCATCCGATGTGGACGGTCTGGTCAGCTTCACCATGGACACCAACGCCGAGATCGCGGTCGCGCGCGAGCTGGGCATCCCGGAGCTGACGTTCTTCAGCCGCGTCCACTACGGCGGCGGGGCGGCGTGCGCGACCGTGCAACAGGCCGCGATGGCGGTCGAGACCGGCGCGGCGAAGGTCGTGGTCTGCTATCGGGCGTTCAACGAACGCTCGGGCCACCGGTTCGGCCAGGTCCAGACCGCGGCCGCCGCGAACATCGACAACAGCTGGTCGTACCCGATGGGCCTGGGCACGCCGGGCGCGATGGTCGCGATGTTCGCCCGCCGGTACATGCACGAGTACGGCGCGACTTCCGAGGACTTCGGCCGGATCGCGGTGATCGACCGCAAGCACGCCGCCACGAACCCGCACGCGTGGTTCCACGGACGGCCGATCACGCTCGAAGATCACCAGGCGTCCCGGTGGATCGCCGAACCGCTGCGGCTGCTCGACTGCTGCCAGGAGAGCGACGGCGGCGTCGCGCTGGTCGTCACCTCGGCGGAACGCGCCCGCGACCTGCCGAACAAGCCCGCGCACGTCAAGGCCGCCACGCAGGGCAGCGGCGTCGACCAGTTCACGATGACCAGCTACTACCGCGACGACCTGACCGGCCTCCCGGAGATGGGCGTGGTGGCGCGAGGACTCTGGGAGAAGTCGGGCATCGGTCCGTCCGATGTGGACGTCGCCGTGCTCTACGACCACTTCACGCCATTCGTGCTGGTCCAGCTGGAAGAGCTGGGCTTCTGCGCGAAGGGCGAGGCGAAGGACTTCGTGGCGTCCGGCGCCCTGGAACTGGACGGTTCACTCCCGCTCAACCCGCACGGCGGCCAGCTCGGCGAGGCCTACCTGCACGGCATGAACGGCATCGCGGAGGGCGTCCGGCAGGTGCGCGGCACCGCTGTGAACCAGGTCGCGAATGTCGAGCACGTCCTGGTCACCGCCGGCACGGGCGTCCCTACCAGCGGGCTGGTCCTCGGTCAGTCTTGGTGAACCCGCCAGTTGTGCTCGCGGTAGCCCGCGCTCTGTTCCGATAGCGGCACCCAGGAGGAACTCGGTTGTTCAGGGTTCGGGCTGGATTGTGCCAGTCGAAGGTCTGGTGGGGGCGGGTGTTGAGGAGCCAGGATGGTGAACGGCCGACATGGCCGAGGAGATCGGGCGCGAGTTCGTGACGAGCTGGGTCATTTCATCGCCGCTTCACGACGATTGCGATTGGGGCTTGCGTTATTTCCGCTGCTCAGCGGCGCACAGGTAGCGGGCTCGCCCATCGCGGAATCCCGGCTGTCCGGCTCGCTTCGCACGGCTTTGCCGGGGCAATCAGGCGGCGACATGAAGAAGATTGCGCCTGGGTTTGCGTTGCGCGTCGAGCCACTTCGGCGGATAGAAAGTCGGCATGCCGTGCACCATTGTCACGTCCCATTCGCTTTGATGGATGAGCGTGTGGTGATGACGGCAGAGCAGGACGGCGTTGTCGACTGAAGTTTCACCGCCGTCCGCCCAGTGGTGAATGTGGTGGGAGTCGCATTGTTTGGGTGGTCGGCCGCATCCGGGAAATGCGCAGCCGCGGTCGCGGGCGACGAGGATTCGGCGGATTCCGGCGGGGAAGGTGCGGGTTTTGCGGCCGATGTTCATCGGCTGGGACTTCTCGCCCAGGACCAGCGGGATGATGCCCGCGTCGCACGCCAACTGACGGACCTGGTCGGCGGGCACGCGCTCGCCGTTGTCCAGCGTCGCCTGGCCGACCTGCTCGGCGAGGTCGTCATAGCGCATGGTCACAGTGAGCGTGACCGGTTCGCCGCCGTGGTCGGGCAGTTGGTCGGCGCGCAGCATCAGGTCGACCAGCTCGGCCAGCGCGTCGCCTTCGCGTTCGGCGCGGGAGCGCAGGTCGGGGCCGTTCTCGGCGGTCTCGGGGCGGGGCTTGGCCAGGGGGTCGAGCAGCGCCTCGTACTTCGCGCCGGTGACCGTGTCCAGGAGCGCCCTGATCTCCAGCTGGCCGTTCTTCCAGCGCATGACGTGCTGGTTGACCTGTGGCTCGGGTTCGGGGTCGCGAGGTTCGGGGTCGTCCTGATGGAGCCGGTAGGCCAGTTCCTTGCCGAACGCGCGCACCGCACTGGGCTCATGCTCACGAGCGAAGCTGACGACAGGGTCCTCGGCTGCGGCGGGCAGAGCCTTCATGATCTCGGCGACCACCGCGACGTGCTCGATCGACAGCGCCCCCTCTGCCGCGGCCTCGGCGGTCACGGGAAGTTCGGGGGCGAGCTCGCTGCCGGTCGGGGTAATCTCTCTGCCCAGCAACCCGGCGTTCGTGACCCATTTCTTGGCCGTGGTGAGATCCCATCGGACCGCGTGCCGCAACACCTGCGGCAAATTCTTGTAACCGAGCTCGCCCGCGGCTCCACGCCGATCCAACTCGGCGATCTTCTGCAGGACGGCATTCTCGCGGACCCGAATCTCCGTCACCTCGTCGACGAGACTGCGCAGCAGCTCGTCGGTGGGGAGGAGTCGGGTTTCGATCACGCGTTCCACTCTACCGCAAGATCACGAAAAGATAACGGGCTGGCGTAAACACAATAGAGTGAATCGCCCAGTAAACTCTGTCGCGAAGCCGAAGGCGAGCCGCAAAGGCCTAATCCCACTCCGGGAAGCGGTATCAAGGTGACCACAGCGCGATTGGGGCTTGACTTTGGGTGTGAGGTGCTACCGATATGTGCCTCGCAAGGGCCTCGAAGTCAAGCCCCAATCGCAATCGTCGCGAAGCGGCGATGAAATGACCCGGCCCGTCGCCGTCACTGGTTCGCCCCGCTCTCCACGCAAGTTCGTCAGGTGCACGAAGAAGCGAACATCTGCAACCTCGCGCATCTGGCAACGCTCGGCGCTCACTGCGTCGGCGTCGACATCGCCCCCCGCCGAAACCTGGCCGGTTGATCACGAAGGTGAACCTGTCTGCCGAGCGGTGGAAGGCGATGCTGTCCGATGCCGGGTTCGGCGCCGTGACCACAGACGTCGTTCCCGCGCCGATGCAGGGCAAACCGGGCACGCTACTTGTCACGGCACGTCGCGAAGGCTGAGCACAGCATCGGTGAGCACAGGACGGTCCGCGGCGAACGTCGTCAGCACCAGCTGCGAACCGTCCCGCCACACCCGTGTGGTCAGGGTTTCGCCGGGGAACACCACGCCCGCGAACTTCGCCCCGAACGACAACACCTGCTCCGGCCCGTCGAGCAGCGCGTCGATCACCGCCTTGCACACCACGCCGTAGGTGCACAGCCCGTGCAGGATCGGCTGGTCGAACCCCGCTGCCCTGGCGAAGCCCGGATCGGCGTGCAACGGATTCCGGTCACCGCAAAGCCGGTACAGGTAGGCCTGCTGCGGCAACGTCGGAGTCTCGATCACGACGTCAGGTTCGCGCTCGGGCACCTCGACCCTGCCGGACGGCCCGCGCTCGCCGCCGAACCCGCCCTCGCCGCGAGCGAAGATGCTGGACCTGGTCGTGTAGAGGGCTGTCCCGTCCGGGGTGAGAGCCGTGGACTCCTGCACGATGACCGCGGCCTTGCCCTTGTCCCACACGTCCGCGATCCGCGTCCGCAGCACCGCCTCGCCCTCAGCGGGGAGGGCGGCGTGCACGGTGATCTCCTGCGTGCCGTGCAGAACGCGGGCCAGGTCGACGTCGACGCCGGGGAACGACACGGCGGGTGGCGCGGTCTCGTGGAACCTGGGCGCGACCACGCCGAACGTCGGCAGCACCCGCAGGCCCTGCTCGTAGACGTAGCGGAGTTCGGTGGCCCCCAGCGCCAGGTGGTAGAGCAGCACGTCCGAGTGCGTCCAGGAGAACTTGATCTCGGGAAGTTCCGCCCCGATCGCGACGTCCGGATCGATCGGCATCAAGCGCTCCTCACTCGTAGGTGATCTTCACCGTGTCGGTGACCGGAACCGACTGGCACGCCAGCACGATGCCCTCGGCGATGTCCTCGGAGTCGAGCACGTCGTTGTTGAGCATCTTGACCTCGCCCTCGACCAACCGGCACGCGCACGCGCTGCACGCACCCTCGCGGCACGAGTACGGCGCGTCGAGTCCCTTCTCCAGCAACAGGTCGAGCAGCTTCTGCCGCGCCGGCCACGGAAACCGGTGCTCCTCACCGTCCAGAGAAACCTCGACCACCGCGTCCGGCCGATCATCTGCCACCGGCACGACCTCGGCGAACGGATCACTGGACAGCGACACGAACTTCTCGATGTGCACGACCTTGATGTCCCGCAACGCCTTGCGGGCGGCCTCCATGAACGGCCCCGGCCCGCACACGAACGCCTCGTCGCAGTCCCGGACGAACGCCCGCAACGCGCCGAGGTGCGGCAACCCCTGCACCGACTCCAGCCAGTGCACGACCACCAGCCGATCCGGACAGGAGCGCGCCAGCTCGTCCAGTTCGCGGGCGAAGATCACGGAGCCCTCGTCCCGGTTGGCGTAGAAGAGAAAAACCTTCCCCGACCCCTGCGCGAGCACAGTCTTGATGATCGACATCACCGGCGTGATCCCGCTGCCGGCTGCGAACGCGAGCAACGACCCGTCCAACGACGAAGGCGTGAACACGCCGGCCGGCGCCAGCACGTCCAGCTCCATGCCCGCGCGCACCTCGGAGCACATCCACGCCGAACCGTACCCGTCCGGCGTCCGCTTGACCGTGATCTTCAACGGCTCGCCCGGCGCGCTGGACAGGGAGTAGCACCGAGCGACCTCGCCCGCCCGCACGGTCAGGAACTGGCCGGGCCGCGGCGTGAAATCCGCTCCTGACAACACGAACGAGCGCGCGTCGGCCGTCTCCTCGATCACGGCGTCGACCCGGACCCGGTGCACCTCAGCCATCGGCGACCTCCAGCGTGCCATCGCGCACGGCCTTCTCGATGCTGTCCCGCAGCCGAAGGCACGTCGGCACGAACGCCGACCGCGGCCCGCACAGCTCAGGGCAGTCGCGAGTGTCGGAAAGCCACTGCACGCTCGTGTGCTGCGGGCTGTTCTTCTTGACCAGCACCCGGTTTCCGCAGTCGCACCTCACCGGCCCCATGCCACCGACGAGGAACTCGTCCCGCTCGCTCACGTCGCCGACTCCTGAGCCGCTGGTTCCCGCTTGGCCAGGTTCTCGGCGACCTCCTTCTCCCACACCTCGATCGCCCTGCTCGTGTCGACCTCGAACTCGAAGCGCCGCACCATGTCGTCGCTGACGTCCTCGACGTCGACGTAGAACTGCTCGTACCAGCGCCGCAGCTGGTAGACCGGCCCGTCCTCCTCGCACAGCAACGGGTTGTCGATCCGCGTCTTGTTCCGCCAGATCTCCACGTCCTGCAGGAACCCGACACCGATGCCGCGCGCGAACTTGGCCGCGATCTTGTCGGCGTGCACGTCGTCGACACCCGGCAGCTTCTTCACGATCGCGCCCCACTGCAGCCGGAACGAGTTCGGCGTGATCGGGTAGTGGCAGTTGATCAGCACGGTTTCGATCTCGAGGCCCTTGTAGTCGTTCCACAGGTAGTCGATCATGTACGACGGCCCGTAGTACGCGGCCTCCGAACGAACTTCCACGTCACCCGTGTAGTTCGAGCCCATCGCGACGTCCGGCCGTCCCCGCGTCGTGAGGTACTGCGAGGCGACGTGGCCCTCCATCACGTTCTTGAAGTAGGTCGGGAACGCGAAGTGGATGTAGAAGAAGTGGGCCATGTCGACGACGTTGTCGATGATCTCGCGGCAGTTCGCGCCCTCGATCACCACCGAGTCCCACGTCCAGTTGCTCCACTCGTCGCTGAACGCCGACTCGATGCGCGGGATCGTCACGTTCTCCGGCGGCGGGTTGCCCTGCGGGTCGTTCCACACGAAGAGCTGCTTGTTCTCCTCCAGCGTGATCCACGACCTGGTGCGTGCCCGCAGCGGAACCCGCTTGGCGTAAGGGATGTCGACGCACTTGCCGTTGCCCGCCCAGCGCCAGTCGTGGAACGGGCAGGCGATGTTGTCGCCCTTGACCGTGCCCTGGGTGAGGTCCCCGCCCATGTGCCGGCAGTACCCGTCGAGCACGTTGATCTTGCCGTCCTCGCTCGCGAACACCACGAGCTTGGTGCCGAACGCCTCCACGGCATGGGGTTTGCCGTCGCGGAAGGTGCTGGCCAGTCCGAGGCAGTGCCAGCCGCGAGCGAACCGCGCTGGAGGTGCGCCGGTGTCGATCGTGCGTACGGCGTCCTGCGTCATGACTCTCCTCCAGAGATGTCGAGGCCGGCGAGATAACCGAACGTCATGGCCGGTCCGAGGGTGGCGCCCGCGCCCGCGTACGTGTGGCCCATGACCGAGGCGCTGGTGTTTCCGGCCGCGTACAGGCCGTCGATCACCGACCCGTCCTCGCGCAGCACCCGTGCGCGGGTGTCGGTGCGCAGGCCGCCCTTGGTGCCGAGATCGCCGGGCACGATCCTGACCGCGTAGAACGGGCCGGTCGTCAGCGGTGCCAGGTTGGGGTTCGGGTGGTTGCGCGGGTCGCCGTAGTAGCGGTCGTACGCGCTGTCGCCGCGGTGGAAGTCCTCGTCCTTGCCGTCCACGGCCAGGGTGTTGAAGCGCCGGACGGTGTCGATGAGTTCCGGCAGGTCGGCTTCCTGCGCGAGTTCTTCGAGGCTGGGTGCCGTGAGCACGGATTCCTTCCAGCGGCGGGGGAGCGGGCGGCGCGGCGGGATGCCGCAGAACGGGTAGCGGCCGCGGTAGGTGTGGTCGAAGACGAGCCAGGTGTCGCCGGTCATCGCGTTGACCACGTCGATGTAGGGCGCCGCCTCGTTGACGAACCGGCGGCCGGTCTTGTCGACCAGCACGGAACCGGGTAGCGAGCGTTCGGCGAGCAGGAAGAACGGGCCGCGCGGCAACGGGACCGACGGGCCCCACCAGGCGTCGTCCATCAGCCCGACGGCGGCGCCGGCCCGCATGCCGGCCTCGATGCCGTCGCCGGTGTTGGCCTTCGCGCCGACCGTCCACTCCGTACCGATGTCCTGGTGTTGTTTGCGCAGGCGTTCGTTGTGCTCGAACCCGCCCGCGGCCAGGACGACGTGCTTGGCGGTGATCAGGCGGTCGCCGACGAGGACTCCGGCGACGCGGCCGTTCTCGTGGTGCAGGTCGGTCATGGCGGTGTTGAGCCTCACCTCGACGTTCAGTGCTTTGAGTCCCGCCCTGAGTCCGGCGGACAGCGCCTGGCCCATGGTCAGACGCCGGCCCGGCAGGAACCGGCGGGCGAAGACCTTGGCGGCGGTGATGATGCCGCGCGGGTGGCGGCCGATCAGCGTCAGCCACTTGTAGTCGGTCTGGGTGATCACGATGCCCGCCGGTGTCGGCACGTACGGCGGTTCGAGGTCCTTGATCTCCTCGCCGAGGAGTTTCGTGTTGAACGGCAGCGGCTCGACGGATCGGCCGCGGGGCTGGCCTCCGGGTGCCTCCGGGTAGTAGTCGGAGTAGTCGCGGACCCAGCGGAACTTCAGCGGTGTGTGCGCGACGACGAACGCCAGCATGGCGGGTCCGGCGTCCAGGAACGCCTCTCGCAGCTCGGCGGGTACGTCTCCGGCGATGTGCCCCAGGTAGGTGCTGGCCTGCTCCGGCGAGTCGGGCACGCCGTTGGCGGCGACCACCGCGTTGTTCGGCACCCAGATGCCGCCGCCGGACCTCGCGGTCGAGCCGCCGTAGTGCTCGGCCTTCTCGATGATCAGGGTGCGCAGGCCTTGTTGAGCGGTGCAGAGGGCGGCTGTCATACCTGCCGCACCGCTGCCGACGACGATCACGTCGTACATCGCACCTCCCCGGAAGTCGGACTAGAACAGGTTATAGTTTCGGGGTGCTTTGGCGCTATGGTGTAGGAGTTCCAGGCAAGTCGACTCACCAAGAACCTGTTTCTGGCCAAGAACCTGTTCCAGGAGGGTTGCGTGGAGGTCACCGCTGACGTGGTCGTCATCGGCTTCGGTGCGGCCGGCGCGTGCGCCGCCGTCGAGGCCGCGGCGGCCGGTGCGTCCGTGGTGGTCCTGGACCGGTTCGCCGGTGGTGGCGCGACCGCCTTGTCCGGTGGCGTCGTGTACGCGGGCGGTGGAACGCGGCAGCAGGTCGAAGCCGGTGTCACCGATTCGGTCGAGGCGATGGTGGCCTATCTGCGCACCGAGGTCCGGGACGCGGTCTCCGAGGCGACCCTGCGGCGGTTCTGCGAGGACAGCGCGAAGATGCTGGCCTGGCTGGAGGACCAGGGCGTGCCGTTCGACGCCCGCGTGTCCCCGTTCAAGACCTCGTACCCGACCGACGACTACTACCTGTACCAGTCCGGCAGTGAGGACGCCTGGCCCGACCCGGCTCCGCGCGGACATCGGACCAGGGCGAAGGGAACTTCGGGCAAGGCGTTCTTCACCCGGCTGGCGGAAGCGACCCGGCGGGCGGGCGTGCGGATCATGCCGCAGACCCGCGCGGTCGAGCTGATCACGACGGACGGCCGGGTGACCGGTGTGCGGTGTCGCGCGTTGTCCGGGATCGCGAAGGCGCTGCACGGGACGTTGTCCAGGGCGGGCGCCAAGCCGTGGCTCTACTACCCGCCGCTCGGCAGGAGGCTGTTCGGCCTGGCCGGGTGGCTGGAACGATTCGCCCACCCGGTGACGGTGACCGCGCGACAGGGCGTGATCATCTCCGCCGGCGGTTTCATCGCGGACCGGGCGATGGTGCACGAGAACGCTCCTGCTCACCGCGGCGGGCTCGCTCTCGGTACGCCTGGCGACGACGGCGGCGGGATCCGGCTCGGCGTCGCCGCCGGTGGGAAGACCGCGCGGATGGACAAGATCTCGGTGTGGCGGTTCGTCACGCCGCCCAGCGCGTTGCAACGCGGTGTCCTGGTGGACTCGGACGGGCGCAGGTTCGGTGACGCGACCCGGTACGGCGCGGCGATCGGCAGCGAGATCGTCGAACGCGGCGGCAAGGCGTGGCTGCTGATCGACGACGACGTGCTGCGCGTCGCGCGGGCCCAGGTGAAGACGCAGACCGCGCCGTTCCAGCGCTGGCAGGTCCGCTACCTGTTGGGTCGCGGCCTGGTCACCGCGCCGACCGTCGAGGAAGTCGCGGCCAAGGCCGGAATCGGCGTGCCCGAACCCGTCGGCAAGCCGCCGTATTCGCTGATCAACGTGTCCGTGCGCGCGGGATTCGGTTACCCGTGCCCGATGCTGACCCTCGGCGGACTCGTCGTGGACGAGGAAACCGGTCAGGTGCAAGGAGTTCCCGGCCTGTACGCGGCGGGCCGGTCGGCCGTCGGCGTGTGCTCGGAGTCCTATGTCAGCGGGCTCGCGCTCGCCGACTGCGTCTTCTCGGGCCGCCGTGCGGGGCAACACGCTGCCAAATCAACGGGTGCGGGGGAGGCCAGGTGCTGACGATCCAGAACAGGGAAGCGGCCGCCGAGTTGCTGCGCGTGGCGGAACGCGACCGCGTGCCGATCAAGCCGCTGGTCGAGCTGTATCCCGACATCGACGTGGTCGACGCGTACGAGATCCAGTTGCTCAACGTCCGGCACCGCAACCGTGACGTGATCGGCCACAAGGTCGGCCTGTCGTCGTTGGCGATGCAGCAGATGATGGGCGTCGACGAACCCGACTACGGCCACCTGCTCGACGACATGCAACTCGCAGGGACCGCGGACGCCTCGGCCTACCTGTATCCGCGGGTCGAGGTGGAGATCGCGTTCCTGCTGGCCCGCGACCTGCCGGGGGAGGGCTGCACGGTAGAGGACGTGCTGGCCGCCACCGAGTTCGTCGCGCCGGCCATCGAACTGATCGACAGCCGGATCATCGACTGGAAGATCGGTCTGCAGGACACCATCGCGGACAACGCGTCGTCGGCCGGGTTCATGCTGGGCTCCGAGCGGGTGCGTCCGTCCGAACTGGACATCGGCGCGGTGGCGGCCACCCTGCGCCGCAACGGCGAGATCGTCGCCGAAGGACGTGGTGACGCGGTGCTGGGCGACCCGGCGATCGCGGTGGCGTGGCTGGCGGAGAAGGTCGCGAGCTTCGGCGTCCGGTTGCTGGCCGGCGACATCGTGCTGCCGGGGTCGTGCACGCGGGCGATCGACGCGCGGCCGGGTGACGAGTTCCACGCCGAGTTCGCCGGACTTGGTTCTGTCGACCTGAAATTCGAGTGAGGTGACTGGGTGAAGGCGGCCATCGTCGGCTCCGGCAACATCGGCACCGACCTGCTCTACAAGCTCCTGCGCTCCGAAGTGCTGGAACCTCGCTGGATGGTCGGCATCGACCCGGCCAGCGAGGGCCTCAGGCGCGCGGCGTCGCTGGGCCTGGAGGTCTCGGTCGACGGCGCGGAGTGGTTGCTGCGTCAGGACGAGCTGCCGGACGTCGTGTTCGAGGCGACGTCCGCGGCGGTGCACCGGGCGAACGCGCCGCGCTACGCGGAGGCCGGGATCCGGGCGATCGACCTGACCCCGGCGGCGGTCGGGCCGTACGTCGTGCCGCCGGTGAACCTCGGTGAGCACAAGGACGCGCCCAACATCAACCTGATCACGTGCGGCGGCCAGGCCACGATTCCCATGGTGTACGCCGTTTCGCGGGTGGTTCCGGTGTCGTACGCGGAGATCGTCGCGAGTGTGGCGTCGGTGTCGGCGGGACCGGGCACGCGGGCCAACATCGACGAGTTCACCCGCACCACCAGCCACGGCATCGAGGCCATCGGGGGAGCGGAACGCGGCAAGGCGATCATCGTGCTGAACCCGGCGGACCCGCCGATGATCATGCGCGACACGATCTTCTGCGCGATCCCCGAGGACGCCGACCCGGATCCGATCACGGACTCGATCGCTCGGATGGAGACCGACATCCGTTCGTACGTACCGGGATTCCGGTTGCTGAGCGAACCGCAGTTCGACGCCGGTCGTGTGTCGATCTTCGTCGAGGTCGCGGGTGCGGGTGACTTCCTGCCCGCGTACGCCGGGAACCTCGACATCATGACCGCCGCCGCGACCAAGGTGGGGGAGGAGATCGCACATGCAGCTGCGGCTGACCGACACGTCACTGCGTGACGGCTCGCACCACAAGCGGCACCAGTTCACGGTCGAGGACGTTCGTTCGATCGTCGCGGCACTGGACGGCGCCGGGGTGCCGGTGATCGAGGTGACGCACGGCGACGGGCTCGGCGGGTCGTCGTTCAACTACGGCTTCAGCCTCACCCCGGAACAGGAACTGATCAAGGTCGCGGCCGAGACGGCGCAGCAGGCCAAGATCGCCGTGCTGATGCTGCCCGGTGTCGGGGTCAAGGACGACATCCTCATCTCCCAGGACAACGGCGCATCGATCGTCCGCATCGCCACGCACTGCACCGAAGCCGACGTCTCCGTGCAGCACTTCCAGCTCGCTCGAGAACGTGGCCTGGAGACCGTCGGATTTCTGATGATGGCGCACTCGCAACCGCCTGAGACGTTGGCGAAGCAGGCGCGGATCATGGCCGACGCGGGCTGTCAGTGCGTGTACGTCGTCGACTCGGCCGGAGCCCTTGTGCTGGAACAGGTTTCCGACCGGGTGTCCGCGCTGGTCGCGGAGCTGGGCACGGACGCACAGGTCGGGTTCCACGGACACGAGAACCTCGGGCTGAGCGTCGCGAACTCGGTCGCCGCTGCCAGGGCCGGTGCACAGCAGATCGACGGCAGCGTGCGCGGATTCGGGGCGGGCGCGGGGAACACGCCGCTGGAGGCGTTCGTCGGGGTGTGCGACAAGCTCGGATTCTCCACCGGCGTGGACTTCTTCAAGATCGTGGACGCGGCCGAGGACGTGGTCCGGCCCGTCATGCCCGAGGAGTGCCTGCTCGACCGGATGGCGCTGATGATGGGGTACGCGGGCGTCTACTCCAGCTTCCTCAAACACGCCTACACACAGGCGAAACGCTACGGCGTGTCCGGCGCGCAGATCCTCATCCGCGCGGGCGAACGCCGGCTCGTGGGCGGGCAAGAGGACCAGCTGATCGACATCGCACTGGAGCTGAGCAGGGAGAAAGTCCGATGAGCGAGGAAATCCTCGGCAAGGTGCGGGAGCTGCTGCCTGCTCTGCGGGAACGCGCGCAGGAGGCGGAGGAGCTGCGCAAGGTGCCGCCGGAGTCGGTGAAGGCGTTGCAGGAGACCGGTTTCTTCCGGATGCTGCAACCGGTGCGGTACGGCGGCTTCGAGTCGCATCCACTGGAGTTCTACACGGCCGTGAAGCTGATCGCGAGCGCGTGCGGCTCGACGGGCTGGGTCGCGTCCGTGCTGGGTGTGCACCCGTGGCACGTCGGGTTGTTCGACGTGCAGGCGCAGGAAGAGGTGTTCGGGGAGGACCAGGACACCCGGATCTCGTCGTCCTACGCGCCGACGGGTCGTGCGACGGCGGTCGAGGGCGGGTTCCGGTTCAGCGGGAAGTGGAGCTTCTCGTCCGGCTGCGACCACGCCACCTGGGTGCTGCTCGGCGGCCTGGTGATGAACGACGAGGGCAAGCCCGTCGACTTCCGCACGTTCCTGCTGCCGATCGCCGACTACACGATCAACGACGTCTGGGACACCGTCGGCCTGCGCGGCACCGGCAGCAACGACATCGTGGTCGAGGACGTGTTCGTGCCGGAGCACCGTGCGCTGAGCATGCTGCACACCGCGCGGTGCATCTGTCCCGGCCAGGACGTCAATCCCGGTCCGCTGTTCCGCATGCCGTACGGGACGATCCACCCCTACGCGATCACCGCGCCGATGATCGGCATGGCGACCGGAGCGTACGACCTGCACGTCGGCGCGACCCGTGAGCGCGTCCGGGCCGCCTACCTGGGCGAGAAGTCGGTCGAGGACCCGTTCGCGCAGGTGCGGATCGCCACGGCGGCCAACGACATCGACACCGCGTGGTGGCAGCTGGAGAAGGACATCAACGACGAGTGGGAACACGCCGTCGCCGGCACGAAGATCCCGATCGATCTGCGGCTGCGGGCCCGGCGGGACCAGGTGCTCGGCAGCGCGCGGGCGATCTCCGCGATCGACCGGCTCTTCGAGAGCGCGGGCGGCAAGGCGATCAACCAGGGCTCGCCGCTGCCCCGGTTCTGGCGGGACGCGCACGCCGCACGCGTGCACGCGGCCAACGACCCGGAGCGCGTGCTTGTCCTGTACGGCAAGAACGAGCTCGGCATCCAGGTCCGCGACGGGCTGTTCTGAGGAGAGTGCTGTGAAGGTTCGGTTGCACTACCACGAAGCCGGTGCGGACCACGCCGAGACGCTGGTCCTGCTGCACGGCGGCGGACCAGGCGCGTCGTCGTTGAGCAACTTCGGCCGCAACATCCCGGTGTTCGCGAAGTCGTTCCGCGTGCTGGCCGTGGACCTGCCCGGTTACGGCCAGTCCGACAAGCCCGCCGAGCACGACCAGTACTTCACCTTCGCGGCAAGGGCTTTGAACGACCTGCTCGACGAGCTGGGGGTCGAGCAGGCACACATCCTCGGCAACTCGCTCGGCGGCGGCACCGCGGTCCGGTTCGCCCTGGACTACGGCAAACGAGCGGGCAGGCTCGTGCTCATGGGACCGGGTGGGTTGTCGCTAAACGTGTTCTCGCCGGACCCGACCGAAGGTGTGCGCAAGCTCAGCGCGTTCGCGAAGGATCCAACGCGAGAGAGAATTGCGGAGTTCTTGCGGATCATGGTGTTCGACCAGTCGCTGGTCACCGACGAGCTGATCGACGAACGGTTCGAGGCCGCGTCGAAGCCGGAGTCGTTGCGCGCCATGGCCGCGTTGGGCAAGTCGTTCGCCGGACCGGACTTCGAGCAGGGCATGCTCTGGCGGGAGGCTTACAAGCTGCGCCAACGGGTGCTGCTCGTCTGGGGCCGCGAAGACCGCGTCAACCCGCTGGACGGCGCTCTGCTGGCGATGAAGCTGATTCCGCGTGCACAGCTGCACGTGTTCGGCGGGTGTGGGCACTGGGCCCAGCTGGAGAAGTTCGACGAGTTCAACCGGCTGGCCACTGATTTCTTGACGGAGGCGTGATGGGGATCCGTTCGCTGGGATATCTCCGGATCGAGGCCACCGACATGGCCAGGTGGCGCGAGTTCGGACTGAAGGTCCTCGGCATGGTCGAGGGCAAGGGCTCCACCGAAGGTGCTTTGTACCTGCGGATGGACGACTTCCCGGCGCGATTGGTGATCGTGCCCGGTGAGTCCGACAAGCTGCAGGCGTCGGGCTGGGAGGCGGCGACCGAGGCGGAACTCGACGAGGTGGCGAAGCGGCTGGCCTCTGCCGGTGTCGCGTACGTCGAGGGCAGCGCCGAAGACCTCGCTGAGCGGCGGGTGAACGGGCTGATCAGGTTCGAGGACCCGTCCGGCAACACCCTCGAAGTCTTCCACGGCGCGGCTTTGGAACACCGGCGCGTGGTGTCGCCGTACGGGCACCGGTTCGTGACCGAGGAGCAGGGCCTCGGGCACGTCGTGCTGTCCACATCGGACGATGAGGCCGCGCTGCACTTCTACCGCGACGTGCTGGGCTTCCGGTTGCGCGACTCGATGCGGCTGCCGCCGCAGTTCGTCGGCAGGCCCGCCGACGGACCGCCCGCGTGGCTGCGGTTCTTCGGCTGCAACCCGCGCCACCACAGCCTCGCGTTCCTGCCGATGCCGACGCCGAGCGGGATCGTGCACCTCATGGTCGAGGTCGAGAACACCGACGATGTGGGCCTGACGCTGGACCGCGCGATGCGCAAGAAGGTGCCGATGTCGGCAACGCTCGGCAGGCACGTCAACGACCTGATGCTGTCGTTCTACATGAAGACACCAGGCGGGTTCGACGTCGAGTTCGGCTGTGAGGGACGGCAGGTGTCCGATGAGGATTGGATCGCACGCGAAAGCACGGCGGTGAGCCTGTGGGGACACGACTTCAGCGTTGGCCACCAGAAGTAATGCAGTCAGAAATAGCAGCCCAGTACCGTTCCGTACTCGGTCACTTCTGCACCGGGGTGACCGTGGTGACCGGCATGTCCGCGGACGGGCCGGTCGGGTTCGCCTGCCAGTCGTTCGCGGCCCTGTCGCTGGACCCGCCGCTGGTGCTGTTCTGTCCACAACGGACTTCGCGCAGCTGGGCGGCGATGGCGTCGACGGGCTCGTTCTGCGTGAACGTGCTGGCGGAGGACCAGCGTGAGGTGTCGACGGTGTTCGGGAGGGCCGGCGCGGACAAGTTCGCGGGCGTGGCCTGGACGCCGTCGAGCACCGGTGCTCCCGTGCTCGACGGCGCTCTGACGTGGATCGACTGCCAGGTCACGGTGGTGCACGACGCCGGCGACCACCACGTGGTCGTCGGCGAGGTCGTCGAACTCGGCCCGACGCGGGACGCGCAGCCGCTGCTGTTCTACCGCGGCCGCTACGCCTCACACGCCGAGCTCGACACCCGCGGATGGTCCGGCGAGGTGCTGGACAACCTGATGACCTGGCAGCGCCAGTCAGAGTGGAGCTGACGCGGTGACCTGCCAGCACGCACCGGGAACCCGCACTTCGTCGCCGTGCACGAACTCGTCGAACGCGCTCCGGACCTGCGCCATCAGCTGCGGCCGCACGGACTCGTCGGCCTCCTTGAGCGCACGGGAGATCGGTCCGAGATTGCTCAGGTACGGGACCAGCAGCGACTCGGGCATCGTGCAGATCCGGTCCACCGCGCTGATGCCGATCCCACTCCAGCCGGCCTCTTCGAGGATCTTCCGGGTCTTGGCGGCGTCCGCGAGCGAGAACGGCCCCGGTCCGTCCGGATCAGGAGCCGGCGCGTCGGGCAGCAACGACGCGGCGGCCCGGGAGGCGGCCGTCATGAACGGGTTCTCCTCGGGCGTGCGCCACGTGATGAAGCACAGCTCACCGTCCGGCGCCGAGGCGTGCAGCAGGTTGCGGAACGCGGCGGCCGGATCGTCGAAGAACATGACCCCGAACCGCGAGACGATCAGGTCGAAGCGCTCCTCGAACACGTGGACCTGCGCGTCGGCCAGCAGGAACTCCGCTTGCCCGTGCTCTCGCGCCGCGGCCAGCATCGACTCGGAGATGTCGAGGCCGACGCACCTCGTCCCGTCGAGAGCGTCCGCGATCGCCCGTGTCACACCGCCGGTGCCACAGCCGACGTCGAGCACCCGCTCGCGCGGCCGCTGCCGTGCGGCTTCCACGAGCAGGTCCTGGAACGGCTTGAGAACCAGGTCCACGATGTCCTGTGCCTGGGCCCAGCCCCGTCCGGCGGCGTTCCACCACTCGGCCTGGGCGCTGTTGACCTCTGATGTCATGCTCGTACCGTCCTACTTCAAGTCGGCTTGAGGTCAAGTGTCGTGGATGAAATCGGGATCGGCGAGGTGGTGCGGCGCTCCGGCGTGCCGGCGTCCACTCTGCGCTACTACGAGGAACGCGGCCTGATCACCTCGGTGCGCCGCCGGGGGCTGGCACGCGTGTTCTCGACCTCGGTGCTGGAACAGCTGGCGTTGATCGCGGTGTGCAGGTCGGCCGGGTTCTCGCTGGAAGAGGTCCTGCTGATGTTCGCGCCGGACGGTCGCCCGAGCCCGAACCGCGCGATGCTCGCGGCGAAGGCGGACGAGCTGGACGCGACGATCCGCAAGCTCACGTCCATGCGCGACGACCTGCGCCACGCGGCGGCCTGCCCGGCGCCGTCACACATGGAGTGCCCAACCTTCCGACGAGTGCTCGGGCAGGCTTAGAGGCTCCAGATCTGCGGCGCCACGGTCACCGCGGCGGCCTGGTACGGCGGCAGCAGCCTGCCCTCGACCACGACCTCCAGCGGCCACTTCTCCTGCAGCACCACCCACAACCGTCCGGACAGCCCGGCGAACGCACCCAGCAGGTTCGCGTTCTCGTGCGCCTGCAACACGTACACCCACTTCGCCACGTCGGGCGCGCCGTCCAGCGGCTCCCTCCAGGCCCGGCGCAACCTGCGTCCACCATGGCGTGCGGCGTCGGCGGACAGCACGATGTCCGCCCTGCTCGGGTCCGGCGCGGAGGCGGGAGCGTTGGCGCTGAAGCGGTACGGCAGTGGCGGTACCTCGTCGATGCCCGGCACCGCGGCCAGGTCCGGGCTGTCCGGATCATCCAATGTGGACGCGATGAGCTCGCGCTCCTCGGCCGTGATGCCGATGTTCTCGTACGCCATGGACAGCAGCAGGGTCGCTTCGGCCTGCGCCGGCTCGCCACCGAAGTAGTCCTCGCGCACCGAACGCAGGGTGTCGTCTTCCAACCGGCCCGCGAGCCGCGCGCACAGGTCGGTGACCGTCGCGTAGGTCTTCACATCCATGGTTTTCACTTCTTTTTGTACGGGCCGAGATCGGTTTTGGTGACGTTACCCTGATCGTCCTGGACGATCCTGATGACACGGTCGCCCTTCGGTCCCTCCCAGGTCCAGCTGCCGTCGCCGCCGGCGGCGGGGTTGCTGTAGCGCGGCGGGTTGCCCTGTGGGATGCCCTGCGGGGCCGGGGTCGGCGCGGGCGGGTTGAGGATGACGCCGGGGTTCGTGGCGTCCGGCGGGAACGACGTGCGGATCTCGCCGTTCGACAGCACCGTGGTCCGGACGAGGACTCCGTCGACCATGCCCTCGTAGTTGTAAGCCCACGCCGGGTCGCCGTTGGCGTCCTTGGTGGGCTTCGGGCCGGTCACCGGCTGCCCGGACTGGGTGACCTGGTGGGCCGCGTCGAGGATCTTGGCCTCGTCCCAGCCCTTCGGGAACTCGGTCTTGTTCGAGAACCCGGTACCCGCGAGGTGGCCGCCCTGTTTGCCGCCGTCGCCGTGGATGATGTGCTCTTTGGACGCATCGCTGTGGTGGATGTCGTCGGCTTTGGGCGGCGTGGTCGGCCTGGCCGGCAACGGCTTCTTGGTCGGCGGGGTGTTCTGGTTGCCCGGTTTGCCCGCCGGGGTGCCCGTGCTGCCCGACCCACCGCCGGGCGTGCCCGCCTGAGCGGTCTGCGCGGCGGCTTTCGTCGCGCTGGTCAGACCGGCGCCCGCGTTGATGTTGCCGTGTTGCTGGGACGGTTTCTTCTTCGGCGTGCCGCTCGGGGTGCCGCCGCCGCCCGGAGTCCTGGGTTTCCCGGTCATCGAGCCCTATCCGTTCAGCAGCTTCGTGAGGTTGGTCAGGCTGGTGATCAGGGCGGTGGTGTAGGTGAGGATGCGACCCGCCCACTTGACGACGGCCGCGACGATCTGCGTCGCGATCACCGGGATCGTGATCAGGAAGATCGCCTCGACCGCCCACACGATCACCCTGGCCACCAGGTCGGCGATCAGGTCGCGGACGATCTCGCGGGTCATCTCGACCAGGGCGCCCGCGCCCTCCGTGGCGGCCGCCATCGCCGCCGCGATCGCGGACAGGCCACCGATGGCGTTGACGTTGTTGACCATCAACCGCTGGTAGGCCTCCGACGCCTCGCCCTCCCAGCCGAGCAGGTCGCTCTCCAGGTCCGCGCGCAGATCGGTGGCCATGTCGGCGAGCTCGGTCGCCATGTTGTTCCACGTCGCGGCGTGCGACCTGACCACGTCCTGCTTGCCGGTCAGCTCGTCGAGCATCTCGCGCAACGGGGCGAAGTACTCGATCGCCCAGCCGAGCCCGTTGGCGAGCAACGCGCTGATCGGGTCCATCACGCTCGCCGCGACGTCGACACCGAGCGACGCGCCGGCGATCGCGTCGTCGACCCAGCCCTCGCTCTTGATCGCGTCGACGAGCCCCTCGATGCCGTCCGCGAGGCTGGAGCCCGTCCAGGCCTCCCTGGACGACTGGACCGGCGCGACCAGGGAACCCTCGGTCACTGTCCACCTCCGGCCGCACGGAGCTTCGCGGCGTTGTCCTGGTCGGCCGCCGCGTAGGAGTCCGCGCTGGCGCGCAGTTCCTTCGCGACGAGCTCGAGGTTGCTCTCGACGGTGGCGATCACGGCGTCGATGTCGGTGTGCCTGCCCTCCAGCACGCCGGAGATCCACCCGCACAGCACGCCGTACGCCTGGGAGTCCGCCGTGATGTGGGAGCTGGCGGACTTGACCTTCGCGAACCGCTGCTTGATCGCGTCGATGCTGCCCGCGTGTGCCCGCAGCTGCTCCGCCTCGACGTTGAACCCGGTCACCAGCGCTCCTCGGTGTAGATCTCCGCGCTGTTGTCGTCGTCGTCCGGCGCGCGCCGGGCAACGGGTTTCGGCTCGTCGGCGCCCAGCTGCCGGCTGACGCTCTCCACGATGGCGCGTCCGGCCGCCGTCTCGGTGCCGATGGTCTCCGCGACGATCTCCTTCGACCGCTGCGCGAGCTGCTTGCGGGCGTCCGCGAGCGTGGACATGATCGTCGCCGCCACCGTCTCCGGCGCGCTGGTGCTGATCCGGTCGGTGAGCTTCAGGCCCGTCATCGAGCCGGTCGAGTCGATCGTGACCTCGGCCAGCCCAGCGGGGTCCTTCGCGACGATCCGCACACCCTGGAGCTGGTCGCTCATCGACTTCGTGTCGGAGGCCAGCTTGTCGATCCGGCCCTTCCACGCGGCCAGCCGCTCGCGTGCGCCGTCCGGATCCAGGATTTGCTCGTCCACGAGCGGAGTCTATGCACCGAAATGATCAACTGCGGCTGGAACGAGCGAGTCGGTCCAGGTGGACGCGCGGGCTGCCGAACAACTGGCCGCTGCCGTGCGCCCGCTTGAAGTACAGGTGCGCGTCGTGCTCCCAGGTGATCGCGATTCCGCCGTGCAACTGCACCATCTCGCTCGCGACCTTGAAGAACGCCTCGGAGCAGTAGACCTTCGCCACCGCCGCGGACACCTCGTCGGTGGCGGCCTGCGACGCTGACCTGGCTGTTTCCACGAGAACGTGCATGTCGGCCATGCGGTGCTTCAGCGCTTGGAACGAGGCGAGCGGTTTGCCGAACTGGACCCTCGTCTTCGTGTACTCGACGGTGAGTTCGAGTGCTCTGGCGGCGGCACCGACCTGTTCCGCGCTCAACGCGGCCAGCGCGATCTCACGGACCTGTGGCGACCACGGGCCGAGGCGGGTGGTGGACGCGCCGGCCAGGGTGATGGTGGCGAGACGGCGGGTCAGGTCCATGGTCGGCGTGTGTTCGCGGGTGACGCCCGGCTGGTTGAGGTCGACTTCGTACAGGAAGACGCCGTCCGTCACGAGCAGGATCTCGGCGAGGTCGCCGTCGACGACGTAGCGGGTCGTGCCGTCCAGGCTGGTCTCGGCGTTGTCCCACGGCCAGACGAGCGCGGCGACCGTCCCGTTCGCGATCCGCGGCAGCAACCGTCCGCACGCCTCCTCGTTTCCGCTGGCCAGGAGCGCCTGGACGGCCAGGGTGGAGGACAGCAGCGGCGCCGGGGTGAGAGTCCGGCCGAGCTCTTCCAGGGCTGTCGCGGTTTCCGCGAGGCCGGCGCCCGATCCGCCGTAGTGCTCGGGGATCGGGAGCACGCCGATGTCGCACAACCTGGCCCACACGGCTTTGTCGTAGCCGTGCGGGGTCTCGATCGCGGACCGGACGTCGGAGTGTTTCTCCAGCAGGCTGCGTACGGCGTCGCGGAGCGCTTCTTGTTCCTCGGTCACAACGCCTCCAGCACACGCGCTCGGTGCATCGACGGGCTGCCCCACGCGGTGCGGAGGGCTCGGGTCTGCAACAGGAACCGGCTGAGTTCGTGCTCGGCGGTGTAACCGATCGCGCCGTGGACCTGCAGGGCGATGCGAGCGGCCTGCCAGGCGGCGTCGGACGTGGCGACCTTGGCGGCCGAGACGTCGCGCGTCGTCATGGTCACGGCCGCGCCGAACACCAGCGGCCTGGCCATCTCCAGTCCGATCAGGACGTTCGCGAGGTGGTGCTTCACGGCCTGGAACTGGCCGATCGGTTTGCCGAACTGGGTGCGCGCCAGGACGTGGGCGGTGGACATCTCCAGCATCGCGCGGCCGAGGCCGAGGAGTTGGGCCGAGCAGGTGAGGACGCCGAGGTTGAGGGCGTGGGCGGCCGGGACGTCGGTGGCGATGACCGGGCCGGCGGAGAGTTCGACGAGGCGGCGGCCGGGGTCGACCGAGGTGAGTTCGGCGGTGGGGGAGGCCTCGCGGAGGGTGTCGCCCTCGACTAGGAGGTAGCGATCGGCTGCTACGGCGTGGGGGACGAGAGGCGGGAAGGCCACCGAGCAGACCTCAACCCCAGCCCCAACGCCGATTCCGCCGCCAGCGCCCGCTCCAGCCCCGCTGCCGCGTCCAGCCCCGCTGCCAGCTCCAGCCCCGCTGCCAGCTCCAGCCCCGCTGCCAGCTCCAGCCCCGCCGCCAGCTCCAGCCCCGCCGCCAGCGCCAGCACCGCCGCCAGCTCCAGCCCTCCCCAGCAACTCTGGTACCACCGCCAGCGACTCGATCAACGGCCCCGCCACCGCGTGATGCCCCAACTCCTCGAACACCACCACGAGATCGACCGGGTCGGTCACCTCGTCGGCCCCGATCGACGCAAGATCCCGTTTCCCCGCCCCGAGAAACCCGTGCAGCACCCCGGCGAAGTCCGTCTGCTCGGGCGACAGCGTGAACATCATCTCGGCAGCCCCAGGATTCGTTCGGCGATCACGTTGCGCTGGATCTCGTTGGTCCCCGCGTAGATCGGCCCCGAGAGCGAGAACAGCCACCCGTCCTGCCACCCCGGGGCGACCTCCCCGAGCAGGTCGAGCGCCGTCTCGTGGATCGACACGTCCAGTTCGGACCAGAACACCTTCGTGACGCTCGCCGCCGGCCCGGACGGCGGGTTCGCGAGGGCGCCGAACGTGTGCAGCCGGTACGCCTGCGCGCCGATCCACGCGTCGACGACCCGGTCTCGCAAGGCAGGATCGGGGTTCTTGCGGTACAGCTCAACCAACCGGCCGGCGGCGGCGGTGAACCGGCCGGGGCTGCGCAGGGTGAGGCCGCGTTCGTTGCCCGCCGTGCTCATCGCTACCCGCCAGCCGTCGCCTACCTCGCCCACCACGTCGCGGTCCGGCACGAACACGTCGTCCAGGAAGATCTCCGCGAAACCGGGCTCGCCGTCGAGCTGGTTGATCGGCCGGACGGTGACGCCGGAAGACCGCAGGTCGAACAGCAGGTAGGTCAGGCCGCGGTGACGTTCGCCTGGGCCGGTGCGGAACAGGCCGAACGCGCGGTCCGCGAACGCCGCCCGTGAGCTCCAGGTCTTCTGGCCTCGCACCAGCCAGCCGCCGTCGGTCCGCACCGCCGTGCTGCGCAACGACGCCAGGTCGGACCCGGCTTCGGGTTCGGACCACGCCTGCGCCCACACCTCGTCGCCGCGGGCCATCGAGGGCAGGATCCGGGCGCGTTGTTCGTCGGTGCCGTGCGCGAACAACGTTGGCGCCAGCAGGAAGATGCCGTTCTGCGAGACGCGGCCCGGTGCGCCCGCCGCGTGGTACTCCTCCTCGAACACCAGCCACTGCAGCAGCGACGCTTCCCGGCCGCCGAACTCGCGAGGCCAGGAGACCACCGACAGCCTCGAAGACGCCAGCAGGCGTTCCCACGAGCGGTGCTCCTCGAAGCCCAGCTCGGTGTCCATTGAGGACAGCGGCCGCACGTGTGCGGCCAGCCACGAGCGCACCTCGGCCTGGAACTCCAGCGTCTCAGCGTCCAGGGAGAGGTCCATCAGCTGGAGGCCTTCTTCATCGAACGGGCGTCCATGCCGGCCAACGCGTCTGTGCTCACCTCGGCGTTGTGCGCGTGGGCGAAGTGGTGCAGGCCGAACACGGAGTCCATTCCGGCGCGCATGCCCATCAGGTCCTCGGACTGGTTGACCGCCTTCTTCGCCAGCGCCAGCCCGAACCGCGGCATCGCCGAGATCCGCGACGCCAGCTGGAAAGTCGAGGATTCCAGCTCGGCCCGCGGGACGACCCGCGAGACCATGCCCCACTCGTAGGCGCGCTGGGCCGAGAAGCGGTCGCCGGTGAACAGCACCTCCTTCGCGGCGCGCGGACCGAGCATCCACGGGTGGGCGAAGTACTCGACGCCCGGAATCCCCATGCGCACCACGGGATCGGCGAAGAACGCGTCCTCGGCGGCGACGATCAGGTCGCACACCCAGGCGAGCATCAGGCCACCGGCGACACACGCGCCCTGCACCATCGCGATCGTCGGCTTCGGGATCTCCCGCCACCGCCGGCACATCCCGAGGTAGACCTCCATCTCGCGGGCGAACCGGAGATCACCGCCCTCGCGACCGACGTGGTCCCACCACATCACGGCCTTGCGCTCGAACGACATGTCAACGTCCCGGCCCGGTGAACCGATGTCGTGGCCCGCCGAGAAGTGGTCGCCCGCGCCGGCCAGCACGATCACCTTGACCTCGTCGTCGTCGACCGCGCGCGTGAAGGCCTCGTCCAACGCGTAGGTCATCGCCGAGTTCTGCGCGTTGCGGTACTCCGGCCGGTTCATGGTCACGACGGCGGCCGCGTCCCGCCGCTCATACGAGACAGTCACGCGTTCTCCTTGCGCAGTTGGGTTTTGAGGACCTTGCCCATGGCGTTGCGGGGGAGCGCCGGGTGGAACTCGACGGCACGCGGCACCTTGTAGTTCGCCAACCGCTCACGGCAGAACGCGATCACCTCGTCCGAGGTCAGCGACACGCCGGGTGAGGTGACGACGTGTGCCACCCCGACCTCGCCGAGCCGTTCGTCGAAGGTCCCGACCACGGCGGACTCCGCGACTCCCGGCAGCCGGGCGAGCGCCTGCTCGATCTCGGCGGGGTAGACGTTGAAACCACCGCAGATGTACATGTCCTTGAGCCGGTCGGTGATCGAGAGGTAACCACGTTCGTCGATCCGCCCGACGTCGCCGGTGTGCAGCCAGCCGTCGGTGTCGATGGCCGCGGCGGTGGCTTCCGGGTCGTCGAGGTAGCCGAGCATCACGTTCGGCCCGCGCAGCAACACCTCGTCCTGCTTGCCCAGCCGAAGCTCGAACCCCGCCATCGGCGCCCCGCACGTGTGCGCGACCGTCTCCGGTGAGTCGCCTGGCCGGCACATGGTGGCGACGACGGCCTCGGTCAGCCCGTAGGCGGTGAGCACGGTCAGCGACAGCTCCGCCCGCATCCGTTCGATCAACACCACCGGCACCACCGCCGCCCCGGTCACCGCGAGCCGCAGACTGGACAGGTCGAACGAGCCGCGTTCGGGATGGTCGAGCAACGCCTGGAAGATCGTCGGTGGTCCCGGCAGCACGGTGATCCGTTCCCGTTCGATCAGCCGCATCGTCTCCACGACGTCGAACACCGGCTGCGGCACGATCGCCGTCCCGGTCAGCAGACAGGCCAGAATCCCCGCCTTGTAACCAAAGGTGTGGAAGAAGGGGTTGACGATCAGATAGCGATCGGCGGACGTCAGCTCGCCGCAGGAGGCCCAGGCCTCGGCCACCCCGAGTGACTGCCGGTGCGCGCTCATCGCTCCCTTGCTGCGCCCGGTCGTGCCCGACGTGAACATGACGTCGCAGAGCTGGTCTTCAGTCAGAGCGGGCAGATCGACATCGGCGGCGACCCATTCGGCAGGTAGTCGCACCACCACGGGCAGATCAGGCGACAACGCCCGCAGTTCGGCCTCCCGGTCACGCCCGAGGAACTCGCCCTCGACGATCAGCACGCGAGCGGCACCGCGTCGCAACACGTCCAACGTCTCCGTCGCGGTGAACCGGGTGTTGATCGGCACCAGCGCCGCGCCCGCGTGCAACGCCCCAAGGGCCGCGACCACCCAGTGACGGGAGTTCGGCGCGCACAAGGCCACCCGATCTCCCGGCCGCACACCCATTCCCGCGAGTGCGCGTGCCGCGTCCAGCACCGCCGAACGCAGCTCTGTCCAGGTGAGGCGAACCTCCCCGTCCACCAACGCATCCGCGTCGATGTACGAAGCAGCAGCGCGATCGAGCACGGCTGAAACCGTTTGCCTGCTTGGAACGTTGGCCACAGAAGCCTCCAAGGGCCCACCAAAGCAAGTGCTTGGTAGGTTAGAGTATGGCGCATGGAGTCCTTCCGGCGCGAGGTGCGGGAATGGTTGTCCGCCAACCTCGTCGGTGAGTTCGCTGAGCTGCGCGGCCTGGGTGGACCCGGCCGCGAGCACGAGGCGTTCAAGGGACGGCTGCGGTGGCACCGGCACCTGGCTGCACACGGGTGGACGTGCCTCGGCTGGCCCGGCGAGCGCAGCGTCTCCGAGCAGGTCGTCTTCCACGAGGAGTACGCGGAGGCCGACGCGCCCGCGAAGGTCGACATCGTGGGCGAGGGACTGCTGGGCCCGACGCTCATCGCGTTCGGCACGCCTGAGCAGAAAGAACGCTTCCTGCCCAAGATCCGGAGCCTCGACGAGTTGTGGTGCCAGGGCTACTCGGAACCGGGCGCGGGCTCCGACCTGGCGAACGTGCGGACGAAGGCGACCCTCGACGGCGACCGGTGGGTGATCAACGGCCAGAAGATCTGGACGTCGAACGCGCACTACTCGGACTGGATCTTCGTGCTGTGCCGGACGGAACCGGGTTCCCAGCGCCACCAGGGCCTCTCGTACCTGCTCGTGCCGATGGACCAGCCGGGCGTCGAGGTGCGGCCGATCCGCCAGCTCACCGGCACCTCCGAGTTCAACGAGGTCTTCTTCGACGGCGCGGTCACGGCACGGGAGAACGTCGTCGGGCAGCCCGGCGAGGGCTGGAAGATCGCGATGGCCACGCTCGGCTTCGAACGCGGCACCGCGATGCTCGGTCACCAGGTGAGCTTCCGCCGGCAGCTCGACGCGATCGTGGCGAAGGCCCCGGACGACGAGCGGCTCACCAGGGCGTGGCTCGAACTGCACGTCATGCGCTCGCACACGCTGAGAACGCTGAACGACGAGCCGGGACCGGAGGCGTCCGTGCTGAAGCTGTTCTGGGGAAGCTGGCACCGCAGGCTCGGTGAGCTCGCGATGGACGCCCTCGGGCCCGAGTCGATGATCGACGGCGCCGAGTGGCAGCGCATGTTCCTGTTCAGCCGCGCGGAGACGATCTACGGCGGTTCGGACGAGATCCAGCGCGAGATCATCGCCCACCGGATCCTGGGACTGCCCAGAGGGAGTGAGCACAGGTGAACGGCCACGACCTGCTGAAGGACAAAGTCGTCGTGGTGACCGCGGCCGCCGGTACCGGCATCGGCTCGGCCACCGCGAAACGCTGCCTCGAAGAGGGCGCGACGGTGATCATCAGCGACTGGCACGAGCGCCGCCTCAAGGAAACCCACGAGGCGCTCGGCACCGATCACGCGATCCCGTGCGACGTCACCAACGAGCAGCACGTGCAGACGCTCATCGACGAGACGGTGCAGCGCTTCGGCCGGATCGACGTGATGGTCAACAACGCCGGCCTCGGCGGCGAGAAGTCGATGCTGGACATGACCGACGACGAGTGGTCGCGGGTGCTGGACGTGACGCTGAACGGAACCTTCCGCTGCACCAGGGCCGCATTACGCCAAATGGTCGTCCAACGAAGCGGTGTCGTCGTTAACAACTCCAGTGTGATCGGCTGGCGCGCCCAGAAGGGTCAAGCCCATTACGCGGCCGCGAAAGCGGGAGTCATGGCGCTCACCAGATGCGCCGCGATGGACGTGGCCGAGCACGGCATCCGGGTGAACGCGGTCGCCCCGAGCTTGGCGGCGCACCCGTTCTTGACCAAGGTCACCAGTGAGGAGTTGCTGACCGAGCTCGCGTCCAGGGAGGCCTTTGGGCGCGCCGCCGAGCCCTGGGAGGTCGCGAATGTGATCGTGTTCCTCGCCAGCGACTACTCGTCGTACCTGACGGGTGAGGTCGTCTCGGTGAGCAGTCAGCACCCATGAGGAAGGACCGACCGATGAGCGGCCGCAGGCAGGAACTGCTCGCGTTGGCGGCGCGGATGTTCGCCGAACGCGGGTACGGGCAGACGACCGTGCGCGACATCGCGGACGCGGCGGGCATCCTGTCCGGCAGCCTCTACCACCACTTCGACTCGAAGGAGTCGATGGTGGACGAGATCCTGCGGAGCTTCCTGGACGAGCTGTTCACGCGGTACCGGGAGATCGTCGAGGCCGGCCTGGAGCCGAAGCAGACGTTGAAGGCGCTGGTCGTGGCGTCGTTCGAGGCGATCGACACCCGGCACGCCGAGGTCGCGATCTACCAGAACGAGTCCAAGCACCTCATGCCGCTGGAGCGGTTCTCCTACATCGAGGACCGCAACGTGGAGTTCCGCAAGCTGTGGACGATGCTGCTGGAGGACGGCATGGGCGCGGGCGTGTTCCGCGCCGATCTCGACGTGGATCTCGCTTATCGGTTCATCCGCGACACCGTGTGGGTGGCCGTGCGCTGGTACCGGCCGGACGGCGGACTGTCAGCGGAGGCAGTCGCCGATCAGTATCTCGCGATCTTGCTCGACGGAATCGCCACGGGCAGGCGGCGGACGAAGTCGTAGACGTAGAAGGAGGGCCCTCGTGGCCGAGGCGTACATCATCGAGGCTGTGCGGACCCCGGCGGGCAGGCGTGGCGGTGAGCTGAGCCACGTGCATCCCGCCGATCTCGGCGCGCACGTGATCACGGCGCTGCTCAACCGCGTGGACGTCGATCCGACCGACGTGGACGACGTGATCTTCGGGTGCGTGGACACCGTGGGGCCGCAGGCGGGCGACATCGCCCGTACTTCCTGGCTGGCCGCCGGTTTCCCCGAGCAGGTGCCGGGCGTGACCGTCGACCGGCAGTGCGGGTCGAGTCAGCAGGCGCTGCACTTCGCGGCGCAGGCGGTCATGAGCGGCACGGCCGACGTCGTGGTCGCGGGTGGCGTGCAGAACATGTCGCAGGTGCCGATCGGATCGGCGATGACGGTGAGCCCGTTCGACGGTTGTGAGGGCTGGCGGCACCGGTACGGCGACGAGGAGGTCAACCAGTTCCGCGCGGCCGACCTGATCGCCGTCCGGTGGGATCTCTCGCGGCGGGACATGGAGGAGTACGCGCTGCAGAGCCACTTGCGGGCGATCACCGCCATCAAGGAAGGCCGGTTCGACCGGGAGATCGCGCCGGTCAACGGAGTCGCGGCCGACGAGTGCCCGCGGCCGGACACCAGTGCCGAGAAGATGGCTGCGCTGCAACCGTTGCGGCCGGGTGGACGGACGACCGCCGCGCTGTCGTCGCAGATCTCCGATGGTGCTTCGGCCGTGCTGGTGGTGTCGGAACAGGCTGTGCGCGAGCACAAGCTGACGCCCAGGGCTCGGGTGCACCACATGTCCGCCCGCGGCTCGGACCCGATCTACATGCTGACCGCGCCGATCCGCGCCACCCGCTATGCGTTGGAGCGCGCCGGGATGTCGCTCTCCGACATCGACCTGTTCGAGATCAACGAGGCGTTCGCGTCCGTCGCCATGGCCTGGGCCAAGGAACTCAAGATCGATCTGGGCCGGGTCAACGTCAACGGGGGCGCGCTGGCGCTGGGCCATCCGATCGGTGCGACCGGTACGAAGTTGTTCACCACGTTGCTGCACGAGCTGGAGCGGTCCGGTGGCCGGTACGGGTTGCAGACGATGTGCGAGGGCGGCGGTCAGGCCAACGTGACCATCATCGAACGTCTCTGAGCCTGTCGATGATCTTCTCGGCGTCGGTGACGATGGTGGTGATCAGTTCTTCGCACGTGGGCAGGTCGTCGAGCAGGCCGGCGACCTGACCGGAGGCGAGCACGCCCGCGTCGGTCCTGCCCTCGACCAGGCCGGCGCGCAGCAGCATCGGCGTGTTCGCGGCCATGATCACCTGGGACCACGTGAGGTCCTTGCCGTGCTTCATGGCCAGGCCCTCGCGGATCATCTGGTTCCAGGACAGGCCGGTGTGCTGACGGAACCTCGCCGCGTTGGTGATCGCTCTCGTGAGGCTGCTGAGCCTGCCGGACTTCTCCAGGTGGTTGACGAGATCGGTGCGCAGGACCCGGTGCGGCAGGCCGTCGACGCGGGTCGTGACGACCGTTCCGTTCAGATCTCGTTGCAGGTAGGCGGTTTTGACCGCGTCCGGCACCGTGCTCTCCTGAGTGAGCAGGAACCTCGTGCCCATCGCGATCCCGGCCGCGCCGTACGCGAGTGCTGCCGCCAGGCCGCGTCCGTCGAAGAACCCACCGGCCGCGATCACCGGGATGTCCACGGCGTCGAGCACGCTCGGGAGCAACAGGGTCGTCGCCACGCCACCGGTGTGGCCGCCGCCCTCGCCGCCCTGCACGATCACCGCGTGGGCGCCCCACTTCGCGACCTTCTCCGCGTGCCTGGCCGCGCCGATCGACGGGATCACGACGACGCCGGCGTCGCTGAGCTTCGCGATCATGTCCGGTTTCGGGGCCAGCGCGAAGGAAGCGACCTTCACCTGCTCGCGGATCAACAGGTCGACGCGTTCCGGTGCGTCCTGGGCGTCCGCGCGCAGGTTCACGCCGAACGGTTCGGACGTGCGGGAGCGGGTTTCCTCGATGGCGGCTTCGAGTTCGGCGTAGGTCATCGTGGCCGAGGCCAGGATGCCGAGCCCGCCCGCCTCGGCGGTCGCGGACACCAGCCGTGGGCCGGCGACCCAGCCCATGCCGGTCTGCACCACCGGATGCCTGATGCCGATCAGGTCGGTCAGCGCGGTTCTCATGACGGGACTTCCCTGTCCCGCTTGCTGTCCGGATCGAGCTTCGTGCGGATCAGCTCGAGTTCCTCGTCGGTCGGCAGCCGGGTCTCGGTGACGTTGTCGGCTGCCAACGGGAACGACGTCTGCTTCTGCACCTCGTCAACGGAAACGCCCGGATGCACCGAGAGGACGCGCATCGAGTGGTCCGGGGTGCCGAAGTCGAGCACGGCGAGGTTGGTGACGACCCGGTGGATGTCGTGGAACGGCCCGACGGCGTGGTCGTAACCGACGCCGGAGATCACGTCGACGGCCTCGACCAGCACGCGCGGACTGTGTTTCGGCACCCAGTAGCTGGTGCGGTGGTTGATCGTGTTGCCGGGCGCGCCGCGGAAGCCGAGCAGCTGCCGCGTGGGCCTGGCGTGGTCGCCGATCGCGGAGATGTTCTGGTTGCCGAACCTGTCGACCTGGTTCGCGCCCATCACGACGTGCCGGCGGCCGTGCGCGACGACGTCGAACACCTTCCGGTACGGAAGCCAACCCTCCACAGTGGAGTCCGGCGTGAGCAGGAACGCCTCGCCGTCGGACAACAGCAGGTCCGGTTCGGTGGTGAGGCGGGCCAGTTTCGCGCCGAGGGACGGGATGAGCCCCATCGGGCTGGCGAGCGTCTCGCCGGCGCCCGCGAACAGGTCGGCGCAGGCCGTCACGCAGATCTCGGCCCTGGTGATGTCGCTCATCCCAGCAACCTCTCGTAGAAGGCCGGCCATTTCTCCAGGTCACCGGCCGCCGCGGCGTACTCGCGCTGGAGGGCCTCGTCGCGCGGGTAGTCCGGCACGCAGCTCGTGAAGCCCGCCCCACCCGGTGCTTCCACGACACCGTCGACCATCATCCGGTTGAGCAGCAGGGTTTGCGGAGGTCCGTCGAACGTGTCCACGATCTGTTCGCAGGAGACGTAACGCCGGTCCGCGGCCAGGCAGAACAGGTCGTCGAAGTACGGGTCGGGCCCGAGGTACTGGGCGTTGCCGTGCTTGTCCGCGCGGTTGAGGTGCACCAGCGCCACGTCGAGCTTCAGCGCGGGCATCGCGACCAGCTCCTCGCCGTCGTCATAAGGCGAACGGACGGTCTTGAGCTCCGGCGCGTAAGTGAGCACGTCCGAGCCGAGGCCTGCCCTGATCGGCAGGAACGGCAAGCGGTGCGCGGCGGCCCTGAGCCCGGTCTGGAACATGCCCTCGTCCAGCTCCAGCACCTCGATCGCGCCGGTCTCCCTGGCCCGCTTGAACCACGGGTCGTACGGGATGGTGTCGAGTGAGACGAATCCGTAGACCAGCTTGCGCACCTTGCCCGCCGCGCACAGCAGCCCGGCGTCCGGGCCGCCGTACGTGACGATCGTCAGGTCCTCGACCTGACTGCGGAGGATCGCCTTGACCAGGGTCATCGGTTTGCGCCGGGAGCCCCAGCCGCCGATGCCGACGGTCATCCCGTCCTTGATCCCGGCGACGACCTCGTCAGCCGTCATTCGCTTGTCGCGCATGGTTTCCGTCCAGGAAGGCCTGCCGGGCGCCGTCCGACACCCCGGTGAGGTTCAGCTCGAAGGTGAAGCCCTGCTCGAAGCGGTAGCTGGTGTGCACGCGCTGCGTGTCGATGCCGTTGATGGCTTCCTTGGCCGCGCGGATCACCGTCGTGTCCTTCTTCGCGATCTCCTTGGCGATCTCGCGTGCCGCGTCGTCGAGCTGTGCGCGCGGCACGACCTCTACGACGCTGCCGTGGTGGTGCAGCGTCTGCGCGCTGACGTTGCGGGCCGTGTAGTACAGCGTCCGCATCAGGTGCTGCGGCACCAACCGGGCCAGGTGCGTGGCCGCGCCGAGCGCGCCGCGGTCGACCTCGGGCAACCCGAACGTCGCGTCGTCGGACGCGACGATGATGTCCGCGTTGCCGACCAGTCCGACACCACCGCCGAGGCAGAAGCCGTTCACCGCGGCGATCACCGGCACCTCGCAGTCGTACACGGCCGCGAAAGCCTTGGCGCAACCCCGGTTCGCGGCGATGAGCGCCTCGTGACCGGGGGAGCGCTGCATCTCCTTGATGTCGACGCCCGCGCAGAACCCGCGGTTCTCGGCCCGCAGGATCACGACCCGCGCTTCCCGGTCCTCGCCGGCGCGGGTGATCTCCCCGGCCAGCTCGAACCAGCCGCGCGAGGGGATCGCGTTGACCGGTGGATAGTCGATGGTGACTTCGATGATGCCGTTTTCGGTGTGGCTGCTGGAGATTCCCATCGCGCCGCCTTCCGAACCAAGCGATTGCTTGGTAACTTAGCAGCGCCGGAGCGACCGGGGTAGGTGCTGGTGGAACTGAACCTCGACGGAGCAGTCGTCCTCGTGACGGGCGGTGTCCGGGGCGTCGGCCTCGGGATCACCCGCGCGTTCCTCGCGGCCGGAGCGGTGGTCGTGACCTGCGCCCGGCGTCCTGCCGAGGCGCCAGGAGCGTCCTTCGTGGCGTGCGACGTCCGTGATGCGGACCAGGTTTCCCGGCTGGTGACCGGGATCGTCGAGCGTTTCGGACGGCTGGACGTCGTGGTGAACAACGCCGGCGGTGCGCCGTTCGCGTTGGCCGACAAGGCCTCGCCGCGCTTCCACCAGAAGATCGTCGAACTGAACCTGCTGGCACCGCTGCTGGTGTCGCAGGCGGCGAACGCGGTGATGCGGTCGCAGCCCTCCGGCGGGTCGATCGTGAACGTGAGCAGCGTGAGCGGGCGTCGACCGTCGCCGGGAACCGCTGCTTATGGCGCCGCGAAGGCCGGGCTGGACAACCTGACCGCGTCGCTGGCGGTCGAGTGGGCGCCGAAAGTGCGGGTCAACGCGCTGGCCGTGGGCATGGTCCGCACCGAACAGTCCCACCTTCACTACGGCTCCGAGGAAGGCATCGCTGCCGTTGCCCGGACTGTGCCGTTGGGTCGGCTCGCGTCGCCGGACGAGGTCGGTGCGTGTGCCGTGTTCCTCGCTTCACCGCTGGCGTCTTACGTCAGCGGTTCGACTTTGGTCGTGCACGGCGGGGGAGAGGTACCCGCGTTCCTCTCTGCCGCGGACACCGATGGAGGTTCGTCATGACGCTTTGCGAGGACCGGGTAGTCATCGTCACGGGTGCAGGGCGGGGCATCGGCCGTGCGCACGCGCTGGCGTTCGCTGCTGCTGGAGCACGCGTCGTGGTCAACGACCTGTCCGCGGCAGTGGCGGAGGAAGTGGCGGACATGATCGGGCCACGTGCCGTCGTGAACACCGATGACGTGGGCACCTGGGCCGGCGCCGCACGCGTGATCGAAGCCGCGGTGACGACGTTCGGCGGGCTGGACGTGCTCGTGAACAACGCCGGCATCGTGCGCGACCGCATGATCGTCAGCTGCGGTGAGGACGAGTGGGACGAGGTCGTCCGCGTCCACCTCAAGGGCCACTTCGCCCCTCTGCACCACGCCGCCGCCCATTGGCGTGCCGTGCACAAGACCGGTGGCGCGGTGTCGGGCCGGGTGATCAACACGTCGTCGGGCGCCGGGCTGTTCGGCAGCGTCGGGCAGGCGAACTACTCGGCGGCCAAGGCGGGCATCGCGTCGATGACGCTGGTGGCGGCCGCCGAACTGGCCCGGTACGGGATCACGGTCAACGCGATCGCGCCGGCCGCGCGGACCAGGATGACCGAGGCGACGTTCGCCGAGTCGATGGCGGCGCCGGAGGACGGGTTCGACGCGATGGCCCCGGAGAACATCTCACCGCTCGTGGTGTGGCTCGGCAGCGAAGAGGCCGGGGACGTGACAGGGCGGATGTTCGAGGTGGACGGCGGGCGGGTCTGCGTGGTGCACGGGTGGCAGCGCGGTCCGGAGATCGACAAGGGCGAACGGTGGTCTCCGGAGGAGCTGGGAAGCGTCGTGCGCAAGCTGGTCGCCGACGATCACCCGACCCCGGTCTACGGAGCCCGGTAACCGCTCACCTGCACGACTGACTGAACGGCCAGAACGACCTCGAAGTCGTCTGCGAGATGGTCGAACGGGAGACAGCAGCCGGGGTGGAGTTCATGAACTCCACCCCGGCTGCACTTCTACCGCCACTTCCAGCACGAGAGCCGGCGGACCCCGTACCCGGCGGAGGACCTCAGATCCGTTCGATGATCGTGCCGGTGGCCAACGCGCCGCCCGCACACATCGTGATCAATGCCGTCGTCGCGTCCCGCCGCTCCAACTCGTGCAGCGCCGTGGTGATCAGCCGCGTCCCCGTGCTCCCGACCGGGTGCCCGAGAGCGATCGCCCCGCCGTTGACGTTGACCCGGTCCAGGTTCGGCCGATGCACCGCCGCCCACGACAGCACGACCGACGCGAACGCCTCGTTGACCTCGAACAGGTCGATGTCCGCCATCTTCATCCCGCTGCGCTCCAGCAACCGCGCGGTGGCGTCCACCGGCCCGTCCAGGTGGTAGTACGGGTCCGAGCCGACCAGGCACTGCGTCACGATCCTCGCGCGTGGCCGCAACCCGTGCGCCCGCGCGAACTCCTCGTCCACGACCATCACGGCTGACGCGCCGTCCGAGATCTGTGACGACGTGCCTGCGGTGTGCACCCCGTCCGGCACCACGGGTTTCAACGCCGCCAGGGCCTCGAGCGACGTGTCCCGCAACCCCTGATCGGTGTCCACCAGGTCCTCGCCGACCTTCACCGGCACGACCTCGGCCGTGAACCGGCCCGCCGCCCACGCCGCACGCGCCCGGTTCTGCGACTGCACGCCGAACCGGTCGACCTCCTCGCGCCCGATCCCACGCCGTTCCGCGACCCGTTCGGCGGCGACGAACTGGTTGGGCAGGTCGATGGTCCACGAGTCGGGGCGCGGCATGCCGGAATCGCCGATGTTCGACCGCAGCGGTACGCGGCTCATGGCCTCGACGCCGCACGCGATGCCGGCGTCGATGGCGCCCGCCGCGATGAGACCCGCGATGAGGTGCGTGGACTGCTGGGCCGAACCGCACTGGGCGTCGACGGTGGTGCAGCCGGTGGTCTGCGGCAGGCCCGCGTGCAGCCAGGAGGTGCGGGTGATGTTGTTCGACTGCTCGCCCGCCTGCGTGACGGTGCCGCCGATGACTTGTTCGACAGTGGACGGATCGAGACCGGTCCTGTCAAGCAGACCCCGTTGTGCCGCACCGAGGAGCTCGGCAGCGTGCAGGCCGGACAACCGGCCGTTGCGCCTGCCTATGGGCGTGCGCACCGCTCCCACGATCACCGGACTGCCCACGCGAGCCTCCTGGTAACTAGAACACGTTCCTGTACATCACCAGATTGGTCGTATGGGGGCTTCAACACAAGGCGCAACCGTGTTTGAATCGGATAGAACGCGTTCCACCTAGGAGGTGCCTGTGGGCAAGCCGCGCATCCCGGAAGGCTTCGACTTCACCGACCCCGACATGTACGCGAGTCGGCTGCCGTTCGAGGAGTTCGCCGAACTGCGCCAGACCGCGCCGATCTGGTGGAACTCCAAACCGCACGGTCAGGGCGGGTTTCCCGACGACGGCTACTGGGTGGTGACCCGGCACCACGACGTCAAGGAGATCTCGCGCAACAGCGAGCTGTTCTCCAGCCGGGAGAACACGGCGATCATCCGGTTCAAGGACGACATGCCGCGCGACAACATCGAGATGCAGCGGCTCCTGCTGCTGAACATGGACCCGCCGACGCACACGAAGCAGCGCGGCATCGTCTCCCGCGGCTTCACGCCGAAAGCGGTCAACGCCCTGCGTGCCGCGCTCACCGCGCGCGCCGAGCGGATCGTCGAGGAGGCGCTGGCCAAGGGCAGCGGCGACTTCGTCAGCGACGTGGCGTGCGAGCTGCCGCTGCAGGCGATCGCGGAGCTGATCGGCATCCCGCAGGAGGACCGGCGCAAGATCTTCGACTGGTCGAACCAGATGATCGCCTACGACGACCCCGAGTTCGAGATCGAACCGCTCGCCGCGGCGACGGAGCTGCTCGGCTACTCGTGGACGATGGCGGAGGACCGCCGCAAGTGCCCGCGTGAGGACATCGTCACCAAGCTCGTTCAGGCCGATGTGGACGGCGCCGGGCTCGCGTCGGAGGAGTTCGGCTTCTTCGTGCTGCTGCTCGCCGTCGCCGGCAACGAGACCACGCGCAACGCCATCACGCACGGCATGAAGGCGTTCTTGGACCACCCCGAGCAGTGGGAGCTGTACAAGGAACAACGCCCCGCGACGGCCGGTGACGAGATCGTCCGGTGGGCCACGCCGGTGGTGTCCTTCCAGCGCACCGCGATGGCCGACACCGTGCTGAGCGGCGTGGAGATCAAGCAGGGGCAGCGGGTCGGGATGTTCTACTCGTCCGCGAACTTCGACGAGGAAGTGTTCGACAACCCCAGGCGGTTCGACATCACCCGCGATCCCAACCCGCACCTCGGGTTCGGTGGTAGTGGCGCGCACTTCTGCATCGGCGCCAACCTCGCCCGGCTGGAGATCGACCTGATCTTCAACGCGATCGCCGACGCCATGCCGAACATCAAGCAGGTCGCTGAACCGAGGCGGCTGCGGTCGGGCTGGCTGAACGGGATCAAGGAGTTCCGCGTCCAGTACGCGTGAACGGCCGAGCCCTCCGCCCGGGGCAGGGGCGGAGGGCTCGGCTTCCGGTCATTCCGTGCGCAGGGTCGCCATCGCCCGCTCGGTCTCCCAGAACGCGCGCACCGACTTGATCAGCCCGTCCTCACCGACGTTGTAGACGAACACGCCCTCGGTGTCGACACGAGCACCGCCCGGCAGGAACGCGCTGATCACCCCGACGTTCGCGCACTCCGAGCCGGCCGCGAACGAGTCGTGCATCGCGAACTCGAAGCGTTCGACGTTGGCGATCGCCAGGTCCCAGAAGGCGGCGATCGCCTCCTTGCCGTGGTGTCCCTTGCCCTCGGCGTCGAACATCGACGGCCCCACCGGGTCCTCGACGACGGCGTCCTCGGCGAACAACGCCAGCCACTCGTCCTTGGCCCCGCGCGTCACGGCGTCCATCGAACGCCACGACGCCACCCTCGCCGGCGTCTCCGTCTTGGAGGCCTTCCAGGTCACCGCTGTCATGCGAATTCCCCGATCACTTCGTCGGCGAAGCGCCGAAGTCCGTCCTTCTTGGCCTGCAAACCGCCGTCGAACCCCACGCCGTAGAACAGCCAGGGCACCACGATCACATCGGTCACACCGATCTCGTCGAGCTGCTTGTACCCGTCCAGCCCGAACCGGTCGATGCACACGGCCTGGATCTCGAACGGCCGCTCGAACGCGCCGAGGTCGGTGAGCTGCGCGATCACCGACTTGAGGTCCTCGAACGTGATCATCGCGGACGTCCAGCCGTCACCGACCCGCGCGGCGCGCTTCAACGCAGCGGGGGAGTGACCGCCGACGTAGAACGGCACCGGCGAAGTGGGTGCCGGCGACATCTGCAACCGGTCGAAGTCGAAGTAGTCGCCGTGGTACTCGACCATGCCGCCGCCGAGCACGAGCTTGAGGACGTCGATCATCTCGTCGACGCGCGGCCCGCGGTTCTTGTACGGCGCGCCGCACCACTCGAACTCCTCGGGCGACCAGCCGAGCCCCACCCCGAGCCCGAACCTGTTGCCGGTCATGTGTGCGACCGACCCGACCTGGCGGGCGAGCAGCAACGGGTTGCGGGAGCCCAGTTTCAGGACCTGGGTGTAGAAGTGGATCCGCGACGTCACGGCGCCCATCGCGGCGGCGGCGACGAACGGGTCCACCCACGGGGTTTCGGCGTTCCACATCCGGGAGCCGTCGGGCGTGTAGGGGTAGTCCGCGGAAACCTTCTCCGAGAAGAAGAGCGAGTCCGGCAGCGCGATCGACGCGTAACCGCACTCCTCGGCGCACTGGGCCAACTCGGTCAGCTGGTCGAGCGGGCTCATGGCGATGCCAACGGTGAACTTCACGGCTTCTCCGATCCGACGACCCACATGGCGAAGAACTGCGAACCACCGCCGTACGCGTGACCCAGAGCGACCCGCGCGCCGTCCACCTGGTGGTCTCCCGCGGTGCCCATGACCTGCATGGCGGCCTCGGCGAACCGCAGCAGGCCGGACGCGCCGATCGGGTTCGAGGACAGCACACCGCCGCTGGGGTTGACCGGCAGCCGGCCGCCGATCTCGGTCTCGCCCGCCTCGGTGAGCTTCCAGCCCTGGCCGATGTCGGTGAACCCGAGGTTCTCGAGCCACATCGGCTCGAACCACGAGAACGGCACGTAGATCTCGGCGGCGTCCACTTCGGACAGCGGGTCGGTGATGCCCGCCTGCTTCCACAACGCCCGTGCGGCGTCCCGGCCTGCCTGCGGGTTGACCTGGTCGCGTCCGGCGAACGTCGTCGGCTCGGTGCGCATCGCCGTCGCGCGGATCCACGCGGCCCGCGAGGACGTGGGCTCGGCGGAGATCACCACAGCGCACGCGCCGTCCGAGGAAGGACACGTTTCGTCGTACCGGATCGGGTCCCACAGCATCTTCGAGGCCTGCACCGACTCGACGGTGATGTCCGGCTGCTTCAGATGGGCGTAAGGGTTCAGGGCTCCGTTGCGGCGGTCCTTGGCGGCGACCATCGCGCCGATGTGTTCGGGAGCGCTCGCGCGGCGGATGTAGGCGCGGACGTGCGGCGCGAAGTAGCCACCCGCACCGGCGTGCACCGGCATCGTGAACGGCGTCGGCACGGACAGCGCCCACATCGCGTTGGACTCGGACTGCTTCTCGAACGCCACCGCAAGCACGCGGTTGTGGACGCCGGACTGCACGAGCGACGCGGCCACGTTGCCGGTGCTGCCACCGACCGAACCCGCGGTGTGCACGCGCAGCAACGGTTTGCCGACGGCGCCCAGCGCGTCCGCGAGGAACAGTTCGGGCATCATGACGCCCTCGAACAGGTCTGGTGCCTTGCCGAGCACCACTGCGTCGATGTCCGGCCAGTCCACGCCGGCGTCGGCCATCGCGCGGTCGATCGCCTCGCGGCACAGGCCCGCCATCGACACGTCGAGGCGCTTCGCGGCGTGGTGCGTCTGGCCGGTGCCGACCACAGCTGCCGGTCGCATCTACTCCCGTCCTTCCATGACGCAGACGAGGTTCTGTTGGAGCAACGGTCCACTCGTGGCGTGACCGAGCACCTTCGAAGCGGATCCGTCGTGCACTCGCCGTGCCGCCTCGCCGATCCGCGCCAGCCCTGCCGCGAACATCGGGTGGCCGGCCAGCACACCACCGGACGGGTTCAGCACGACCTCGTCACCGAGCCCGAGTGCTTGGCGCAGCAGGATCTCCTGATGGCTGAACGGCGCGTGCAGCTCCGCCACCTCGACACCGTCGACACCGGCCGCCTTGCCCGCGGCCACTGTGGAGGGAGACGTCAGCAGGTCGCGCGCGCCGAACGACGGTGAGTCCACCCGGTGCTCGAATCCGGTGATCCACGCCGGGCGTTCGCACAGCTCCCGCGCCCGATCGCCGGCGGCCAGCACGATCGTCGCCGCGCCATCGGTGATCGGCGCGCAATCATGCCGCCGCAACGGATCCGCGACGTATTCGGACCCCAGCAACGAGTCGACGTCAACCTCGCCGGACAGTTGCGCCAGCGGGTTCGACATGGCGGAAAGACGACTGCGCGCGGCCACCGACGCCATCTCGCGTTCGTCCCAGAGCCCGGCCTCGATGCCCATCCGAGCCTGAATCCCGGCCAGGCCGAGGGAATCCGGCCACAGCGGCGTCACCAGGTACGGATCGAGCTGCATCGCCATGACCCGCCGCAGCTGACCCGCCGACGACTTGCCGAAGCCGTAGACCAACGCCGTGTCGACCTCGCCGCACAGCAACTTCACCCAGGCCTCGTACAGCGCCCAGGCCGCGTCCATCTCGACGTGCGACTCCATGATCGGCGGGAACGCGCCGATCGCGTCGACCGCCGACACGAACGAGAAGGCCCGCCCCGCCAGGTAGTCGGACGAGCCCGAGCACCAGAACCCGATGTCTGACTTGGTGAGCCCGAGCCCGCCGAGCACCTCGTGGAAGATCGGCACCAGCATCTCGACACCGTTGGTGGTGCCGTCGGTCTCGCGCACGCAGGGCGTCTGCGCGAAGCCGACTACCGCAATGTCACGCACGCGAGCCTCACAGGTGCTGGGAGTAGGAGTCGAACGGCGCGTCCGGTTCGCCGGAAGGCTTGAAGTGGTCGATGTTCTGCATCGTCGGACCCCACTCCTCGCGCGGCTTCCACACCGCCTCCACCCGCATGCCCATCCGCACGTCCTCGGGCGCGATGCCGAGCAGCAGGTGCAGGAACGGGATGTCCGCGCCGTCCAGCAGCACATACGCCGAGACGTAGGGCGGTGGGATGCGCTGGCCGAGGAACGGCACGTTGACCACGCAGAACGTCGTGATCGTGCCGCGGTCGGACAGCTCGATCCGGTCCGTCGTCGGCACTCCGTCGGTGGGACAGGCCGGTCGCGGCGGGAAGTAGACCTTGGCGCACTCCGGACAGCGCTGGGCGATCAGCTGGCCTTCCATCAGGCCGCGCAGGAACGGGTCCTCGGTCGGTGACGCGGAGTGCGTGTAGTGCAGGTTCACCGGCGTGGTCACCATCGTGACGTCATCGGCTTCAACCGGATCATCCGAAGCCTCATCGGAGAGCTCGAAGCATTCGATGTCCGTGATGGCGCCAACGCGTTCAGTCCGCCATCGCACCCGTACGCGCGCGCCTGTCGACATCTGGTCCGGCGAACCCGCGTCCACCGCGTGCAACAACGCGGTGTCCGCGCCGTCGAGCTGGATCAGCGCCCACGCGAACGGCCGGTCGAGCGGCTGTCCTTCGAGCGGCTCCGGGATCCACGACCAGCCGCGCACGACACCCGTCGACGCCACGTCCACGAACTCCGTCAACCGCTCGGCGGTCACCGGGTCGTATTCGAGCGGCGGCACGTGCACACGGCCGTCGGAACCGCGGATCCCCGTCACCTTGCGGCGGCGCAGATCCGAGAGGAACCGGCCCAGCGTCGGGCCGAGCGAGCGCGTGTAGTCGAAGCCCACGTCGAGCGGAGCACTCAGCGGCCGAGTCACAGATCAAAGTGAAACAGGTTCTCGAAATGGTGGCAAGATGGGTGCATGAAGCTCGGTCTGCAGCTCGGCTACTGGGGTGCCGCGCCACCCCCGAACGCCCCCGAACTCGTGGCGGCGGCGGAGGAATTCGGCTTCGACGCGGTGTTCGCCGCCGAGGCGTGGGGATCGGACGCGTTCACCCCGTTGGCGTGGTGGGGATCCGACACTCGACGGGTCCGGCTGGGCACGTCCGTCGTGCAGATGTCGGCCCGCACCCCGGCCGCCTGCGCGATGCACGCGCTCACCCTCGACCACCTCTCCGGTGGACGGTTCGTGCTGGGGCTGGGCGTGTCCGGGCCGCAGGTCGTGGAGGGCTGGTACGGCCGCCCCTTCGCCAAACCCCTTGCCAGGACCAGGGAATACGTCTCGATCCTGCGTCAGGTGCTGGCCCGTGAAGCGCCGGTCACCAACGACGGTCCGCACTTCCCGTTGCCCTACCAGGGGCCGGGCTCGCTCGGCCTGGGCAAGCCGCTCAGGCCCATCACCCACCCGCTGCGCGCTGACCTGCCGATCTGGCTCGGCGCGGAGGGTCCGAAGAACGTCGCGCTGACGTCGGAGATCGCCGACGGCTGGCTCGCGATCTACTACGCGCCCAGACTCGCCGGCATGTACGACGAGTGGCTGGACGAGGGCTTCGCGAAGTCGCGCCAGAAGGGTTCGACTCGTAGCAGGGAGAACTTCGAGGTGGCGGCCACGTGTCAGGTCGTCGTGACGGACGATCCGGTGAGCGTCCGCGCCCAGCTCAAGCCGTTCGTCGCTTTGTACATCGGAGGAATGGGCGCACCAGGCATGAACTTCCACGCCGAGGTCTTCACTCGCATGGGATACGGCGAGGCGGTGCGGGACATCGGCGAGCTGTTCCTGTCCGGGCGCAAAGAGGAGGCCGTGCAAGCGGTTCCGGACGAGCTGGTGGCCGAGATCAGCATCGTCGGCACCGCCGAGCACGTCCGTGAGGAGATCGGCCGGTGGGAGAAGGCGGGCGTCACGATGCTGCTCGTCGGCTGCCGTGACATGGCATCGATCAAGGCGGTGGCGGAGGCTTGTCAGTAGGTGAAACGCGTTCTACTTTGAGGGTGTGGTCACAGGACTCTGGAACATCGCCGCCGATCAGCCGGACCTGACCGCGCTGGTCGATCCGAGCGGCCGGGAGATCACCTACCGGGAGCTGGCGGCGGAAGCCGACCGCTACGGGCGCGGGTTCCAGGCCCTGGGGCTGGCACCCGGCGACAGCATCGTGCTGATGCTGCCCAACAGCGCCGAACTGGTCGCGGTGTACTTCGCCGCCTACCAGACCGGCCTCTACGTCGTGATGGCGAACTGGCACCTGACCGGGGCCGAGGTCGGGTACCTCGTGCAGGACAGCGGCGCCAAGGCCTTCGTCGCGCACGAACGGTTCGCCGACGCCGCAACAGATGCTTCGGCGAGCCTGCCAGCGAACGCCCGGTTCTCCGTCGGCGACATCGCGGGGTTCGAGCCGCTGACCAAGCTCGGCGAGGGTGAGGAAGGTCGTCCGGACGTCCGCACGGCAGGCTCGCCGATGCTCTACACGTCCGGCACCACCGGGCGGCCCAAGGGCGTGCGCAGGCCGTTGACCGGCGCTGACCCGGACGTGGTTCCGCCATCCGCGCCGTGGTTCTTCGGGATCTTCGGGATCAAGCCGCACGACGGGCACGTGCACTTGTGCGGGTCGCCGCTCTACCACACGGCGGTGCTCAACTTCGTCGTCATCTCGATCCAGCTCGGCCACACCGCGGTGCTGATGGACCACTGGGCGCCGGAGGAGATGCTGCGGCTGATCGACCGGTACAAGGTCACCCACAGCCACATGGTGCCGACCCAGTTCCACCGGTTGCTGGCACTGCCCGACGACGTCAAGGCCGAGTACGACCTGAAGTCGCTGCGGTCGATGATCCACGGTGCCGCGCCGTGCCCGCTCGAGGTCAAGCGCCGGATGCTCGACTGGTGGGGGCCGGTCGTGATCGAGTACTACGCCGCCACCGAGGGCGGCGGCACGGCGATCACCGCCCAGGAATGGCTGCGCAAGCCCGGATCCGTAGGCCTGCCCTGGCCGACGTCGGAGATCAAGATCCTCGGCGAGGACGGCAGTGAGCTGCCCGTGGGCGAGCGCGGCCTGGTCTACATGCGGATGGGTGACGCGACCTTCGAATACCACAAGGACGCCGAGAAGACCCGTGCCGCGCGGGTGGGCAAGCTGTTCACGTTGCAGGACATCGGCTATCTGGATGAAGACGGCTACCTGTTCTTGTGCGACCGCAAGAACGACATGATCATCTCCGGTGGCGTGAACATCTACCCGGCGGAGATCGAGGGCGAGCTGGTGTGTCATCCCAAGGTGGCGGACGTGGCGGTGTTCGGCGTGCCGCACCCGGACTGGGGCGAGGAGATCAAGGCCGTCGTGCAACCCGCGGACGGTGTCGAGCCCGACGATGAACTGACGCGCGAACTGCTGGAGTTCGCCGGAACGAGGCTGGCGAAGTTCAAGCTGCCTCGCACGATCGAGTACCTGGCTGAACTGCCGCGTGACCCGAACGGCAAGCTGTACAAGCGAAAGCTGCGCAGCCAAGAAGGAAGTGCGGGCCGTGCGTGACCCGATCAAGATGTCGGCTGCCGAGGTCGAGGCGTTTCTGGGTGAGCAGAAGACGTTGATCGTCGCCACCATCGGCCGCACCGGCCTGCCGCACCTGGCGCCGATGTGGTTCGCGGTCCTGGACGGCGACATCGTGTTCTGCACCGACCGCAAGTCGCAGAAGATCCTGAACCTGCAACGTGATCCGCGCTGCAGCGTGCTGGTTGAGGCGGGGGAGACCTACGACCAGCTGCGCGGCGTGCACATGGAGGGCGTCACGGAGTTCACGGAGCTCGGCCCGGTCGTGGACGCCGTGGTGGCGCGCAACTTCGGTGAGGTCGGCGACGACGACACGGCCCGCGACGCCCTCCGCAAGGCGATGTCCAGGCGCGTCGCCGTGATCTTCCGTCCGACTCGCACAGCCAGCTGGGACCACCGGAAGACGATGTCGGGAGCCACCCCATGAACCTGAACCGCCGTCAGGTGCTCGCCGGAGCCGGCCTCGCGCTGGCCTCGGGACTCGTGAAGACCTCACCGGCCTCCGCGGACCCCATCGGCGAGTTCGACGTCGTGGTGGTCGGCGCGGGCGCGGCAGGCATGACCGCCGCTCTCACCGCGGCCAAACGCGGACTGAGCTGTGTGGTCCTGGAAAAGGCGCCGACCTACGGCGGTTCCGCCGCTCGGTCCGGTGCGGGTATCTGGATTCCCAACAACGAGGTCATCCTCGCCGCGGGCATCCCCGACACCCCGGAGAAGGCGCGGCAGTACCTCGCCGCGGTCGTCGGCGACATCCCGGTCGTGCGGCAGCAGGCGTACCTGACGCACGGGCCGCAGATGATCTCGTTCGTCATGCGCAACAGCCCGCTGCGCTTCCGGCACATGGACGGCTACAGCGACTACTACCCGGAATACCCCGGCGGCATCGCCAAGGGCCGTTCCATCGAGCCGGAGATGATCGACGGCCGCATCCTCGGCGCGGAACTCGCTCACCTCAACGCGCCCTACCTCGCCACGCCCGCGGGCATGGTCATCTACGGCGCCGACTACAAGTGGCTCGCGCTGGCCCTGGTCAACGCGAAGGGCGCCGCCACGGCCGCGGCCGCTCTCGCTCGCGGTACCGCAGCCGCGTTGGCCGGCCAGAAGCCGTTGACGATGGGCCAGGCACTGGCCGGTGGTCTGCGTGCGGGTCTGATGCAGGCGAACGTGCCGGTGTGGCTGAACACGGGCTTGGAAGACCTGCACGTGGAAAACGGCGCGGTCAAGGGAGTCCTGACGTCCCGCGGGCTGGTGAAGGCGCGCCGGGGCGTGATCATGGGCTCCGGCGGCTTCGAGCACAACGCGTCGATGCGCGCCCAGTACCAGCGCCAGCCCATCGGCACGGCGTGGACCGTCGGCGCCAAGGAGAACACCGGCGACGGCCACCGCGCGGGCCTGCGCGTGGGCGCCGCGCTCGACCTGATGGACGACGCCTGGTGGGGCCCGGCGATCCCGGTGCCCGGCACGCCGTACTTCTGCCTCGCCGAACGCACCCTGCCCGGCGGCCTGATGATCAACGCGGCAGGTCAGCGGTTCGTCAACGAGGCCGCGCCCTACAGCGACGTCGTGCACACCATGTACGACAAGAATCCCACCTCGCCGTGCATCCCGGCGTGGCTCGTCGTCGACCAGAACTACCGCAACAGGTACCTGTTCGCCGACGTCGCCCCCACCCTGCCGCTGCCAGACGGGTGGTACCAGGCAGGCGCGGTCGTGAAGAACTGGTCGCTCGACGGGCTGGCGTCGGCCATCAACGTCCCGGGCGCCGCGTTGAAATCCACCGTCAGCCGGTTCAACAACCAGGCTTTCACCGGCCGCGACACCGACTTCAAGCGCGGCGACAGCGCCTACGACCACTACTACACGGACCCGGCGGTGTTCCCGAACTCCTGTCTGGCACCGCTGTGGGCACCGCCGTTCTACGCGTTCAAGATCGTGCCGGGGGACCTGGGCACCAAGGGCGGCATGGTCACCGACGCGCGTGCCCGCGTGCTGCGGCCGGACGGTTCGGTGATTCCCGGGCTGTACGCGGCGGGCAACGTGAGCTCTGCGGTGATGGGGCGCAGCTACGCCGGGGCGGGGTCGACCATCGGGCCGGCCATGACCTTCGGGTACATCGCGGCCAACGACATCTGAGGACGTCCGGCCTAGGCCGACCGAGGCGTCACCCGCTTGCGCCGATCGGTGAATGCTGCGTGAAACCCGCACTTGCGCATCCACTTCACGGACGCGGACATCGCACGAACACGGCTGAAACTCGAGATCGACCCCATGTGGGAGGTCATCAGCAGCGTCCAGGTCCTGCAACACGCGAAAGGCGGACTGAGGCCGGCGACGTCGGTCCGGGTGCGAAGCGGCCTACTCCCACACGGTGACCTGGCCGGTGATCGTCGCGCTGTCCATCGCGACGACCTGGACCAGGAAGATCCGGCCGCCCGGCGTCTTCCCGCACACCCGGCTGCCGACGATCAGGTTCTCCGCGTCCCTCGTCGCGCGTTGCGTGAGGTCGGCGGCGCACTCGTCCCGTCCGGGGACGCCGTCGCCGACCCACTCCGCCAGCCAGTAGCCCTCGTCGCCGTGCAGGCGGCCGGGGGTGAGCGGCCAGACGTTCATGCCGTCCACGTCGCGTGGTTGCGGGAGGTCGAGGTTGTAGCTGCCGAACGGCACCGTGCCGCTGTACCGCACATCGTTGCCCGCGGGCGGAGGTGCGACCGCGACGGCGACCGTGGTCGTGGGCACGGACGTGACGGCGACCGGTGCGCCACCGGACGGGCGCGGCGCCTGGCTTCCTGGGGCGGGGCGGGCGGCACCGGCGGCTGTCGAACGGGCAGGTGAACCGGTGGTGGCGGCTGGGGCCGACGTCGTACTGGTGTCCGTCGTGGGCGTGGCGGTGGCGAAGGTCGGCCGGCCCGGCTCGTCCAGCTCCCACACCAGCGCGGTGATGCCCATGACCGCTGCCGCCGCGGGCACGGTCAGGTACCACAAACCCTTGCGCGATCGAGGCTTGGCGGGCGTGCCCAGGTAGACGTCCCCGCCGATCGAACCGGCTTGGAACGACGTACCGCTGACGTCCCCGTCGACACCGTTGTCGACCAACTCATCGGAATGCTTCAAGGCTGACCCCCGGACCGCGGATGTTGATACGCATTTCGGAGGGTCGTCGAGAAGTGTTACGGACGCGAACGAATCGATTGGGCAGCTGTCTAACGGCCCTTGAACTCCGGCTTCCGCTTCTCGGCGAAGGCGCGCGGACCTTCCTTCGCGTCCTCGCTGCGGAACACCTCCATGCCGAGCCGAGCGTCCACTTCGAACGCGTCGTTCTCGTGCATCGCCTCGGTTTCCCGCATGGTCTGCAGGATCGCCCGCACGGCCAGCGGCCCGTTCGCCGTGATGAGTGCGGCCAGTTCCATCGCCTTTTCGAGCGCCTGGCCGTCCGGCACGACGTGACCGATCAGGCCGATTTCCTTGGCCTCCGCGGCTTTGATGTGCCGCCCAGTCAGCAGAAGATCCGCCGCGACCGTGTAGGGGATCTGGCGCGGCAACCGGACCGCCGATCCGCCGAGCGGGAACAGGCCCCAGCGCGCCTCGGAGACGCCGAACCGCGCACTCTCGCCGGCCACCCGGATGTCGGTCGCCTGAAGGATTTCCGTGCCACCGGCGACCGCGGGGCCCTCCACCGCCGCGATGAGAGGTTTCGTCAATCGACGACCTTTCAGCAGCGGTTCGATGACCGAGAAGTCGAACTTCCCGGCGGATTCGCTGGGGTGGTTGGACGTCATGGCTTTGAGGTCGGCGCCCGCGCAGAAGGAACCTCCCGCGCCGGTGAGGATGCAGACGCGGACGTCGGGATCGCTGTCCACGCGGTCCCAGGCCTCGCGCATGATCGCCATCATCGGGCCGGACAACGCGTTGCGGACCTCCGGGCGGTTCATCGTGACGACCAGGACGTTCCCGACCAAGTCCACCAACGCGTGTGGTTCCGTCGTGGTCGTCATTCGCGCGCCTCCTGGATCGAGTCTGACCGCACGGGGGATTGTCCAGAACAGTAACACGTTCTACTTTGACCACCATGGCCCTCAACGTCGCAGACCTCGTTGAACACGCCGCCGACACCGTGCCCGACCGGACCGCGCTCGTGTGCGGGTCCAAGAGGGTCACTTATGCCGACCTTGAGTCGCGAGCCAACAAACTGGCTCACCACCTGGCAAAGAACGGCGTGACAGCAGGGGCGCACGTCGGGCTCTACGCGCGCAACTCGATCGAGCTGGTCGAGGCCATGCTCGCCGTGTACAAGCTGCGCGCCGTGGCCATCAACGTGAACTACCGCTACACCAAGAACGAGTTGCAATACTTGTTCGGCGAAGCGGATCTGGTCGCTCTCGTACACGAACGGCGGTACTCGCCGCTGGTCGCGGAGGTCGGTGCTCCCGGGCACACCGTCGTGATCGACGACGAGTCCGACGAGGACTTCGCCGGCGCGGACTACGAGACCGCGCTGAGCGAGGAGTCCGGCGAACGGGACTTCGCGCCACGCAGCGGCGACGACCTCTACATACTGTTCACCGGCGGCACGACCGGCATGCCCAAGGGCGTGATGTGGCGGCACGAGGACGTGTGGCGCACGCTCGGCGGCGGCATCGACTTCGTGACCGGCGAACGGCTCACCGACGAGTGGCAGCAGGCAAAGTCCGGCAAGGACTACGGACTCATCAGGCTCTGCCTGCCGCCGTTGATCCACGGTGCGGCGCAGTGGGCCGTGCTCGGCGCGTTGTTCAGCGGCAGCACGGTGGTGCTGGTGCCGAAGTTCGACCCCGCCGAGATCTGGCGGGTGATCGGCGAGGAGAAGGTCCAGGTCGCCGTGATCACCGGCGACGCGATGGGCCGCCCCCTGATCGAGGAGTTCCAGAAGGGCGGGTACGACGGCTCGTCGCTGTTCATCATCAACAGCAGTGCCGCGTTGTTCTCCTTCACGGTCAAGAAGCAGTACCAGGAACTCCTGCCGCACACGACGTTGCTGGAGTCGATCGGGTCGAGCGAGACCGGGTCCACCGGCATCGGCGCGGTGCCCAAGGAGATCGAGAAGACCGACGGCACCAAGGTGAAGCTGAACGAGGACACCATCGTCATCGACGACGACGGCAACAAGCTCGAACCGGCGCCCGGTGTCATCGGCAAGCTGGCGCGCGGCGGGCACATCCCGCTCGGCTACTACAAGGACCCCGAGAAGACCGCGCGGATGTTCGTCGAGGTCGACGGCAAGCGGTTCACGGTGCCCGGCGACTACGCGCGGTTCGAGGCCGACGGCGACATCACGTTGCTGGGCCGCGGCAACACCTGCGTGAACACCGGCGGCGAGAAGGTGTTCCCGGAGGAGGTCGAGGCGGTGCTCAAGTCGCACCCGGACGTCTTCGACGCGCTCGTCATCGGCATCCCGGACGACCTGCTCGGCCAACGCGTCGGCGCACTCGTGCAGCCACGCGACGGCGCGACCCCGACACTGTCCGAACTGGACGCTCACGTGCGCGAGTCGCTCGCGGGCTACAAGGTGCCGCGGTCGCTGTGGCTGGTCGGCGAGATCGGCCGCACCCCGAGCGGCAAACCCGACTACCAGTGGGCAAGGCGCCACGTGGAGGACAATGCGCACCAACCGGTGTGAGCCGTTCAACGATGCGGAGGATCATGCGCACCAGCCTGTGTGACCAGCTGGGCATCGAGCACCCGATCTTCGGCTTCACGCCGTCCGAGCACGTCGCGGCGGCGATCAGCCGGGCCGGCGGGCTCGGTGTCCTCGGCTGCGTGCGGTTCAACGACGCGGAAGACCTCGACCGCGCGTTGACGTGGATGGACGACAACACCGACGGCAAACCGTACGGCGTCGACATCGTCATGCCCGCCACCGTGCCGAAAGAGGGCACCCAGGTCGACCTCGCCGAGCTCATTCCGCAGAGCCACAAGGAGTTCGTGCAGCAGACGCTGTTGAAGCTCGGCGTGCCACCGCTGCCGGACGGTGAGGGCGGCGAGGGCGTGCTCGGCTGGCTGCACTCGGTCGCCCGGTCACACGTCGACATCGCGCTGGAACACCCGATCCGCCTCATCGCCAACGCCCTGGGCTCGCCGCCCACCGACGTCATCGAACGTGTCCACGCGGCCGGTGTTCCGGTCGCCGCCCTTGCGGGCAAAGCCGAGCACGCGCGCAGGCACGTGCAGAACGGCGTCGACATCGTGGTGGCACAGGGATATGAGGCGGGTGGGCACACCGGCGAGGTCGCCACGATGGTGCTCGTGCCGGAGATCGTGGACGCGGTCGACGTTCCGGTGCTCGCCGCGGGTGGCATCGGCTCGGGACGGCAGGCCGCGGCCGCGATGGCGCTGGGCGCTTCCGGTGTGTGGATGGGTTCGTACTGGCTGACGACGGCCGAGTACACGCAGAGTCCACTCACCCAGAAAGCCTTGCTGGCAGCCACTTCGAGCGACACGGTCCGCACCCGGATCTACACCGGCAAACCGGCGCGGCTGCTGAAGACGCGGTGGACCGAGGCGTGGTCCGCGCCCGGCGCGCCGGAGCCGTTGCCGATGCCGTTGCAGAACCTTTTGGTGAGCGAGGCGCACCTGCGCATCGCCCGGTCCGACGACCCGTCCGTGGTGTCGATGCCGGTCGGTCAGGTCGTCGGGCGGATGAACGAGGTGCGCCCCGTCGCGGACGTGATGGCTGACCTGCTGCGGGAGTTCGGCGAAACTGTGGAGAGATTGACCAAACTGTCCCGTTGACACGTATCTTGTTTCCGCCTGGGGAAGTTCAAGGGGGAAACATGCAGCGAAGACGTGTATTTGGTGTGCTCTTCACGGGATTGGTGCTCGCGTCCACCGTCACGGCACCGCATGCCGTCGCGGCCGACCCGTGCCGGTGGATCGCGCATGACCTGCCGCTGCCGGCCGGCGCCGCGTACGCCAGGACCTGGGGGAGCAGCGAGAACAACCGGTTCATCGTCGGCGCGACCAGGATCGACGGCGCCGCTGAGCGCGGTCTGATCTGGGACAACGGGGCGCTGCGCCTGATGACCTCGTCGGGCTCGCCGACGATCGGCGTCGAGCCCGCGGACGTGAACAACGTCGGCGTGGTCGTGGGCGAGTGGTACAGCTGGAACGACGGGATCCATCGCGCTTTCCGCTACCGCGACGGCGTCTACGAGTACCTGGACACGCCGGCGGGGCAGAACTCCAAAGCGGTCGCGATCAACGCGCTCGGTGACGTGATCGGCGAGACCTGGAGCCCCGACACACCGACCTACCACCGGACCGTCGTGTGGCCGGGCAGCGGGCCCCGCAAGGACTTCCCGCCGGGGGAGGGGGCTGTCGGCATCACCGACGACCGCAAGATCGTGCAGATCATGCCGCGGTGGGCGGCCGTGACCGAGATCGAGAGCGGGCGGTCGACCGAGCTGACCGGTGCCCGGTGGTCGATGGTCCTCGACAACGACAGGGTGTTGCACCCCGCCGAGGGCGGCCTCAAGGAGTGGAACATCGCGGGTGAGCACGTCGCCACCTGGGAGGGCGGAACGGAACCGTTCGGCAGGACGTCCAGTGGCCACGTCGTGTTCGGTGCCGTCGCAGGCATCCCGACGCTGTGGCAGTGGGGCGTCCGGTACCCCGTGGACTCCGCGAAGCTGCCGGACGCGGCCTATTACGGCGACATCAGCGATGAGGGTGCGTTGATCGGCACCTACAAGAACTCGGACGGGTCGACGCACCCGGCGCGCTGGTTCTGGTGCGGCTGAACGAAATGGGGGACACCATGAAGCACAGACGTGTGATTGGGGTGCTGTTCAGCGGGTTGGTGCTGGCCTCCACAGCGGCGGCACCGCACGCCGTGGCGGACCCGTGCCGGTGGATCGCGCACGACCTTCCGGTGCCGGACGACTCGAGGTACGCGAGGACCAGCGGCAGCAGCGAGAACAACCGGTTCATCGTCGGAGAGGCCAAGGTCGGCGAGAGTTCTCACGTCGAGAGCGGCCTGGTGTGGGACAACGGCGTGCTGACCCGGATGACGCCGTCCGGCTGGTGGCTGACCGCGATCCGGCCGACCGACGTGAACAACAGCGGGGTCGTCGTCGGGCGGCAGGAGATCCTGGACCAGCACCGCACGGTGGCCTTCCGGTACCGCGACGGCGCTTATGAGTTGCTGGACACGCCCGAGGGCCTCAACTCACAGGCCAAAGGCGTGAACAACCACGGTGACGTGGTCGGCGAGGTGTGGCAGAGCGACACGCCGAACACTCGGCACACCACGGTGTGGCCCAACAGCGGTGCCGCGAAGACCTTCCTGCCCGGACCGGCCATCGGCATCAGCGACGACGGGAAGGTCGTGCAGATCTCGGGCGCGTCGGGGTTCGTGATCGACGTCGAGACCGGGCAGCGGACTGAACTGCCCGGCGGCAAGCAGCGGATGGTCTTCGACAACGACCGGGTCCTGCACCCCTCCCCGACCGGCCTCGCGGAGTGGAACCTGGCCGGGCAGCAGGTCGCCACCTGGGAAGCCGGCACCACGCCCTGGGGCAGGACTTCCAGCGGTCACGTGGTGTTCGGCGCGGTCAACGGCGTCGCGACCTTGTGGCAGTGGGGTGTCCACTACCCCGTGGACTCCGCGAACCTGCCGGTGGTCGCCTCTGCGTACTACGGCGACGTCACAGACGAGGGTGCCCTGATCGGCACCTACATCCCCACCGGCGGGGACTCCCGGCCGGCGCGCTGGTTCTGGTGCGGCTGATCAGATCGCGGCACTGAGTTTGAGGAGCTGGGCGGTCGCACCGCCCAGCTCGAACTCACACCGCTTGGCCGCGGTGAAGAACTTGTGCACCTCGTGGCTCATGTCGATACCTGTGCCGCCGTGGACGTGCACGGCGGTGTGGGCAACACGATGCCCGGCATCGGCGGCCCAGAACTTCGCGGTCGCCACCTCAGCGTCTGCGTCCAGCCCTTCGGACAGTCGCCATGCCGCCTGCCACAACGTCAAACGGATCGCCGCGACGTCGATGTACGCATCAGCAAGTCGTTGCGCCACAGCCTGGAAGCTGCCGATCGGCCGGTCGAACTGCACCCGCGTCCGTGCGTACTCCGCTGTCAGCTCCAACGCCCGTTCGGTCACCCCGAGCTGCAACGCGCACAGCCCCAACGTGTACCGCGTGATCAGCCACTCCGGCGTGAGGCCCGCAACCACGTCACCGCCACCGGAGAACTCGAACCATCCAGCCTCGGAGCCGTCGACCAGTTCCTGCGAAGTGACAGCAAGGTCACCGGCCTCGACGAGGAACACCTGTTCCCCGTGCGACACCAGGAAAGCCTCCGCGGTACCGGCGAACGGCACGGTGGTCTTCGCGCCATCGGTGTCCTCGGCGAGCGCCACCGACAACACAGTTCCGGGCTTCAGCCAGCGAGAACGTTGTTCCGGCGTACCGAAGTCGGCCAGCGCGCAAGACGCGACCACGGTCGGCAGGTAGGGGACCGGTGAGATCGCGCGGCCCAGCTCGACCAGCACCGAGCACTGTTCCAGCACGCCGAACTCGTCGGGCGACTCGGGCACGACCCCGGACTTGACCAGATCGGCCCACGGTGTGTCCGACGAGTCGAGGATCTTGCGGGTCAGCGCCGCCAGTTCGCGCTGCGCCTCGGTCAGGGTGAAGTCCACGAAGTCTCCTTACCGGGGTACGGCGGGCAAACCGAGGCCCACGCGCGCGATGATGTCCCGCTGGATCTCGTTGGTGCCGCCGCCGAACGTCAGGATCAGCGACGAGCGGTGCATGCGTTCCACCCGGCCGTGCAGCAGTGCTCCCGGCGACCCGGTGCGCACGATTCCGTTGGCGCCCAGGACCTCCATCAGCAGCCGGTAGCCCTCGGTCGCGAACTCGGTGCCGAAGACCTTGGTGGCGGAGGCTTCCGCGGGAGAGGGCGCCTCGTCACCGCCGGAGGCGATCCGCCAGTTGATCAGCTTGAGGAACTCCGTCTTGGCGTGCACGCGGGCCAGGTGCAGTCGCACCCACTCGTGCTGGTCAGCGCCGGTCTCCTGGGCCCACTGCCGAACCTCGCGCAGCGCGGTCTGCAACGGTGCGGCCGAACAAAGAGCGACGCGTTCGTGGTTGAGCTGGTTGGTGATGAGCTTCCAGCCCTTGTGCTCCTCGCCGATCAGGTTCGTCGCCGGCACGCGCACGTTGTCGTAGAACGTCGCGCTGGTGGTCGGCCCGGACATCGTCGGCACGGGTGTCCAGGAGAAACCGGGATCGGTGGTCGGCACCATGATGATGCTCAACCCCCTGTGCCGCTGCGATTCCTGGTCGGTGCGGCAGGCCAGCCAGACGTAGTCCGCGTACTGGATGAGGCTGGTCCACATCTTCTGGCCGTTGATCACGTAGTCGTCGCCGTCGCGCACCGCCCGAGTGCGCAACGCCGCCAGGTCGGTGCCCGCCTCGGGTTCGGAGTAGCCGATGGCGAAGTGGATCTCCCCGGACGCGATCTTCGGCAGGTAGAACGCCTTCTGCTCGGGCGTGCCGTACGCCATGATCGTCGGCCCGATCGAGTTCAGCGTCAGGAACGGCACCGGCGCTCCGGCCGCAGACGCCTCGTCGAGGAAGATCAGCTGCTCGATCATGGGCCGGTTGCGGCCGCCGTACTCCTCCGGCCAGCCGATGGTCAGCCACCCGTCGAGCCCCATCTGGCGGACGGTGTCCTTGTACATCTCGGCTGTGCCGTAGTCACCGCCGCCGTGGTCGCTGCCTCCGGCGAGGCCTTCCCGGCGTCGCGGCGTCATGAGCGCGGCGAAGTACGCCCGCAACTCCTGGCGCAACTGCTCCTGTTCGGGCGTGAAACCGATGCGCATGACGGCTACTCTAGAACAAGTTCTACTTGATGTCAGGAGGCCGCGATGAAGGTCGACGTCGACCCTTCGCTGTGTGAGGCGCACGGTGAGTGCATGTCAATCCTGCCCGAGGTGTTTGACCTTGACGATGACGAGGTTTTGCAGATCCGGGAGGGTGAACTCGCCGATGGCGAGGTGGCGTTGGCGGAACGCGCGGTCGCGTCCTGCCCCAAGGGTGCGCTGCGGCTCTCACGCTGATGGGCCTTGTCATGAACAGGAACAGATTCTAGTGTGCGACGGGTACCTCAGCCGTTGAGCTCAGCGAGGAGTGATCCCGGTGAAGGCAGCCGTGCTCAACCAGGTAGGCGACGACAAGCTAGAGCTCCGGGACGACGTGACGACCACCGCGCCGGGGCCGCAGGAAGTCCGCATCAAGATCAAGGCGTGCGGGGTGTGCCACAGCGATCTGTCCGCAATGGACGGAACGCTGCCCGCCCTGACACCCGGTGTCGTCGGCCACGAAGGCGCCGGTGAGGTCGTGGAGATCGGCAGTGCCGTGACGCAGCTGGCGGTCGGCGACCACGTGGCGATCACGTTCGTGCCGCCGTGCGGGAAGTGCGCCCAGTGCGTCACCGGCCAGTCTCACTTGTGCCTCGTGCACACCATTTCGGCTTTCACGTCACCGAGGTTCGTCGTCGGTGGCAATCCGGCGTTCGGTTACGCGGGTCTTGGCGCCTTCGCCGAGGAGATGGTCGTTCCCGCCGATGCCGCGATGAAGATCGACGACGACGTGCCGTGGGAGATCGCGGCGCTGTTGTCGTGCGGCATCCTGACCGGCGTCGGCGCGGTGCTGAACACCGCGAAGGTCGAACCGGGTTCGAGTGTCGCGGTGATCGGCTGCGGTGGTGTCGGTGTCGCGGTGATCCAGGGCGCGCGGCTGGCCGCCGCCGCAAGGATCGTCGCTGTCGACCCGGTGCTCGAAAAGCACGACGTCGCGAAGAACTTCGGCGCGACGCACGCCACGACGCCCGACGGCATCGTGGACCTGAACAACCAGCTGAACTTCGGCATGGGCTTCGACTACGTGTTCGACGTCGTCGGCATCCCCGCCACGATCCGCCAGGCGTGGGACCTGACCCGCCGCGGTGGCCACACGGTCGTCGTCGGCGCGGGCCGGGCGGACGCGATGGTGTCGTTCAGCGCCCAGGAACTGTTCCTGCACGACAAGACGTTGCACGGGTCGTTCTACGGGACGGCGAACTTCCGCCGGGACGTGCCACGCATGATCGCGCTGTGGCGGCAGGGCCGGCTCGACCTCGAAGGCATGATCAGCAAGCGGATCAAGCTGGAGGACGTGAACGAGGGCCTGCAGGCCTTGCGCGGCGGCGGATCGCTGATCCGCCAAGTGATCCTTTTCGACTGACACATTCCTTCTTGGGAGTCTCTTGTGGACCTTGCGGGGAAGGTCGCCGTCGTCACCGGCGCGGGTGCCGGACTGGGCCGGGCGGAAGCACTGGAGCTCGCGCGAGCCGGTGCCTCCCTGGTGCTGAACGACCTGCCGGGCTCGGCCGAGGCCGCCGCGGCCGAGATCGAGGAGCTGGGCGCGAAGTGCGTGGTGGTCGAGGGTGACGTGGGGGAGCGGAGTACCGCTGACGCCCTCGTCACCGCGGCCGTCGAGCAGTTCGGCGGGCTCCACGTCGTCGTGAACAACGCCGGTGTGCTGCGCGACCGGATGCTGTTCAACATGTCCGACGAAGAATGGGACCTGGTCGTACGAGTGCACCTGCGCGGCCACTTCCTGTTGTCGCGCAACGCGGTGTCGCTGTGGAAGCAGCAGTCGAAGGCCGCCGGGGCACCGGTCTACGGCCGGATCGTGAACACCTCCTCCGAGGCGTTTCTACTCGGCTCGGAAGGCCAGGCCAACTACGCGGCGGCCAAGGCGGGGATCGCCGCACTGACGGTCGCGACCGCACGTGGCACGTCCCGCTACGGCGTCCGCGCCAACGCGATCTGCCCGCGGGCCAGAACCGGAATGACCGCGCACGTCTTCGGTGACGCACCGGACGGCGACGACTCGCTGGCGCCCGAACACGTGGCGAAGTTCGTCGCACACCTGGCGGGACCGTCCGGGGAAAAGATCAACGGACAGGTCTTCGTCGTGCACGGCGGCATGGTCGCGCTGATGGCCCCACCCACCGTGGAGCAGAAGTTCAACTCCTTCGGCGATCTCGACAGTTACTTCACCGACCGGGATCCACAAAGGACCTTCGCCTGCACGGAAACCGTGAGTCTTTGAAACACCGCGAGTCTCTGAAACATACTGCGCTGTAGGAGGAGCTGTGCCGCTCACCGTCCAACCGCACCGCGAATCGCTGGGCCTGAAGGACGGCCGGCTCCTCATCGGTGGCGAGTTCCGCGAGACGGACGAGAACTGGACCCACCACCACCCGGCGACCGCCGAGGAGATCGGCAGCTTCGCCGTCGCGTCGGCCAAAGACGTCGACGCCGCGGTGCTGGCCGCCCGCAAAGCGTTCGACGAGGGACCGTGGCCGCGGTCCGGGGCCGGTGAGCGCATCAAGATCCTGCGCAGGTACAGCGATCTGTTGCGGGAGCACTCGGACGAGTTGCGCGGCCTGCAGGCGCTGGACAACGGCGTGCCGCTCACGTTCGGCCAGATCTACGCCACGTCGGTCGGCATCGCGGCGGACATCTTCGACCACCACGCGGGCTGGATCGACAAGGTCGGCGGCCAGACGCTGCCGCCGTACCAGGGCGGTGACCACCTCGCGATGACCTTCCGCGAACCGGTCGGTGTCGTCGCGGCGATCCTGCCGTGGAACGCGCCGTTCGTGCTGTTCGCCCAGAAACTCGCACCCGCACTGGCCGCGGGCTGCACGGTCGTCGTCAAACCGTCGGAGTACGCGTCGTTCTGCGTGATCCGCATGGTCGAGCTGCTGATCGAGGCGGGCCTCCCGGAGGGTGTCGTCAACCTCGTCACCGGCCCCGGCAACCCGACCGGCGAAGCGCTGATCACCCACCCCGGCGTCGACAAGATCAGCTTCACCGGCAGCCGCGCGGTCGGCCGCCGGATCGTCGAAGCCTCGGCGGGCACGATGAAGCGCGTTTCGCTGGAGCTGGGCGGGAAGTCGCCGGCGCTCGTGTTCGCGGACGCACCGAACGTCGGTCTCGCCGCGATGACCTGCATGGGCATGGTCACGATGGGCCTGTCCGGACAAGCGTGCGTGGCGCACACGCGGGCGCTGGTCCAGCGGGACGTGCAGGAAGAGTTCATCAACATGGCGTCGATGCTCGCTAGCGCGGTGACGTTCGGCGACCCGTTCGACCCGGCGGTGCTGGCCTCCCCGCTGATCAACGGCAAGCAGCTCGAGCGCGTCCTCGGCTACATCGAACGCGGCCAGGAGGACGGCGCTCGCCTGGTCACCGGCGGCACCCGGCTCGAAGGCGACCTGGCGTCCGGGAACTTCGTCGCACCGACGATCTTCGCGGACGCCAGCAACGACATGGCGATCGCCCGGGACGAGATCTTCGGCCCGGTGCTGACCGTCGTGCCGTTCGACGACGAAGAAGAAGCCATCCGGATCGCGAACGACACCGAGTACGGCCTGGGCGCCGGCGTCTACACCAACGACGTCCGCCGCGCGTTCCGCGTCTCGAAGCGGTTGCGCGTCGGCATGGTCGGCATCAACGGGTTCCAGCTCGAACCGCACGTGCCGTTCGGCGGCTACAAGCAGTCCGGTCTCGGCCGCGAGGGCGGGCAGAGCGCCTACGAGGCCTACACCGAGCTCAAGACCGTGATGATGCCGCTGACCGACGAGCTGATGTAGATGCGGCTGGACGGCAAGGTCGCCCTGATCACCGGCGCCGCCCGCGGTCAGGGCGCGGCCGCGGCGCGCCGGTTCGTCGCGGAGGGCGCACGGGTGATGCTCACCGACGTGCTCGACGACCAGGGCAAGGAGCTAGCCGCCGAACTGGGCGCTGAGTACAGCCACCTCGACGTGTCGTCCGAGGAGGACTGGGCGGCGGTCGTCGCGTCCACTGTGGACACGCTCGGGGACATCACGGTTCTCGTGAACAACGCGGGCATCCTGCACTTCTCCGCGCTGGCGGACACCACGCTCGCCGACTACCAGCGCGTGATCGGCATCAACCAGGTCGGCACGTTCCTGGGGATGCGCGCGGTGGTGGAGTCGATGACGCGTGCGGGCGGCGGCTCGATCGTCAACGTGTCATCCGTCGAAGGCCTGGCCGGCATGCCCTACCTGGTCGCGTACACGGCGTCGAAGTTCGCGATCCGCGGCATGACCAAGGTCGCCGCGCTGGAACTGGGCCAGCACGGCATCCGGGTCAACTCGGTGCACCCCGGCGCCATCGACACACCGATGGTGAGCGAGACGCTGGGGCGGCCGATCGACATCTCCCCGATCGGGAAGAAGGTGGCGCTGCGCCGGGTCGGTCAGCCGGAGGACGTCGCGAACGTCGTCCTCTTCCTGGCGAGCGATGACAGCGCGTACTGCACGGGCGCGGAGATCGCCGTGGACGGCGGTGCTACCGCGACCCACGCGCTCAACCGCTGAACACGATCGCACCGTCGTCCCCGACGAACCGCGGAGCGATCAGCGGGTGCGTCGGGAGGGCGGGGAGCCGTCCCGCGTAGCTGCCGTCGTGCCAGACTCCGTAGTACTGCGGGGTGCCGAACGGAGTCTCCTCGGTGCCGAGCACCAGGCGGTCGCGGTTCATGTCGAACGCCCAGGTGCAGCCGGGCAGCGGTTGCGGGCGGGCATCCGGTGCCCGCCAGTGGACGCCGCCGTCCTTCCACCGTCCCGGCCCGTCGTGAGTGTTGTAGATCAGGCTGCCGTCGTGGTCGATGTCGACGAAGCCGTAGAGCCGCTCGGAGAACTCCTTCGGCAGTCCGACGGCTCTCGGTGCGGCGGGATTGTCGGCCGGCCACACGAACGGTTCCCACTCGGCTGTGTTCCGGTCCCTGGTCGCCGCGCCAAAGATGTCGCCTCGGTCGTTGACCGCGGTCGCCCAGGTGTCGGTGTATTCCGCGGGCTGCGCGAGCAGGGTGAACCCGCGTGCGTCGAAGGTCCACGCTCGTTGTTCGCGCGGGTCGTCGAGGTGCGTGGAGACACCGACGATCATCCCGGCCCGGTTCTGGTCGTTCACGCGAGCCGTGTTGAAGCCTTCTGGCCTGCCGCGCACGGTTGCGGCGCGGTCGGTTCCGTCATGTGCGCCCGCGCCGGGTACCCCTCGGGCATGGGCAGAAAGCCCACCGCCCAGCCGGTCAGATCGGCCGCCCCTGCTTGCGGCTCCAGCACCGCGGTCAGTGACAGGGCCGCAGCGAATGCAGCCATTCCGCGTCTCATCGAACTTCCCCCTTCGTCGATGTCGCAGTGATCACGCCGCAGACCGGAAAGCGGTTGCCCGGTGTGGGCAACCTCGTCGCTCTTCCTGGCGTCTTCGTGATCGAGAGGTCAGACCTGGGGAGCTGTTTTGAAATCGACATTGATCACGGCTGCGCTGCTGATCGGGCTGGCGCCGGCCGCCGTGGCCGCGGAAGAAGCGCAGACACCCGTGCTGAGCTGGCAGGACTGCCAGGACGGGTTCCAGTGCTCGACCGCGAAGGTGCCGCTCGACTACGACCAGCCGTCGGGCACGAAGATCGACCTGGCGCTGATCAGGATGCCCGCGACCGATCCCGCCAAGCGGATCGGCTCGCTGTTCGTGAACTTCGGCGGGCCGGGCGCGTCCGGCGTCGACCGGTTGCGGGCGCGCGGCAAGTGGGAGTGGTTGTTCTCGCCGGAGCTGCGGGCGCGGTTCGACGTGGTGTCGTGGGATCCCCGCGGCATCGGCCGTTCCGCGACGGTGCGCTGCTTCGACAGCGTCGAGGAGCAGCAGACGTTCCTGAACGGAATTCCGGTGTACCCGAACACTGCGGCGGACGAGCCCGCGTTCTACGACTCGTACCGCGAGTTCGTGCGCCGTTGTGAGGAGAAGTCCGGCGACCTGCTGGACCACGTCTCGTCCGCGAACACGGCACGTGACCTGGACCTGCTGCGCAAGGCAGTCGGCGACAAGAAGCTGACGTACCACGGCATCTCGTACGGCACGCACCTCGGCGCGATCTACGCGAACATGTTCCCGGACAAGGTTCGCGCGCTCGCGTTCGACGGCTCGCTCGACTTCATCGGCAACGCCACCGGGCACGGTGACCAGGGCACGACCGTGCCGCTGGACACGCGCCAGGACGTGCCGCGCGGGGTCGCCGAGACGTTCGACCAGTTCCTGAAGCTCTGTGCGGCGCCGGGCGCGAAGTGTGCGTTCGCGGGCGGTGACCTGAAGCAGAAGTGGGCGGACCTGGTGACGAAGGTGACGGCTTCTCCGGTCACCACACCGGACGGCCGGTTCGACCGCGTCTCGCTGATCAGCCTCGTCTGGGACGCGCTGGCGCAGCCGGAGACCTGGCAGGACACCGCCCGGATCCTGCAGGGGGTCCATGACGCACCGGCGTCGTTGACCGCGGCTGCCGCCGACTACCCCTCGAACCGGTTCGAGGGGTTCAACGCGGTTCAGTGCTCGGACAGCAACTTTCCGCGCGACACCGCTGCCTACACGAAGTACGGGAAGAGCGAGGACGAGCGTGTTCCGTACTGGGGCCGCGCGGTGGTCTACGACATGATGGCCTGCGCGTTCTGGCAGGGCCGTGACGACGACCGCTACACCGGTCCGTGGAACCGCTGGACCTCGGCGCCGATCCTGTTCATCAACAGCAGGTTCGACCCGTCGACGCCGTTGCACGGCGCTCGTGACGGTGCCGCGGAGATGGCTCGCACCGGGTTCCTGACGGTCGAGGGGTACGGGCACACCTCCATGTACGTGCGCAGCGCGTGCGCGGAGAAGGTGAAGCGGGAGTACCTCTTCACCGGTGTGCTGCCTGCGCAGAAGACGTGCGGCATCGACAAGGGGCCGTTCGCCTGACCGTTGTTCGTTGAGAGGGGCTCCACCTTCACCGGTGGGGCCCCTCTTGCTTTGCCGCTCTCGTCGTGGCTACGGTAAGGAAACTGAACCGGTAAGAAAACTGAACCATAGTGAACCGGGAGGAACCGTGCTGGCTGCCGTGGCCGAGCTGGCCCGAGAGGTCGCACCGAAGACCGAGGCAGGGCGCGCGCTCGCCCCCGAACTGCTGGCCGCGATCCAGGACGCGGGGCTGTTCCGGCTGGGTGTTCCGCGTGCGCTGGGCGGTGCCGAGTCCGATCCGGCCGAGACGCTGGCCGCCGCGGAGACGATCGCCCGTGGTGACGCCTCCGCCGGGTGGTGCGTGTCGATCGCCGCCACGAGCGGGTTGCTCGCCGCCTATCTGCCCTCGGCCGGCGCGGACGAGGTGTTCGGCGATCCGCGGTCGGTGGCTGCCGGGGTGTGGGCGCCCAAGGGACGTGGTGCCGCGGTCGACGGCGGGGTGGTGGTGTCGGGGCAGTGGTCGTTCTGCTCGGGGATCCAGCACGCCGACTGGTTGTTCGCCGGGTTCGTGCACTCGTCCGGGGTGCTGAAGGTGGCCGCGCTGCCGAAGTCGTCGCTGGAGGTCCTCGACACCTGGCACACGACCGGGTTGCGCGGCACCGGAAGCCACGACTCGGTGGCTCGTGACGTGTTCGTCCCCGATCATCGAATTCTGTCTGTTTTGGACGGACCGCCGGTTGGCGCTGGTCCGCTGTACCGCTTCCCGGTGTTCGGGTTCTTCGCGCTGTCGGTCGCGGCGGCTGCTCTGGGCAATGCTTTCGGTGCGCTGGACGACTTCGTGGCTTTGGCGGTGCACCGCAGTCCGCTCGGATCTCGTCGCACTCTGGCGGAACGGACCTCCGTCCAGGCGGCGGTGGCCGAGGCGGACGCGTCGCTCCGGGCCGCGCGGGCGTTCTTCTACGAGGCGGTGGCCGAGGCGTGGCAGGCGGCGCAAGGTCGTGAACCGGTACCGGTGGGCGTGCGGTCGGCGTTGCGACTGGCCGCGACCCATGCGACCCGTGCCGCGCGGGTGGTCGTCGCTGACCTTTACGACTTGGCCGGTGGTGGCGCGATCTACGACGGCGCACCACTGCAGCGACGGTTCCGCGATGCGCACACCGCGACCGCGCACTTCCAGGTCAACGCGGCCTCGTACGAGTTGCCGGGCAAGGTGCTGCTCGGCGTACCGGTGCGGACGGAGCAGCTGTGACGTCTGTCGGTGTGGTGACGCCGTTCTGGCTGGACCGGCCGCCGGCGGAGGCGCTCGACATCGCCGTGGTGGCTGACGAAGCCGGGTTCGGCACGTTGTGGATCGGCGAGATGGCGACGTTCGACGCGTTCGCGCTGGCCACGGCCATCGGGCTGCGGACATCTGACATCTCGTTGAGGATCGGGCCGCTCGCGGTCGGGGTGCGCAGTCCGGTGGCGCTTGCTCTGGGACTGTCCACTGTGGTCGCCATGACCGGGCGGCGGGCCGGTTTGGCGTTGGGTGCGTCCAGTCCGCGGATCGTGTCCGAGTGGCATGGGCGGCCGTTCGAACCCGTCCGGCGGATGCGGCAGACCGTCCGGGACACTCGGGCGATCCTGAACGGCGACCGGGTCGCCGGGTTTCGGTTGCAGCAGCCGGTTCCTGACAGGTCGATCTCGGTGGCGGCGTTCGGGCCGGCGATGACGCGGGTGGCGGTGGAGGAGGGGGACGAGGTGGTGTTGAACCTGGTCAGCGCCGATCACGTCGCCGACGTTTGCGGAGCGTTTTCCGGTGTTGCCGACGCTCCTCCGCCCGTCGCCGTCTGGATCCCCGCGGCCCTCGACCCCGGCGAGGCAACCCTCCGTCAGTTGCGGTCCCAGCTCGCCGTCTACCTCGCCCCTCCTGGCTACGGCGAGATGTTCACCGCCCTCGGTCACGGCGACCTCGTGGCTCGGGCTCGAAGCGGCGCGCCGCGTGCTGAGCTGGCGCAGGACATCCCGGTCGACCTGATCGAAGCGGTCGGTGCGGTCGGCTCTGCGGACGACATCGTTCGCCGGGTGGACTCGTACTTCGAGGCGGGCGTTTCGCACGTCGGGCTTGTGCCTGCGACGGCGGAGGACCCGGCTGGGCGGCGGTTGCTGACTACGCTCTCCCCGCTACTGACGAAAGGACGCCGATGATCGACCCTGGCGCTCTCGACCGCCGGTTCCGGGGTGAGTCGGTTGGGCGAGCGCTTGATCTCGTGGGGGAGCGGTGGACGTTGCTGATCCTGCGTGAGGCGTTCTTCGGCGTTCGCCGGTACGGGCAGTTCGTGCGGAACCTGTCCATCCCGCGTCCTACGTTGTCCGCCCGGCTGAAGTCGCTTGTGGAGGCTGGGTTGCTGGAGCGGGTGGCGTACGCGGAGGATCGGGACGAGTACCGGCTCACCCAGGCTGGGTTGGAGTTGTTTCCCGCCATCGTTGTTCTGATGAAGTGGGGGGACACGTACGTGCCGGACCCTGATGGTCCGCCGGTTGTGCTGGAGCACAGCGCGTGCGGGGAGGTGGCTGAGGCGTTCCTCGCCTGCCGGTGTTGTGGTGAGGAGATCACCGCGCACAACGTGGTTGCGCATCCCTGGCCGTTTCAGGACAAGACCTGACCCGAATTTCTGTGGTCACGTCAATTCAGAATGGCGGTGGGTCGCCCAGTACTGGTTCCGGGTGGCGTTGGTAGGTTTTTCCGGCGGGGCTTTTGAAGCAGAATCTGCCGGGTTTTGGTTGGCTCACTTGCCAGGCTGATCGG